>NZ_CP118574.1:3125000-3437500 GCF_028898845.1 Streptomyces sp. WZ-12 | reverse complement strand
GGCTTCTACGTCTCGGCCCAGGAGGGCGCCCGGGTCGGCGGCGACATCTACGAGGCCGTCGAGACCCCGCACGGGCTGCGGCTGCTGATCGGCGACGTTCAGGGCAAGGGCATGCCGGCGATCGGCGCGGGCCTGGAGGTGCTGGCGTCGTTCCGCGAGGCGGCCCAGTACCAGGAGTCGCTGGAGGGCGTGGCGGGCCGGATGGAGCAGGCGCTGACCCGCTACAACGCCCGCTCCGCGCAGGAGGGCACCGACGAGCGCTTCGTCACCGCGCTGCTGTTGGAGCTCCGCGCCCCCGGTCGGGCCCGCATCCTGTCCTGCGGCCACATCCCGTACTACCTGGTGCGCAACGGCCACGTCGACGAGCGCTCCGAGGGTGAGGGCGGGCTCCCGTTGGGGCTGGCCGGACTGAGCCGCGAGCCGCGCCGGAGCGTCCTGATCAGCCCGCAACCGCACGACTGGGTGGTGCTGTGCACCGACGGCGTCACCGAGGCCCGCAGCGCCGACGGCCACTTCTACCCGCTGGCCGAGCGGATCGCCGCCCGGGTGGAACTGGAGCCCGCCGACCTGGCCCGCACGCTCCGCGCCGACCTGGAGCACTTCACCGGCGGCGACCTGAAGGACGACGCCACGCTGCTGATCATCCGTCGTGCCTCCGCGGACGAGGCCCCGGCGGCGGCCTGACCGCGCGCCGCCGGCCGGTCAGTTGAGCCGGGCCCGGGCCGCCGCCGCCTCCTGCCGCAGAGCGGTCGCGGCCGCCGGCTGGACCGGCTCCAACACCTGCGCGTACTCCTCCAACTCGGCTGCCCCGGCCAGGAATTCGCCCCGCTGCACCAGGAGCCGGGCGCGCTCGTGACGCAGCCGCGCCGGATGGCTGGGCAGCAGCAACGACAGGTCCAGCGCCCACAGGTGGACCGCGCTGTGCTCCGGGCGGGCCTGCGCCCAGGCCCGGATGTTGTTGAGGATCCGCTGGACGATCTCCAACGGGCCGGCCGGCGCGAGCATCCCCGGCGTCAGCGCCTCGCCGGTGGCCCCCGCGACGAGCATCGCCGCGTCCTGGTCGGTGAGCAGCCGCCCGCCCTCGAACGGGTCGGCCAGCACGTGCCGCCCGGCCGGATCCCCCAGCCCGACGACGAAGTGGCCCGGCAGCGCCACTCCGTAGACCGGCGCCCCGGCCCGCCGGGCGACCTCCATCCAGACCACCGACAGCAGGATCGGCAGGCCGTGCCGCCGCCGCACCACCTCGTGCAGCAGCGACGACGCGAGTCGCCGGTAGTCGCTGGCCGAGCCCCCGAAACCGTGCCGGGTGCCCAGCAGTTCGGCGAGGTTGCGGGCCCAGGCGCCGGGGCCGCCGGCCGGGGCGTAGGGCAGCGCGCCGGCCAGCCGGTCCAGTTCGATCTGCGCCGCGTCGATGCCGGCCTCGCCCAGGGACGGGTCGGCCTCGGCGCCGATCAGCAGGCACAGCAGGGCGAGGTCGGGCCGCTCCTCGCGGGCCGCCGCCGCGAACTGCCGCCGCCGTTCGTCGCGCGCCGCGTCCCGCCCCGGCTCCCCGCCGCGCTCCGCTCGCTCACCCATACCGGACGGACACCCCCTCAGACCCCGGTCGCGCCGGCGGCCGGGCCGCGCCGGTAGTGATAGCCGTGGTGCTCGGTGAACCCGAGCCCGTCGTACAGTGCCAGCGCGCCCGCGTTGTCCGCCTCGACCTGGAGGTACGCCGCGGAGGCGCCCTCGGCGAGGGCCCGCTCGGCGAGCGCCGCCATCACCAGTTTCGCCAGCCCCCGGCGCCGCCGCGCGGGGGCGGTCTCCACCGCCGCGAAGCCCGCCCAGCGCCCGTCGACGGCCAGCCGACCGATCGCCTCGGTGCCCCCGTCCGGCGCCGGCACCCGCGCGAACCAGACCGACGGGCCGCCGGTCAGCACCGCCAGCGCGTCCGCGGTGGGCGTCCCGGCCCGGTTGTACAGGCCCAGCCAGTCGGCGTCCGGCTGCCGGGAGAGCAGCACCCGTGAGGTGTCCGCGGCGGTGTCCGCCAGCGGTGCCAGCGCCGCGGTCCGCACCGAGGTGTGCGCCTCGTCGCGCCAGCCGCGGGTGGCCAGTTCGGCGGCCAGGTGCTCGTCGGCGTCGGCCCGCCCGGTGGCGACGGTGAACAGGGCGGGCAGCCCGCGGTCTGCGTACCACCGGGTGACCCGGGCCAGCGCCTCGTCCAACGGGACACCGGGGTCACCGAGCGGCACAACGGAATTGGCGCGCCGGGTGAAGCCCCCGGAGGCCCGCAGCGTCCACTCTCCGAGACGTTCCGTCTCAACGGCCGGCCAGCCACGGGCCGCGACCTCCTGGAGCTCGCGCACCGAGGCCGCCGGACCCCTCCTCCGGGCCGGCGCCGCGGGCACCACCTTGCCCGCCACCAGCGAAGATTCATCGATCCGTACGCACTCGCCGCTGCGCCGTGTGATGCTCAGCACACCGTCGTCCCATGATGTGAGAACGCCGACCGCGTCCGTGAACGCCCCAGCCCCCGCACCGGCCCCGGTCAGACGCCGGACGGATACCCTTTTGCCCACGTCAGCATGGGTGATGCGGACTTCCGCGCGACCGCCGGCGAGGAATTCCATCGCTCTCTAACCGCCCCTCTTGTTCGTCTCGTGCCCGGGAACGGAGATACTAGGTGGCGGGCATCGACGACGCCGCGCTCCCGCGCGCCCAGCGGCGGTACCGCCGATCGGTCCGCCGGCCCTACCGAGGAGGAACGACAGCGTGACCTACGTCATCGCGCAGCCTTGTGTCGACGTCAAGGACAAGGCATGCATCGAGGAGTGCCCCGTCGACTGCATCTACGAGGGCTCCCGGTCCTTGTACATCCACCCGGACGAATGCGTCGACTGTGGTGCCTGTGAGCCGGTCTGCCCGGTCGAGGCGATCTTCTACGAGGACGACACCCCGGAAGAGTGGAAGGACTACTACAAGGCGAACGTGGAGTTCTTCGACGAGCTCGGCTCCCCGGGCGGTGCCAGCAAGCTCGGCCTGATCGAGCGCGACCACCCGTTCATCGCCGCCCTGCCGCCGCAGAACCAGGACCACTGACCGACACCGCCCGGAGGGGCGGAGGGGAGCCGGCCCGCTCTCCCGCACCTCCGAGGTAGCTGGGGCAGCCCCGGCACGAGCTGGGGAAGGCCGCACGGCGCCGCCCGGTCCCGTACGGCCACGCCGTACGGGACCGAGGCGTTTTCGCGTCCCGGCGTCCCCGGCGTCACCCCGCGAGCAGGCCCGTACGAGAAAGAGAGCACCGTGGGCGCAGTCTCCCCCCGCCAGTCGCTTCGCGAGCGTCTTCCCGCTTTCCCCTGGGACCGCCTGGAGCCGTACAAGGCGACCGCCGCCGCGCACGCCGACGGCATCGTCGACCTCTCCGTCGGCACCCCGGTCGACCCGGTGCCCGCGCTGGTCCAGCAGGCGCTCACCGACGCCGCCAACAGCCCCGGTTACCCGACGGTGTGGGGCACCCCCGCGCTCCGGGACGCGCTCACCGGCTGGGCCGCCGACCGCCTCGGCGCCCCCGACCTCGCCCACCCCAACGTGCTCCCGGTCGTCGGCTCCAAGGAGCTCGTCGCCTGGCTGCCGACCCAACTGGGCCTGGGCGCCGGCGACAAGGTCGCCTACCCGCGGCTGGCCTACCCCACCTACGAGGTAGGCGCCCGCCTGGCCGGCGCCGAGCCGGTCGCCTACGACGAGCCGACCGCCCTCGACCCGGCCGGCCTGAAGCTGCTCTGGCTCAACTCCCCTTCCAACCCCACCGGTCGGGTGCTCACCGTCGACGAGCTGCGCCGCACCGTCGCCTGGGCCCGCGAGCACGGCGTGCTGGTCGTCAGCGACGAGTGCTACCTCGAACTGGGATGGGACGCCGAGCCGGTCTCCGTCCTGCACCCGGACGTCTGCGACGGCTCCTATGAGGGCCTCGTCGCCGTCCACTCGCTCTCCAAGCGCTCCAACCTCGCCGGCTACCGCTCGGCGTTCCTGCTGGGCGACTCCGCGGTCCTCGGCGACCTGCTCCAGATCCGCAAGCACAGCGGCATGATGATGGCCGCGCCGGTCCAGGCCGCCACCGTCGCGGCGCTCGGCGACACCGCCCACGTCGCCGAGCAGCGCGAGCGCTACGCCCGCCGGCGGGCCGCGCTGCGCACCGCCTTCGAGGCCGCGGGCTTCCGCATCGAGCACAGCGAGGCGTCGCTCTACCTCTGGGCGACCCGCGACGAGCCCTGCTGGGACACCGTCGGCGACCTCGCCAAGCGCGGCATCCTGGTCGCCCCCGGCGAGTTCTACGGCGCCGCGGGCGGGCGCTTCGTCCGGATCGCCTTCACCGCCACCGACGAGCGCGTGGCGGCCGCGGTGCGCCGGCTGTCCGGGAGTTGAGCCGGTGACGCGCTGAACGCACGGGGGCCCGGGGAGGCGTTCTCCCCGGGCCCCCGCGGCGTCGCGCGGTGTGTGGTGGAGCGATTGCTCACCGGCCGCCGAGCGGCAGCCCGCCGAGCAGGCCGGCGGCCGGCTTGAGCAGCCCGTCGGGCGAGTCCAGCAGACGCTTGGCCACCTCGGCGGCGAGCGCGTCGGTCGAGACCCCGTCCCTCACGACCGGGCGGGCCACGTCCCCCGCCTTGTGGGCGGTGTCCTTGGTGACCGGGGCGGCCTGCTCGACGACCGGACCCAGGGTCTTCACCAGCGCCGGCGCGAGGGTGCGCGCGGCCTCGTTGCCCGTCGCGTTGACCACGCCGACGCCGGTCCGGGCGGTGTTGTCCAGAGTCTTGCTGGTGTTCGCGGAGTCCAGCGTGCTCAGTCCGCCCAGCTCGTTGCCCTTGGGCGGCAGGTCCACGGCGCTCGCGGATCCGGCCGCAGTGACCACGGGAGCGGCGCCCGCTGCGACCAGCAGGGCGGCTCGGGCGATCCGACGCGTAACGGGGAGGGACATGGTGCTCCTTTTACGGAGAAGGACTCGTACTTCTGACAGATGTGCCATGTCCGCAGGGCGGACGGACGCCCTGATTACCGCGTCAGGTGCCCGAAGGTTGCGGCGAACACCGGTAAAGAGTTGGCAACGTGTCACATAATCCGCCCTCGTTAAAGAGCGGCAATATGCATGCGTGCCGATGCCGTGCGGAAACGTCACGGACCGTAAAACGCACGGGAATTGGCTGGGGATACGGTCGCGGGCAGGTGAAATTCCGTGCGGGGAAAAAGGATTGCCGGTCGAGCCCGTGCGACCGGGCCCAACACCCCTAGCGCGCGGTGACGATCCGCACCGACTCCGCCGCGCCGTCGGGCGCCGCCGGGCCCTGCCAGCCCTTGCCCGAGTCGGCCGCCGTCCACGTCCGCCCGGCATAGGAGATCTGCTCGATGTGCAGGTCGGTGGCGTGCGCCAGCGCCCAGTTCGCCAACTGCCAGCCGCGCTGCACGGTGTCGCCCTCGGCCGCCGTGCGGAACCCGTCGGGCTGCACCGGCACCGTCACGCTCCGCCCCGACGTCGCGGACCGCCCACCGGCGCCCACCGTCCGCGGCAGCACCTCGGGCCCGAATTCCCGCACCAGCTTCTCCCTGACCTTCGCCGCGCCGTCCGGCCCCGGGCTGTCCACGGGGTGGCTCACCGTGCAGCTCAGCGCGTCCGCACTGCGGCCGGTCAACGCCCCGGTGAGCAGCGTGGCATTCGCCTCGTGCTTGGCGTACGCCTGCGGATAACCGCTGCGCTGCACCTTCTGCGCGGCGACGGTCAGCGGCAGCCGGGAATACCCCGGCACCTTCGCCAGATGACGGTAGAACTCCCCGGACGCATAGACCGGGTCCATGATCTGTTTCACGGTGCCCCAGTCCTGGGACGGCCGCTGCTGGAAAAGCCCCACCGAATCCCGGTCGCCGAAATTGATGTTGCGCAGCCCGGACTCCTGCATCGCGGTCGCCAGTGCGATCGTCACCGCCCGCTCGGGAAGCCCGCGCGAGGCCGCCACCGCGGAGATCGTCGCGGCGTTCGCGGCCTGCTCGGGCGTGAGCTCGTAGGGATCCCCGCCACCCTGGACGCGCACCGTGCAGTGCGGCGCCCCGGGGCCGCTGGTGAGGTACTGCACCAGGAGATACGCGACCACCCCGAGGAGGACGACAAAGGCCGCGGCGGTGCGCCACAGACGGGTGCGACGGGCGGGGGAAACGGGCTGGGCGGACACGCAGCACAACGTACCGGAGGGCTGCCGATAGGGTCGGCCCCATGGAGCGCTCTACTCACACCGGCCTTGACCTGTCGTTGGACGCCGCCGCGTTGACCGCCCGGCTCGTCGACTTCCCGTCCGTGAGCGGCACCGAGAAGGACCTCGCCGACGCCGTGGAAGACGCCCTGCGCGCCCTGCCGCACCTGACCGTCGACCGGTACGGCAACAACGTCGTCGCCCGCACACAGCTCGGCCGCGCGGAGCGGGTGGTGCTCGCCGGGCACCTCGACACCGTGCCGATCGCCGACAACGTCCCCTCCCACCTGGACGACCAGGGTGTCCTGTGGGGCTGCGGCACCTCCGACATGAAGTCCGGGGTCGCCGTCCAACTCCGGTTGGCCGCCACCGTCCCCGCGCCCAACCGGGACCTCACCTTCGTCTTCTACGACAACGAGGAGGTCGCCGCGCACCTCAACGGCCTGGGCAAGGTCGCCGAGGCCCATCCCGACTGGCTGGCCGGCGACTTCGCCGTCCTCCTGGAGCCCACCGACGGCGAGGTGGAGGGCGGCTGCCAGGGCACCCTGCGGGTGCTGCTGCGCACCCGGGGGGAGCGCGCCCACTCCGCGCGCGCCTGGATGGGCGCCAATGCGGTGCACGCCGCCGCCCCGATCCTGGCGAAGCTGGCCGCCTACGAGCCGCGCCGCCCGGTCATCGACGGCCTGGAATACCGGGAGGGCCTCAACGCCGTCGGCATCCAGGGCGCGGTGGCCACCAACGTCATCCCGGACGAGTGCACCGTCACCGTCAACTACCGCTACGCGCCCGACCGCAGCGCCGAGGAGGCGGTGGCCCACGTACGCGAGGTCTTCGCCGACTGCCCCGTGGACGAGTTCATCGTCGACGACCACTCCCCGGGGGCGCTGCCCGGGCTGTCGCACCCGGCGGCCGAGGCGTTCATGACCGCGGTCGGCGGCGCCGCGCGGCCCAAGTTCGGCTGGACCGACGTCTCCCGCTTCAGCGCCCTCGGCGTCCCGGCCGTCAACTACGGGCCCGGCAACCCGCTGCTGGCCCACAAGAAGGACGAGCGGGTCGCGGTCGACCACATCCTGCACTGCGAGGAGCGGCTGCGCGCCTGGCTGACCGGCGGCCCGGCGGCCTGACGGACGCGGCAGGTCAGCGGCTGATCAACGGGGCCGTCCGGGAGCGGACGGCCCCGTTGCCGTCCGCTCGCATACCAGTCGAATTCCCCTCCCGGTCACACCGGCCGATCTACGCTGAAGTGGCAAACGATCTGTCAGCGGAGGGAGCACGTCATGGCCAACCCCGAGGGAGCCCCCGTCCCCGAGGAGCAGCGGCTGGGTCCCGTACTGCGCCGGCACGACCAGGTGCAGACCGGTACGACGACGGACCAGCGACTGCTGGACTCCGAAGGTCCTTCCGAGTGGGTGCACACCGATCCCTGGCGCGTGATGCGGATCCAGTCGGAGTTCGTCGAGGGCTTCGGCGCGCTGGCCGAGCTGGGGCCGGCGGTGAGCGTCTTCGGCTCGGCCCGCACGCCGCGCGGCACGGCCGAGTACGAGGCCGGGGTGCGGATCGGCGCCGCGCTCGTGGCGGCCGGCTTCTCGGTGATCACCGGCGGCGGCCCGGGGGCCATGGAGGCCGCCAACAAGGGCGCCTTCGAGGCCGGCGGCACCTCCGTCGGGCTCGGCATCGAGCTCCCCTTCGAGCAGGGCATGAACCGGTACGTGAACCTCGGCGTCGACTTCCGCTACTTCTTCGTCCGGAAGACCTGCTTCGTGAAGTACGCCCGCGGGTTCGTCGTGCTCCCCGGTGGACTGGGCACCCTCGACGAGCTCTTCGAGGCGCTGACCCTCGTCCAGACCCGCAAGGTCACCCGCTTCCCGATCGTGCTGTTCGGCTCGGAGTACTGGGGCGGGCTGGTCTCCTGGCTGCGCGAGACCCTGGTGGCCCAGGGCAAGGCGTCGCCGCACGACCTGGAGCTGTTCCACCTCAGCGACGACGTGGACGAGGCGATCGCCCTGGTCACCAAGGAGGTCGGGATCTAGCGCCGGCCCGAGGGGCCATGGCTGGGGGCGGGTGGCCGCCCGCCCCCAGCGGGAATACCGCCCACCCCCGGCCCGTTGTGGCCCCGCAGGGGGCGCGGCCATCCCCTACGGGATCCGTTCGCACGCCCCCTAGTGCAGCCCCCGAGGGCTCCCAGGGGCGCGCCCTTCAGGCCAGCCCGCGCCGGGCCACCGCCGGTTCCCGGTGACCGGCGATCGAGGCCACCATGTCCAACACCTGCCGGGTCTCGGCGACTTCGTGGACGCGGTAGACCTGGGCGCCGAGCCAGGCGGAGACCGCGGTGGTCGCCAGGGTGCCCAACACCCGTTCCTTGACCGGCTTGTCCAGCGTCTCGCCGACGAAGTCCTTGTTGGACAGCGACACCAGCACCGGCCAGCCCGTCTCCACCATCTCCCCGAGCCGCCGGGTCGCCTCCAGGCTGTGCCGGGTGTTCTTCCCGAAGTCGTGCCCCGGGTCGATCAGGATCCCGTCCCGTCGCACGCCCAACTCCCGGGCCCGCTCGGCCAGTCCGAGCGTCACCCGCAGCACGTCGGCCATCACGTCGTGGTACACCACCCGGTGCGGCCGGGTGCGCGGCTCGACGCCGCCCGCGTGGGTGCACACCAGGCCCACGTCGTACCGGGCGGCGACCTCGGCCAGTCGCGGATCGACCCCGCCCCAGGCGTCGTTGAGCAGATCCGCGCCGGCCTCGCACACCGCCTCGGCGACCTCGTGCCGCCAGGTGTCGACGCTGATCACCACGTCGGGGTGGCGGCTGCGCACCTCGGCCACGAACCCGACCGTGCGGCGGGCCTCCTCCTCGGCGTCGACCTCCTCGCCGGGGCCGGCCTTGACGCCGCCGATGTCGATGATCGCGGCGCCGTCGTCGATCGCCTGCGCCACGCGGTCCAGCGCGGGCTCGTCATGGAAGGTCGCCCCCTGGTCGTAGAAGGAGTCCGGCGTCCGGTTGACGATCGCCATGATCACCGGCTCATGCGCTCCGAACTCGCGTTTTCCCAGCCGCAGCATTTCCTGACTCCCTCTCCATGGTCCGGCAGCGACCCTAACTGTCAGACCCGCATGGCACGATCGGTGCAGGCACTTGAAGTCCGGGGAGATGGTCGTGTTCTGGTTCATGCTGATCGCGATGGTCGTGGTGGTGGCCGCGGTCACGCTCGTCGTCGTGGGCGGGGGCGACGCCGGCGGCGAGGGGGGCGGGCTGCGCGACGCCGAGCCCACGGCGCTGTACGACCCGCTGCCCCAGGACCGCCCGCTGGCCCGGGCCGATGTGGAGGCCGTCCGACTGCCGGTGGCCGTCCGCGGCTACCGCATGGACGACGTCGACGACGTCCTGGACCGCGTCGGCGCCGAGCTCGCCGAGCGGGACGCCCGGATCGCCGAGCTGGAGGCCGCGCTGGCCGGCGCCCATGCCGCGGCCATGGGCGGACCGGGTCTCATAGAGGGCGCGCCGCCCGTGCCCGCCGAGGAGCCAGGGCGACCCGGGGCCGACGAGGCGCCGGGCGGTGCGACGAGGAGCGACGGACCGGAAACCCCCGGCCGCGCGGAGCACGGAGACGGTCGCGCCGAGGGCGCGGAAGGGGAGGGTCAGCAATGAGCGGAGTGGTGACGGCGCCGGACGGCGTCCCGCGCTGCCCGTGGGGGATGGAGTCGGAGCAGATGGCCGACTACAGGCTCTATCACGACACGGAGTGGGGCCGGCCGATCCACGGCGACGACGCGCTCTTCGAGCGGATGAGCCTGGAGGCGTTCCAGTCCGGGCTGTCCTGGATCACCATCCTGCGGCGCCGCGAGGGGTTCCGGGCCGCGTTCGCCGGCTTCCGCATCGCGGAGGTGGCCCGCTTCACCGACGCGGACGCCGAGCGGCTCCTGGTCGACCGGGCCATCATCCGCAACCGTGCCAAGATCGCCGCGACGATCGCCAACGCCAAGGTCGCCGTCGAGCTGGGCCCCGGCGAGCTCGACGCCCTGATCTGGTCCCACGCCCCGACCCGCGCCGGCCGCCCGGTGCCGCACACCGTCGGCGACGTGCAGCCGACGACCCCGGAGTCCGCCGCGCTCGCCAAGGACCTCAAGAAGCGCGGCTTCCGGTTCGTCGGCCCCACCACCGCCTACGCGATGATGCAGGCGTGCGGCCTGGTCAACGACCACCTCGCGGACTGCCATGTGCGCGCGGAGGTGGAGGCGGCGGCCGGCTGAGCGCCGGCCCGGCCCGCCGTCCACCGGGAGCGGCGGGCCCCGGTCAGCGCCCGACGAAGACCGGCTTCTCCTTCTTGACGAACGCCTCCACCGCGCGGTGGTGGTCCTCCGAGGCCCCGGCCCGGACCTGGAGTTTGTCCTCCTTCTCCAGGGTCTCGGTGAGCGAGTGGCCGGCGCCGTAGGCCAGCGACTCCTTGAGCGCGGCGTAGGCGGCGGTCGGCCCCTCGGCCAGCCGGCGGGCCACCGCGGCCGCCTCCGCCGCCAGTTCGTCGGCGGGCACCACCTTGTTGGCGATGCCCAGTTCGTAGGCTTCCTGGGCGGGGATCGAGCGCGGGAAGAGCAGCAGGTCGGCGGCGCGGCCGTGGCCGATCAGCCGCGGCAGCGTCCAGGACACCCCGGAGTCCGCGGTCAGCGCCACGCCCGCGAACGAGGTGTTGAACGAGGCGGTGTCGGCGACGACTCGGTAGTCGGCGGCCAGCGCGAAGCCCGCGCCGGCGCCCGCGGCGACCCCGTTGACCCCGGCCACCACCGGCTTGGGCATCCCCGCCAGCGCCGTGACGATGGGGTTGTAGTGCTCCCGCACGGTGTTCATGGTGCGCCCGCCGCCGCTCTTGCGGTCCTCGGCCAGCAGCCCGATGTGCTCCTTGAGGTCCTGTCCGACGCAGAAGGCGCGCCCGGTGGCGGTGAGCAGCACCGCCCGCACCGCCGGGTCGGCGGCGGCCTCGGCAAGGACGTCGCGGAGCGCGACCTTCGCCTCCGTGTTCAGCGCGTTCATGGCGTCGGGGCGGTTGAGGGTGACCGTCGCCAGTCCCTCGGTCACGTCGTAGAGCACGGTGTCGGCCATAGTTGGGAGTCCCCTCCGTCGTGGCTCGGTGCTGCCCGGCAGCGGCAGTCAGCGCTCAGGATGCCGGAGATCATCCGCCCTCGACATGTGACGTACGTCAAAGAATGCGGGCGTGCCGGGTGGTGAAGAGCGGCGAAGTATCGCAGCCGGCTCCCCGAATTGGGTGGGTTTGCGGGAGCGCGTTGCCAAAGGGATGCCCCCTGATGTTGGTCATCGGGTCGTTCGATGCGGGATAATGGCCTAGAAGCAATGTGTTCGACGCCGGTGACACGCGCCTATCAAGGCCGTCGGCTGAGATGAGCTGGTTTCAGGAAGGGGAACGAGCATGGCGGCCATGAAGCCGCGGACGGGCGACGGCCCGCTCGAGGTGACCAAGGAGGGGCGGGGCATCGTCATGCGCGTTCCGCTCGAAGGCGGCGGTCGACTCGTCGTCGAGCTGACCCCCGACGAGGCCAAGGCCCTGGGTGAGGCCCTGGAGAAGGTCACCGTCTGACGCGGGCGGTACCACCGCTGCGGCTCTTCGGGACATCCCGGTAGCTCCAGCCGGACACCCCGGCCCCGGCACGCGGCGCGCCACACTACGGCGCGCCGCGTGCCGGGGCCGTTTCGTATGCCGGAACGCCGCCCCGGGCGGCGGTGCGGGCGGGCGCGCGGACGGTCGGCTAGCCGCGCTTGACCGCGCAGAGCAGCCCGTCGCCGACCGGCAGCAGCGCCGGCACCAGCGTGGTGCTCTCCCGTACGGCCCGCAGCAGTTCGCGGACCCGCAGTACCTCGTCGGGCTGCTCCGCCGAGTCGACCGTCCGGCCGTCGGCGAAGACGCCCTGGAAACAGACGAGGCCGCCGGACCGCAGCAGCCGCAACGATTCAGCGAGGTACTCCAGGTACTCCATGGGGTCGCCGTCGCAGAAGACGAGGTCGTAGCCGCCGTCCGCCAGGCGCGGCAGGACGTCCAGCGCCCGGCCGGGGATGAAGCGCGCGCGGTTGCCGGCGAAGCCCGCGGCGCGGAACGCCTGCTTGGCGAACGCCTGCCGCTCCGGTTCGAGGTCCACGGTGGTCAGCACGCCGTCGGGGCGCATGCCGTGCAGGAGGTAGATGCCCGACACCCCCGTGCCGGTGCCGATCTCGGCGACCGCCTTGGCGTCCGCGGTGGCGGCGAGCAGCCGCAGGGCGGCGCCGGCGCCGGCGGTCACGGTGCGGACGCCGACCTCACGGGCGCGGTCGCGGCACCAGAGCAGGGCGGTGTGGGCGTCGTCGTCGAGGGTCCCGGCGCCGTACGCCTCGGCGAATGCCAAGCTCGTCTGCCGGTTGCCGGTAATGGCCCTCTCCTGTCCCCGTAGTTGACGCAACCGTGACTGTATCCGCTGCGCGCGGGAACCCGCAGATGGGACCGGGCGTTAGGAGGGGGCAGGGGGAAGAACGGGGGGACGCACCGGTGGATACCGCGCAAGAGGCCGGGCGAGAGCCGCGGCAGGACGAGAAGCCACACCAAATGCTGGTCAAAACTGCTTATCCGGAGCTAACGGGCGAGGTGGATATGGTAGGGGCTCTACTGGACACCACCAGAGCCACCAGGGGAGGTGCGGCTGCGGCGGGTGACCGAAGGGTGCGCAGGCGCTTGCGACGGTCGTTCGCCGGGCCGAAATCCGTGACCAACACCGCTGACCGTTTCCGCCCTCACGGCCCCAGGGCCAGGGGAGGGGCCCCCATCGCCGACGCGCCCACCGCGACCTTCGCCGCCGACGCGGACGCGCAGGCGTGGTCTCCGCCCACCTGGGAGGAGATCGTCAGTACCCACAGTGCCCGGGTGTACCGCCTCGCCTACCGCCTCAGCGGCAATCAGCACGACGCCGAGGACCTCACGCAGGAGGTGTTCGTCCGCGTCTTCCGCTCGCTGTCGTCGTACACCCCCGGCACCTTCGAGGGCTGGCTGCACCGCATCACGACCAACCTCTTCTTGGACATGGTCCGTCGCCGTCAGCGCATCCGCTTCGACGCGCTGGGTGACGACGCCGCCGAGAAGCTCCCCAGTCGTGAGCCGGCGCCGCAGCAGCAGTTCGACGACACCCACTTCGACGCGGACGTCCAGCACGCGCTGGACACCCTCGCGCCGGAGTTCCGGGCCGCCGTGGTGCTCTGCGACATCGAGGGCCTGTCGTACGAGGAGATCGCCGCGACCCTCGGCGTCAAGTTGGGCACGGTCCGCAGCCGGATCCACCGGGGCCGCTCCCATCTGCGCAAGGCGCTCAAGCACCGTTCGCCCGAGGCGCGGGCGGAGGAGCGTGAGGAGCGCGACGAGCGGCGTGCCCTGGCCGTGGTGCCCAGTAGGGAGGTCGGAATCGCGTGAGCGGCAGTGGCGGTCCGTCCCCCGCCGAGCAACATCTCGGCGACCGCCTGGCAGCCCTGGTCGACGGTGAACTGGGGCACGACGCACGAGAACGGGTGCTGGCGCACCTGGCGACGTGCGGGAAGTGCAAGGCGGAGGCCGATGCGCAGCGTCGGCTGAAAAACGTGTTCGCGCAGGCGCTGTCCCCCGGGCCCTCCGAGGGACTGCTGGCGCGCCTTCAGCAGTTGCCCGGCGGTGAGCCGGGCGGTCCGGGCAGCCGGCTCGGCAACGGCACCTTCGGCCGGGGCGAATTCGCCCGCGGCGACGGTGCGTTCGGCTACGTCCCGTCGGAGCGGCACCTCGGTCCCGCGATGGCGGCCGTCTCCGCACAGCCCCGGGCGCGCGGCTTCCGGGTGCACGAGCCGGAGCGCGGCACCCCGCAGCGGCGCCGGCTCGCGTTCGCGGCGGCCGGCGCGGTGTCGCTGGCGGCGTTCGCGCTCGGTGGTGCCCTCCCGTTGGAGGCGGCCGTCGACGTCCCGGGCCCGCGCGCCGAGGGCAACGGCACCGCCGTCACCCCGCTCAACGCCAACCCCGCGGCCGGCGCCGTGCCGTTCGTCGGCGACGAGGGGCCGCTGGCCACGGACGAGCCCCGGCCCGGTTCCTGGCCCGCCGCCAGCGATCCGACCGGCGCCCCCGCGCCGAGCCCGATGTCGCTGTTCGCACCCTCCGCGGGCCGTCCCACGGACGCCGTGCCGGCGTTCGGCCCGCTGCCGGGCCGCTTCGGGATCTCGCCGCTGATCGCCGCCACCGCCCCGCCGACGGAGGACCGCTTCGCCCAGCTCTCGGTCAGCGCCGAGGTCCCGATCCACCACGTCCCGTCGCCGCTGCCGCCGTTGGCGCCGATGCGGCCGGCGCTCGGCTCCGACGGCGGCAGCAGCCAGGCGGCCTCCGGCCCGCACTGACCGGACCGCGCACGTCACCGCCCGGAACTGGTTGAATCCCTTCTCGGGTGGCGCGTCCCTGCCCGGGGCGCGTGCCGCGGGGCCCGTCGTCGGACGGGCCGTAGGTGGCCGCGCTGGGGCGCGGGTGAAGTGTTGGGGAGAGCATGGACGACGCGAAGGGCGCCGGGCCCAAGCTGAAGTGGTGGAGCCGGCCGGAGCCGGTTCCGGGGCCGGGACAGCCCGTCGGGGGCGGGGCCGGGGAGCCGGCGGACGGTGCCTCCGGCGCGGAGCCGTCGGGCGATTGGGTCGTCGGCCCGCCGCGGCCCACGACGGCGCCCATGGCGGCGGGGCCGGCGACGGACGCGCCCCCGCCCGCCGAGGCCGCCCGGGACGCCCGCGGTGCCCAGACCGACGGCGCCGATGCCGTCGACACCGCCAGGACCGCCGAAGTGGCCGAAGCCGGCGGCGAGTTGACGGCCCCGGCGGCGGAGGCATCCGGATCGGCTCCCGCAGGGGAGCGCACGGCGTCGGGCACTCCGGGCGAGCGGGAGCGGGTAACGGGCGACGCGGCCGAGGGTCGTCCGACCGAGGTGCGTCTGGCCAAGGACCGTCCGGCCGAAGGCCGTTCGACCGAGAACGCCCCCGCCACCCCCGAGCGCCCCGCCGCGACCGTGGTGCTCGGCGCGGTGCCCGCCCACGTCCCCGAGCAGCGCGGGCCGGCTCAGGGCACCGAGCCCGCGGTCGACGGCTCCCGCCCCAACCCGCGCCCCGTGCCCGCGGCCGGTTCCGCGGAGCCGCCCACCGGTGCCGCCCCTGTTGACGCCCCGGCCGCCGCCCCCCGGCAGCAGCCGCTGCACCCCGAGGACCCCTACGGGACGCCCCCGTACGGCGGTCCCGGACCGTGGGCGCCCGCGCCGCTCGTCCAGCGGCCGACGCCGGCGCACGGCACCGCGGTGCCCAGCGGAGTGGCGCCGGCCCCCGTCACCTCGCGCGAGGCCGAACTCCCGCCCGAGGCAGGGGCCGTGGCGCCGAAGCCGGCGTACGCCCCCGGCACGGCCGCCGAGCCCGCCGCCGGTGGCTTCGTCCCGCACCCCGGCGATGGCGGCCCCCGCCCCGCGCCCCCGACCGCGCCCGGCGCGTGGCAGCACTACGACCCCTGGAGCGCGCCCCGCCCCGGTGGCCCGATGGTGGCACCGGGCGCCCCGGACCCGCGGGCGCCGCGGCGGCGCGGCCGACGAGCCCGACTGGCGGCCGCCGCCGTGGCGTTGGCGCTGCTCGCGGGCGGCGTCGGTGGGGTCGCCGGCGCGTACGTCGAGCGGTACGGCGGCCTCGACGACCTCAAGCTGCCGCAGGCGGCCGGGGACGCGGGCGGCCGCAGCCCGGAGAGCGTCGCGGGGATCGCCAGGGCGGCGCTGCCCGGCGTGGTCACCCTGCACGTCCGCGGCAACGCCGAACAGGGCACCGGCACCGGCTTCGTGCTCGATCGACAGGGCCACATCCTCACCAACAACCACGTCGTCGAGCCGGCCGGGACCGGTGGCGAGATATCGGTGACGTTCAGCGGCGGACAGACCGCGAAGGCCAAGGTCATCGGGCGGGACGGCGGCTACGACCTCGCGGTGGTGCAGGTCCGCGGCGTCACCGGGCTGCACCCGCTCGCCCTCGGCGACTCCGACGCGGCGCAGGTCGGCGACCCGGTGGTGGCCATCGGCGCGCCCTACGACCTCGCCAACACCGTGACGTCCGGGATCATCAGCGCCAAGCAGCGCCCGATCACCGCGGGCGGCAAGAAGCCGGACGGCAGCGATGTGTCGTACGTCGACGCGCTGCAGACCGACGCCCCCATCAACCCGGGTAATTCGGGCGGCCCGTTGGTGGATGCCAAGGCCCGGGTGATCGGGATCAACAGCGCGATCCGGGCGGCCGACAGCGGCACCGGCGGGCTGGACGGCGGCGGCCAGGGCGGCAGCATCGGCCTGGGCTTCGCCATACCGATCAACCAGGCCAAGCGCGTCGCCGAGGAGCTGGTCAACACCGGCCGGGCCACCCACCCGGTGCTCGGGGTCACGCTGGCGATGGAGTACGCCGGCGACGGCGCCCGGGTCAGCGAGGACGGCAAGGGCGGTGCGCCGGCGGTCGCCCCCGGCGGCCCCGGCGCCAAGGCCGGCCTTCAGCCGGGCGACGTGATCACCGAGGTGGACGGGGCGCCGGTGCACAGCGGCGAGGAGCTGATCATCAAGGTCCGCAGCCACCGGCCCGGCGACGTGCTGACGCTGACGGTCCAGCGGGGCGACGCGCAGCGGTCCGTCCGGCTGACACTGGGTTCCGCCACGCAGGGTTGATCGTTTGTACGGTGTTGGGACGGGCGACTCCCGTCCGACGCCGGGGGCCAGGTACCGTGAGAGGCGGCCTGGCCCAAAGGCCCCCGAAGGCCGCGGATAACCCAAGGAGCTGCAAGGTGTTCTTCGACATAGGACCCCTAGAGCTGATTGCGATCGTCGTCCTCGCGGTGCTTCTGTTCGGGCCGGACAAGCTGCCCAAGCTCATCCAGGACGCGACCGGTTTCATCCGGAAGGTCCGGGAGTTCTCCGACAGCGCCAAGCAGGACATCCGCGACGAGCTCGGTCCGGAGTTCAAGGACTTCGAGTTCGAGGACCTCAAGCCGAAGAACTTCGTCCGCAAGCACGTCCTGGAGAAGGACGAGTACGGGCTGAAGGAGCTCGCCGAGCTGCGCGAGGGCTTCGACCTGAAGAAGGAGATGACCGACGTCACCGACGCGGTCCGGGAGTCCACCGCGCCCCGCTCCGCGGCCGCCGCCGCGGCCGGCTCCTCGGTGAACCTTTCGAAGGAGCCGACGGCCTCCTCCGCCGGCCGTCCGGACATGTTCACCAAGAGCGCGGACGCCTCCCGTCGCGAGCCGCCGCCGTTCGACGCCGACGCGACCTGAGAATCTCGTATGCCCGGCTGTGTTGACCCCACTGGCTATGCTCCCGGTGTCCGGGGTGAGGTCGCCTGAGGGGGGCGGGCCGCCCACGACGCAGGGCAACGAGGAGGCTCCGCGCAGATGGAGACGACGAGTCGGACAGTCACCCACGAGGTGCCCGCCGATACCGGCCGGAAGGCCGACGGCTATCTGCTGGCCGCGTTCCCGTGGTACGGCCTCGATGAGGCGTTCACCGGGCCGCGGTGGTTGATGCAGGTTGGCACGGCCGCGGACGGCACCGTCGAGCACGGCGCGACCGGCCACGGCGCGGAGCCCAGCATAAAGGTGGAGTGCCAGGACGACGAGCGGTTCGCGGTGGTGGTGACGGTTGCCAGCCGGCCCGTGCGGCGCAGCGCGGACGGCACCGGTGTCCTGGAGGCCACCTCGGTCTCGACGGCGGCCTGGCTGGCCGGCTCCGGCCTCCTCGCCCACACCTGGCCGACGCAGATGGACCGCACGCTGCGCCAGGACTGGCTGGACCAGCAGACCATGCTGGCCTGGGAGTTGGCCGACGACCTCGGCGGGGACGGCTGGAGCGAGCTGATGCTCCCGGTGGACGGGGTGTCGACGCCGTTCTGCTACCGGGAGTCCGAGTACGGCTGGGTGCTTGCCGGGACGTCCGGTGAGGACGGTCCGGAGGGCGCCGACGGGGTGCACCTCGGCGCCTACGGGCGCGGGATGAGCGCGTACGGGCTGGGCTTCTCGGTGATCCAGGACCTGAGCGCGTACGAGGGCTGAGCACCCGCGCGCAGGGGGGCGTGCGCGAGGCGTCGCGCGCCCCTTTGTGCGGCGCGCGCGGCGCACACGAAAGGGCGGACCGTCGAGGGTCCGCCCTTTCCCGTGCCGTACGCGACCGGCGCGCGGCCGCGCGCGGGTCAGAACTTGTTGCGCGGAGTGATCCCCAGCGACATCCCGGACAGGCCGCGCTGGCGGCCGCCCAGCTTGCCGGCGATGGCGCGGATCGCGGAGCCGGCCGGGGAGTCGGGGTCGGTGAGCACCACCGGCTTGCCCTCGTCGCCGCCCTCGCGCAGCCGGACGTCGATCGGGATGGCGCCGAGCACCGGGACCTGCGCGCCGGTGGTCCGCGTCAGGCCCTCGGCGACCCGCTCGCCGCCGCCGGTGCCGAACACGTCGACCATCTCGTCGCAGTGCGGGCAGGGCAGCCCGGACATGTTCTCCACCACGCCGACGATCTTCTGGTGGGTCTGCACGGCGATCGAACCGGCCCGCTCGGCGACCTCGGCGGCGGCCTGCTGCGGGGTGGTGACGACGAGGATCTCGGCGTTGGGGACGAGCTGGGCCACGGAGATGGCGATGTCGCCGGTGCCGGGGGGCAGGTCCAGCAGCAGGACGTCGAGGTCGCCCCAGTAGACGTCGGCGAGGAACTGCTGGAGGGCGCGGTGCAGCATCGGGCCGCGCCAGACGACCGGGGCGTTGCCCGGGGTGAACATCCCGATCGAGATGACCTTCACGCCGTTCGCCGACGGGGGCATGATCATGTTCTCGACCTGGGTGGGCCGGCCGTCCGCGCCGAGCATCCGGGGCACCGAGTGGCCGTAGATGTCGGCGTCCACGACGCCGACCTTGAGGCCGTCGGCGGCCATCGCGGCGGCGAGGTTGACCGTGACCGAGGACTTGCCGACGCCGCCCTTGCCGGAGGCGACCGCGTAGACCCGGGTCAGCGAGCCGGGCTTGGCGAACGGGACCTCGCGCTCGGCGGTGCCGCCGCGCAGCGACGTCGCCAGCTCCCGCCGCTGCTCGTCGCTCATCACCTCCAGCTCGACCCCGGCGCGGGTGACGCCGGGCACCCGCTCCACGGCCTCGCGGACGCTGCTGATGATCGTCTCCCGCATCGGGCAACCGGAGACGGTGAGGTAGACCACGACCGCCACCGAGCCGTCCGCGGCGACATCCACCGATTTGACCATCCCCAGTTCGGTGATGGGGCGGTGGATCTCGGGGTCGTTGACCGTCGCGAGCGCTTCGCGGATCGCGTCCTCGCTCGGCGCGGAGCCGTTGGGCTGGGGCGTGTCTGTTGCCATGCACAGATAGTACGGCTGCACGAAGGGCGTCCCCAAGGGCCTCCCGAAGGGGTGGTGGTCGCCAGACGGGAGGGCGGTACGACGGTCGAGGGCGCCTCCGGAAAAGGTCCTCAACGGTCGCGTTCGGCACGCTCCGGGAACTCGCCGTCGGTGGTCTGCCGCGTCTCCAGTTCCCGCAGCAGCTCTTCGAGTTCGGAGCGCATCCAGTCGCGGGTGGCGACCTCGCCGAGGCCCAGCCGCAGCGCCGCGATCTCCCGGGTCAGGTACTCGGTGTCGGCGATGGAGCGCTCGTTCTGCTTGCGGTCCTGTTCGTGGGTGATCCGGTCGCGGTTGTCCTGGCGGTTCTGCGCCAGCAGGATCAGCGGCGCCGCGTAGGACGCCTGGAGGGAGAGCGCCAGGGTCAGGAAGATGAACGGGTAGGTGTCGAACCGCAGGTTGCCGGGGACGGTGACGTTCCAGCCGATCCACAGGATGATGGTGACCGTCATCCAGACGATGAAGCGGCCGGTCCCCAGGAAGCGGGCGATCTTCTCGGAGAGCCGCCCGAACGCCTCCGGGTCGTACTCGGGGAAGAAGGTGCGGCGCGGCACCCGCGGTTGGTCCAGCCGCGCCCGCGGCCGGGGCTCCGGCCCCCGGTGCCGCTCTCCGGCGCCGCCCCGGCGCACCGCCGAGGCGCCGTGCAGCCGCCGCTCCTTGGCGTTCTCCCGGTCCTCAGCGCCCATCGGCACCCTCTCCGCGCGCCCGGACGGTGCCGCCGTGGGCCTGCGGGCGGCCGTGCAGCCCGGCCTCCCGCCAGTCGTCCGGCAGCAGGTGGTCCAGCACGTCGTCGACGGTGACCGCGCCCAGCAGCGCCCCGCCCTCGTCCACCACCGGCGCCGCGACCATGTTGTACGCGGCCAGGTAGCTGGTCACCTCGGGCAGCGGGGTGTCCGGCCGCAGGGCCGGCAGGTCGGTGTCCACGATGAAGCTGACGAGGGTGAACGGCGGGTCGCGCAGCAGCCGTTGGAAGTGGACCAGGCCCAGGTACTTGCCGGTGGGGGTCTCGTCCGGCGGCCGGCAGACGTAGACCTGGGCGGCGAGCGCGGGGGAGAGGTCCGGGTCGCGCACCCGGGCCAGCGCGTCCGCGACGGTGGCGTCCGGGCGCAGCACGATCGGCTCGGTGGTCATCAGGCCGCCGGCGGTGCGCTCCTCGTAGGACATCAGCCGCCGGACGTCCGCGGCCTCCTCCGGGCGCATCAGGGTCAGCAGGCGCTCCTTCTCCTCCTCGGGCAGCTCGGAGAGTAGGTCGGCGGCGTCGTCCGGGTCCATCGCCTCCAGGACGTCGGCGGCCCGCTCGTCCTTCAGTTTGCCGATGATCTCGACCTGGTCGACCTCGGGGAGCTCCTCCAGGACGTCGGCCAGCCGGTCGTCGTCGAGCGCCGCGGCGACCTCGCCGCGGCGCTTGGGGGAGAGGTGGTGCAGCACGCCGGCCAGGTCGGCGGGGCGAAGCTGCTCGAAGGTGGCCAACAGGCTCTCCGCGCCCTGCCCGTGCTCCTCCAGGGAGAAGCCGGTCACCGCCGACCACTCGACGGTCAGCACCTCGCCCTTGCGGCGCAGTGGGCCGCCCTTGCCGCGCCGGACGAAGACCTTGTCGATCTCCCAGTCGCGGCGGGCCGGGAGTTGGGTGATGCCGATGTCGAGCACGGTGACCTCCTCGTCGGTCCCGACCATCCGCACCCGTCGGTCCAGCAGTTCGCCGAAGACCAGCGTCTCGGAGGCCCGCTGCTCGAAGCGGCGCATGTTGACCACGCCGGTGGTGACGATCTGGCCGGACTCGACGCCCGTCACCCGGGTCATCGGCACGAAGATCCGGCGCCGGCTGACCACCTCGACGACCAGCCCCAGCAGCCGCGGTGGGCGGTCGCCGACCCGGAGCAGTACGACCAGGTCGCGCAGGCGGCCGACCTGATCGCCGTTGGGGTCGAACACGGCCACGCCGGAGAGGTGGGAGACGAAGATCCGGGGAGTGACCACCGCCATGGAGAGCGCCGCCCTTCTCCCTTTCCGTCCTGATTGCTCCGCTGTTGATCAGAAAACAACGCCTTGGTTCGGGTTCAGGCTAACCCGTCGGGGTGGGCCGCGCCCCGGCGGGAACGGCCGTATGGTGGCCGGCCGGAAGCGGGCCTGGGGGCCGTCGCCCCCCGGGTACGCTGCCGTGAGCTGTCGAGGTCACCCGCATCAGGAGGCAGAGCCGACGTGAGCGCCATCCCCCCGGACACCACCCGCCGACCGCCGGCCGGATCCCGACGGCCCGGGCTGGTCGCGCGGGTGGCGGCGGCGTGCGCGGCGCTGACCGCGACGGTGGCCGGCTGCGCGGAGGACCCGGACGCCGGCACCAACGGGGTCGGCAAGCTGCCCGCCGCGCAGATCGCGGCCAAGGCGAAGGCCGCCGCCGCCAAGGCCGACACCGTCCACCTCTCCGGAAAGGTCGTCAGCCAGGGCAGCACCTACACCCTGGACATGCGGCTGGCCGGGGACGGCGCCCGGGGTGAAGTGGCCACCCAGGCCGCCTCGTTCCAACTGCTGCGGGTCGGCAACGCGCTCTACCTGAAGGCCGATGCCTCCTTCTGGGCCGGGGAGAAGGCCGGCGCGGGCGGCGGCAGCGCGGCCAAGCTGGGCGACAAGTACGTCAAGGTGCCCGCCGCCGACCCGGTCCACCAGCGCTTCAGCGGCTTCACCGACAAGGACACCCTGCTCGCCGGGTTGCTCGGGCTGCACGGCGAGTTGACGGCCGGCAACCGCGGGACGGTGGACGGGCACCGCACCGTCCAGGTGGCTGCCGGCGCCGGCTCCGGCGGCACTCTCGACGTCTCCCTGGAGGGCACCCCCTACCCGCTGCGGCTCCAGCGCGCCGGCGGCGCGGGCGAGCTGAAGCTCTCCGACTGGGGCAAGGGCGTGGACCTCAAGGCCCCCGACAAGGAGCAGGTCGTCGACTACGGCCGGAAGATCGCCGGCGCCAACTGACCGGCCGCGGCCGGGCCGTCAGCCCTTGCGGCCCCGGCGCAGCAGCTTCGGCAGCGCGGCCGGCACCGGCCGGCGGGTGAGCGCGGGCGAGGCCAGCGGCGGCTCGGCGTGCGGGCCGTCCGGCATCCGGCCCGGGCGCTGCACCGCCTCGCCGGCCGGGACCAGCCGCAGCACCCGGCACTCCCGGGCCCAACGCGCAACGAGCGTGTCGGAGTCCGGGGCGTTGAGCCGCTTGCCCTTCAACTCCTCGACGGTGGCCCGCCACTCCTCGCTGTCGGGCGCCAGCTCGCGGACCGCGGCCGGCCAGGCGACGAGCCGGCCGCCCTTGTCCTTGCTGCGCACGGTGACCGTCGCGGTGCCGCCGTCGGCGAGCCCGAGACCGGCCAGCGGCTGCTCGGCCCCGACGCGCTCCCGGCCGGCGTCCTCGGCGGCGCCCACCAGGCAGACCGCCCCGTCGTGCCAGACGTGCCACAGCGCCCGCGCCGGGCCGCTCGCCCCGCGCACCCAGACCAGGCCGGACTTCTTGGTGGCCTCCTCGATGAGGGCCTGATCCAGCAGGGTCTGCGACACCGTCTCCGTCATGGTCCGTAGCCTAATCGGCCGACTGGAAGGGCAGCCCGCCGGCGCTACAGCCAGCCGTTGCGCTTGAAGCCGCGGTGGATGCCCAGGCAGATGCCGACGGTGACCAGCAGCACCGTCGGGTAGCCGTACTTCCACTCCAGCTCCGGCATGTACTTGAAGTTCATGCCGTAGACGCCGGCGATCATCGTCGGGACGGCGAAGATCGCCGCCCAGGCGGTGATCTTGCGCATGTCCTCGTTCTGCGCCACGGCGGCCTGCGCGAGGTTGGCCTGGAGAATGGAGTTCAGCAGGTCGTCGAAGGACAGCACCTGCTCGTTGACCCGCGCCAGGTGGTCGGCGACGTCCCGGAAGTACTTCTGGATGTCGCTGTCCACCAGCCGCATCGGCCGCTCGCTCAGCAGCTGCATCGGCCGCAGTAGCGGGGAGACCGCGCGCTTGAACTCCAGTACCTCGCGCTTGAGTTGGTAGATCCGCCCGGCGTCGCCGCCCTTCGCGGCCCCCTTGCCGCCGCTGCCCCTGCCGGTGGTGCCCGAGCTGAAGACGTCGATCTCCACCTCGTCGATGTCGTCCTGCACCGCGCCGGCCACCGCCATGTAGCCGTCCACGACCTGGTCGGCGACGGCGTGCAACACCGCGGACGGGCCCTTGGCGAGCCGCTCCGGGTCCTCCTGGAGGCGGTGCCGCAGCGCGCGCAGCGAGCCCTGGCCGCCGTGCCGGACGGTGACGATGAAGTTCGGCCCGGTGAAGCACATCACCTCGCCGGTCTCCACCACCTCGCTGGTGGAGGTCAACTCGGCGTGCTCGACGTAGTGCACGGTCTTGAAGACGGTGAACAGGGTGTCGTCGTAGCGCTCCAGCTTGGGCCGCT
The DNA here is from genome assembly GCF_028898845.1 of Streptomyces sp. WZ-12. Classification (NCBI taxonomy): domain Bacteria; kingdom Bacillati; phylum Actinomycetota; class Actinomycetes; order Kitasatosporales; family Streptomycetaceae; genus Streptomyces; species Streptomyces sp. WZ-12. The sequence continues at coordinate 3,413,457 of NZ_CP118574.1, read as the reverse complement.
GATGGGCGTGGACGGCGTCCTCCACGGCGAGCGGATGCAGCCCGAACTCCCGGGCGATGCCGGCGAATTCGGCCTCGGTCGGCTCGTGCAGGCCGATCCAGACGAAGCCCCCGTCGTCGCGGACGCCGGCGATCGCCTCAGCCGGGGTGGGGTGTCCGGCGACCCGCTGACCGTCGCGGTAGATGCCGCAGTCGACGACCGCGCTGTTGGGGCAGGCCGCGGCGGCGGAGGCACCGCGGTAGGGGGAGTCGTCGCGGCGCCGGGCGGGACGGACGGCGGCGCGCAGGTCGCGAATCATCGACATGGCAGGCTCCTTCGGGCCGGCCGTCAGCGGCGAGCGCAGGCGCAACGCGGCCCGGAACGAGGACGTACGCGGCGACAAGCAGCCATACGTCCGCAAAGCGGGCGGCGCTCGGTGCGGTGCTACCGACGGCAGTTCGCTGACAACACGGAAGTAAGAGTCGAGGGCGCTCTTCCGTCATCTGCGTCCGGAGCAAAAGAACTTCAAGCGTTTCGCCGCTGTGCGGCGGGGTACGGAAGCTCTCGGATCAGAAGGCTCGCCTGGCGAGCGGGACGACGGGAGAACTATCGGTACTGCACGGTCGACTCGGATCCACCGCAGCCCCACCTCCTCCGGCCGGTCCCCGTTGGGGGACGTTCGTCTTTCCCTGACCAGACGGCAAGGCTATCAGCCGCCCGAAGCGCTGTGACGCCCCTTTGCCCGTTCCATAACGAACCGCTCCCCGGCATGTGACGGGGGTCTCTCCGGCGGCCGTTGGGCGGCGCGGCCGGCCCCGGGCCCGACGCCTATGCTCGCCGCATGTCTGACGTTCTTGAGTTGGTCGAGGCCCGGTTGCGCACGGCGCTGGGCGAACCGGACGCGCGCGCCGCCATCACCTTCCTCGGCACCGACCGCATCGAGGTGCTCCGCTTCGTCGACGGCGACGTGCTCCGCTACGCCACGCTCGGGATGTCCGCCCACCCCATGAACGACCCTGCGGCGGTCCTGGCCGATCCGCACCGCGGCCCCCGGGCCGAACTCCTGCTCTCGGTGCGGGGCGGTCGCGCGGACACCGACAAGGTCCTCCGCCCGCTCGCCGTTCTCGCCGCGTCGCCGCAGGTCGAGGGCGTGATCGTGGCCCCCGGGGCGTCGCTGGACGTGGGCGAGCCGCTGTGGCCGGGGGCGCCGTTCACCTCGGTGCTGGTGGGCGCGGCCGGTGGCCTCGTCGAGGACCTGGAGCTGGGCGAGACGGGGCCGCACGGCGCGGCGCTGGACCCGGTGCGGTTCCTGCCGCTGCTGCCGATGACGCCCAACGAGGCCGCCTGGAAGCGGGTGCACGGCGCCGAGGCGCTGCAGGCCCGTTGGCTGGAGCGGGGCACCGATCTGCGCGATGCGCTGCGGGCGGGCGTGGCCCTGGACTGAACGGGCCCGGCCCCGCCCACCGCGCCTGCCGCGCGTCGGACGGGGCGTCAGTTCCCTTCCCCTGCCTACTGGTTGGCGAAGACCGCGGCGCCGTCCTCGGTCGCGTGCCGGGGTGCGAGCTCCTCGGTCCGCAGCGTCAGTGACCGGCGGCGGACCGCGACGATGCCGGCGCCGATCGCCGCGGCCAACGCCGCGACCACGAACGGGACATGGAGATCGGTCCACTCCGCGATCTTCGGGGCGAGGAACGGCGCGGCCGCCGCCGCGAACCACCGCACGAAGTTGTACCCGGCGCTGGCCACCGGCCGCGGCGCATCCGAGACCCCGAGCGCCAACTCGGTGAAGACGGTGTTGTTCAGGCCGATGAAGGCGCCGGAGAGGACGGTGCAGACCACCGCGGTGGTGTGGTCGCCGTAGCCGAGGACGACCAGGTCGACGGCGAGCAGTAGCAGTGAGCCGCCCAGCACCCGCAGCGAGCCGAAACGCCTCTGGAGCCGGGGCGCCAGCACCACCGAGAACAGCGCCAGCAGCACGCCCCAGGCGAAGAACACCCCACCCGACCTGTACGGCGAGAGGTTCAGCACGAACGGGGTGAACGCCAGCACGGTGAAGAACGCGTAGTTGTAGAAGAACGCGGAGACCGCGGCCGAGGCCAACCCGCCGTGGCCGAGCGCCCGGACGGGGTCCAACAGCGAGGTCCTGCGGGCGGGTCGGGGCTGCTCCTTGAGGAAGACGGTGATGGCGAGGAACCCGATGGCCATCAGGGCCGCGGTGCCGAAGAAGGGGTAGCGCCACCTCATGTTGCCCAACACCGCGCCCAGCAGCGGGCCGCAGGCCATCCCGAGCCCGAGCGCGGACTCGTAGAGCAGGATCGCCGCCGCGCTGCCCCCGGCCGCGGCTCCCACGATCACCGCCAACGCGGTGGAGACGAAGAGCGCGTTGCCCAGGCCCCAACCGGCGCGGAAGCCGACCAGTTCGCCGACCGAGGACGAGGTGCCGGACAGCGCGGCGAAGAGCACCACCAGGGCCAGCCCGGCGAGCAGCGTCTTGCGGCCGCCGATGCGACTGGAGACGAAGCCGGTGACCAGCATCGCCACCGCGGTGATCAGGAAGTAGGAGGTGAACAGGAGGGAGACCTGGCTGTTCGAGGCGTTCAGGCCCTTGGCGATGGACGGGAGGATCGGGTCCACCAGTCCGATGCCCATGAAGGCGACGACCGAGGCGCCCGCGGTGGCCCAGACCGCCATGGGCTGCCGGAGGAGCGAGGCGCCGCCGCCCCCCTTCAAGGGATCGCGGGTGTCACCGCCGTGACCGCTCTGCTGCATGCCGGGGTTCCCCTTCCTGTCTCCACGCTCACCGAAATCGTTGCTAATTACACACGATAGGTTAGATGGTCTAAAGAATGCAATCTGCAACTAGTTTTCCGGGGGTGGGGATTCGCGCGTCACGGAAACCGGCCAAGTGTGCGGTGCGGTACGTGAGGAGGGGCACACTGGTCGAGTGATCGTCCTTGACGGGGCGGCGGCTCAGGAGGACCGTTGGTCCTTATGAGGGGCGAACCCAGTTGCCCGAAGTGCGGAGGACGGGTAAGGGCGCCCGGTCTCTTTTCCGATACCTGGCAGTGTGCCGCCCATGGCACCGTGCACCCACTCCAGCCGGTCGTTCCGCCGAGCGTCGAGGCGCTCGGCGTCGTCGTGCACCGGGCGCAGGTGCCCGTGTGGATGCCCTGGCCGCTGCCGGTCGGTTGGCTCTTCACCGGCGTGGCCTGCGCCGGCGACGACCGCAGCGGCGGTCGGGCGACCGCGGTGGCCTGCTCCGGGCCCGGCCCGCTGGGCGGACCCGGTGAACTCCTGCTGGTCGCCGAGGAATTGGGTGTGGGGCTCGGCTCCCGATATGCCGGTATCGACGGCCCCGACCCCGGCCCGCACCTGCGCGTCGACCGGCCGCCGCACGTCAAGGTGCTCGCCGCCGGCCGCCCGACCCCGATGTGGCAGGTTCATGGCGCGCCCGCCGACCGTGCGGTCTTCGCCGGCGAGGCCCGGGGGCTGTGGCTGTGGGCCGTCGCCTGGCCCGAGCAGTCCGGGCTGCTGATGTACGACGAGCTGGTGCTCACGGATCTGCGGGAGGCCGGCGCCGAGGTGGATCTGCTGCCCTGCGGGGCGCTCTCGCCGAGGATCCTGAGCTGACGAAGCCGGCACGGCTACGGATCATCGGGCGGGGCGTCGGGCCGGAGGCGGGGCCGACTGGCGGGGGCGGGTCCGGCCGACCGGTATCCTTCTGTAGTCCGTGGTAGTGCCCCGCAGTCCTTACGGGGTGGTTCCCGGTGCGGTGTCCGCTTTGCGGCCCGCCGCCGTATCCGTCCCGCAGCAGTCTGGAGAACGTGCCGTGCGTATCGATCTGCACACCCACTCCACGGCCTCCGACGGCACGGACACCCCCGCCGAGCTGGTGCGCAACGCCGTCGCCGCGGGCCTGGACGTGGTCGCGCTGACCGACCACGACACCGTCGGCGGCCACGCCGAGGCGCGCGCCGCGCTCCCCGAGGGGCTGACGCTGGTCACCGGCGCCGAGCTGTCCTGCCGGCTCGACGGGATCAGCCTGCACATGCTCGCCTACCTCTTCGACCCCGACGAGCCGGAGCTGGCCCGCGAGCGGGAGTTGGTCCGCGACGACCGGGTGCCGCGCGCCCGGGCCATGGTCGGCAAGCTGCGCGAGCTGGGTGTGCCCATCACCTGGGAGCAGGTGGCGCGGATCGCCGGCGACGGCGCCGTGGGCCGCCCGCACATCGCCACCGCCATGGTCGAGTTGGGCGTGATCGACTCGGTCTCCGACGCCTTCACCTCCGAGTGGCTGGCCAACGACGGCCGGGCGTACGTCGAGAAGCACGAGCTCGATCCGTTCGACGCGATCCGGTTGGTCAAGGCGGCCGGCGGGGTCACGGTCTTCGCCCACCCGCTCGCCGTCAAGCGCGCCGAGTGCCTCCCGGAGAGCGCGATCGGGAAGCTGGCCGAGGCGGGGCTGGACGGCGTCGAGGTCGACCACATGGAACACGACGCCCCGACCCGGGCCCGGCTGCGCGGACTCGCCGCCGAACTCGGCCTGTTGACCACCGGCTCCAGTGACTACCACGGCAGCCGCAAGACCTGTCGCCTCGGCGAATACACCACCGACCCGGAGATCTACGGGGAGATCGTGCGCCGGGCCACCGGCGCCTTCCCCGTCCCCGGCGCGGGCGGCTGAGCCCCGCCGGCACCGGCCGCCCGGCCGTCCGCCGTACCGCGCGCCCGCGCCTGAGCCGGGCGTGCCGCGGCGCGCCTTCCTCCCCTTCTTCTTTCTCACGGGGCCGTTCGTCGGCCGCGCCGCATCCGGTCCCGTGCGTCCCCCTCCGTTCGCCCGTACCACCGCAAGGCCAGCACTGTGTTCGACGTCGCCGTCTTCAGTACCCTCTTCGTCACGCTATTCGTGATCATGGACCCCCCAGGGATCACCCCGATCTTCTTGGCCCTGACCTCCGGCCGGCCGGCCAAGGTGCAGCGCAAGATGGCCTGGCAGGCCGCCACCGTCGCGTTCTGCGTGATCGCCGTCTTCGGCCTCTTCGGCAAGCAGATCCTCGGGCGGTTGCACATCTCCACGCCCGCGTTGATGATCGCCGGCGGGCTGCTGCTCCTGCTTGTCGCGCTGAACCTGCTGACCGGCAAGTCCGAGGAGCCGACCCAGACCAAGGACGTCAACGTCGCGCTGGTGCCGCTGGGCATGCCGCTGTTGGCCGGGCCCGGCGCGATCGTCTCGGTGATCCTCGCGGTGGACCACGCGCACAGTGTCGCCTCCCAGGTCGCGGTCTGGTCGGCGATCGCGGCGATCCACGTGGTGCTGTATCTGGCGATGCGGTTCTCACTGATGATCATCCGCGTGATCAAGGACGGCGGGGTGGTCCTGGTGACCCGGCTGGCCGGGATGATGCTCTCCGCGCTCGCCGTGCAGCAGATCATCAACGGCGTGACGCAGGTGATCCAGGGGACCTGAACCCCTCCCGGACACCGCGAAGCCCCCGTACGGCAGGTCCGTGCGGGGGCTTCGTGCGTCGTCGGCACCGCGCGTTACGTCATCGTCCGGGGCGCGGTCGGCGGCCGGCGGTCAGCGCGCGGCGGCGGTGTCAGCAGGGCGGATGTAGATCCGCTGTCCAATGGCGGCGGCCTGCTGCACGATCTTGTTGACGGAGGCGGCGTCCACGACGGTGCTGTCCACGGCGGCGCCGTCGGCATCGTCCAGGCGCATGATCTCGAAGCGCATACGGGCTTCTCCCTTCGTCTGATCCTCCTGTGGAGATCTCTTCGAGCGGATCGCCCGGCATCGTCGTCGGGCGTTCCGTACGGGTACAACGAGCCTAGAGCTGAAATGATTCCCTACGCTAAGGAAATTTTTTCATGGGCTAAGGAATCTGGCACGGGAACCGCTGTGGAACTGCTGTGGTTGTGCCTGTCCAGCGCCCGCCCGGACAATGGGTCCGCAATGAACGACCGCCAGCCCACGGGCACCACCGACCTCGCGTCGCTCGCCGCCGGCATCGAGCGCACCAACGAGCTGCTCGCCCGGGTCCTCGCGGAGGTCGCCACCACACCGTCCACCCACGCGGTCTTCGCCGACGCCGGCTACGTCTACGCCGCGGCCGGGCGGCTGGTCGCCGGCACCGAGGACCGCAAGGCGTTCGGGCTGGACGCCGAGGGGCTCATCGAGGCGTTCATCGACAAGGCGCGCACGATCTTCCCGGACAGCCGGCTGCTGCGGGTCTACTGGTACGACGGCGCCCGCCGTCGGATCCACACCCCGGAACAGCAGCGGATCGCCGAGCTCCCCGACGTCAAGGTCCGGCTCGGCAACCTCAACGCCCACAACCAGCAGAAGGGCGTGGACTCGCTGATCCGCAGTGATCTGGAGTCGCTGGCCCGGCACCGGGCGATCAGCGACGCGGTGCTGATCGGCGGCGACGAGGACCTGGTCTCCGCGGTGGAGGCGGCCCAGGGGTACGGCGCCCGGGTCCACCTGTGGGGCATCGAGGCCGCCCCGGGCGGCCGCAACCAGGCCGAGCCGCTGATGTGGGAGGTGGACAGCGCCCGCACCTTCGACCTGGACTTCTGCAAGCCCTATGTGACCCGGCGGACGGCCGGCGAGGGCGCGGAGGCGGGGGCCGGCGAGGGGCCGGTGCCGTCCCGCGAGGAGGTCCGGTTCGTGGGGGCGCGGGTCGCCGCGCAGTGGCTGTCCGAGCGCGGCCCGGCGTGGGTGGCCGAGCTGCTGCCCGGCCACCCGTATCTGCCCGGCACCGTCGACCAGGAGCTGCTCACCGCGGCGGAGGCGCTGCTCAACCACTCGCTGCGCGGCCACGCCGACCTGCGGCGGGTGCTGCGCGACGGGTTCTGGGACCACGTCCACGGGCGCTTCTAGCCGTCGCGGACGCGGCGGCGGTCAGCCGACCGCGCGCCAGAAGTCCGCCAGCGCCGTCGCGGTCCGCTCCGGCCGTTCGGCGTTGGGGGAGTGTTCGGCGCCCTCGATGACGGTGCGGTGGGCGCGGAGCCGGCGGGCCATCGCGTCCATCAGCGGCACCGGCCAGGCGTAGTCGACGGCCCCGGAGACGACGTGCACCGGCAGCCCGGTGCGGGCCAGCTCGTCGACCCGGTCCGGCTCGGTGAGCATCTGCCGGCCGGTCGCGATCAGCTGCTCGGGGACGGTGTTCAGCCAACGTTGCCGCAGGAACGCGGCGATCTCGGGCGCCTGCGCCTCCGGGGGCGACCCCGCCGCGGTGGTCCCGGCGGCGTCGGTCGGCGCGGGGTCCAGGGCCCGCATCGCCTCCCACACCCGCTCCATGGTCATCGTTCCGAGCGCGTCGATCAGCATCCGCACCCGGTGCTGCTGGGCCGGATCGATGGCCGCCGGCCCGGAACTGAGGACCGTGAGCGAACGGAACGCCGCCGGCTCGCGCAGCGCGGCGGCTCGGGAGACCAGTCCGCCCAGGGAGTGCCCCAGCAGGTGCGGCGGGTCGCCGTCGGGCGTCCGTACGGCCCGCGCCTGGGCCAGCACGTCGAGCGCCAACTCCCGCTGTTCGTAGGCCCGTTGGTCGCGGGGGCTGGGGGACTCGTGCTGTCCGCGGCCGTCCACCGCGACCGCCCGGAACCCGGCCGCGGCCAGCGGCGCCAGCAGGGCGATGAAGTCCTCCTTGCTGCCGGTGAACCCGGGCACCAGGAGGGCGGTGCCGACAGGGGTGCCGTCGGGGCGGGCGTCGTGCACGGCGAACCCACCGCGCTCGGTGTCGAGCCGGTGCGCGCGGGCGCACGACGGCAGGGTGAGGGTGGGCGGCGTGCTCATGGGGTGAGGTTATCGGGCGCTGACCGGCGCAAACGCGTTCGGGAGGGCGGCGCGGCCCGGCCCGGCGAGCGCCCCCGGAACGCCGGCGACCCGGCGCCCGCGCGAGGCGGGGCCGGGTCGTCAACTGCCGTTGGTGGAGCGGGAGATCAGCCCTCGGCGGGGGCCTCGGCAGCGGCCGTCTTCTTGGCGGTGGTCCGCTTGCGGGTGCGCTTGGGCTTGGCCTCCGCGCCGTCCACTGCCTCCGGGGCGTCCGCGGCGACCTTCGCGGCCGCGGTCTTACGGGTCCGCTTCGGCTTGGCGGGGGCCTCCTCGGCACCCTCGACGACGGCCGGCTCGGCGGCAACGGCCTTGGCCGCGGCCGTCTTTCGGGTCCGCTTCGGCTTCGCCGGCGCGGCGTCGGCGCCCTCGGCGGTCTCCACCGCGGCCTCGGCCGCGGGCTTGGTGGCCGCCGCCTTACGGGTCCGGGTGCGCTTGGGCTTGGCCGGCGCCTCCGCCTCCGCGACGTCGGTGCCCTCGGCGGTCGCCACGGCGGCCTCGGCGGCCTCCGCGGGGGCCGTCTTCTTGGCGGCCGTCCGCTTACGGGTGCGCTTGGGCTTCTCCGGAGCGACCTCGGCCACGGTCTCCTGCGCCGCCTCGGCCACGGCCGCCGGGGCCTCCGCCGCCTCGCTCACCGTCTCCGCGGCGGCCTTGGCGGCACTGCGGGTACGGCGCCGGCGCGGCTTGGCCGGCTCGGCGTCCGGCTCGGCCGCGGGGGCCGGCACCGCGGCCGCGGCGACGGCGTCGCCGGCGTCGGTGTCCGCGGGCTCGATGACCGCGGACTCGCCGGTCGTGGCCTGGGTCGCGTCGGCCGTCACCGCGCCGCGGGTACGGCGCCGACGCCGGGGCGTCCGCCGGGCCGGTGCCTCGGTGTCCTCGGCGGTGCTCACCGCGGTGTCCGCGGCATCCGTCGCCTGCGGCGCGGCCGCCGACTCCTCGACCAGTGCCCCGCCGCGCGTCCGGCGCCGCTGGCGCGGCGTCCGGGTGCGCCGGGGCTCCTCCTGGACGTCCCGCTCGGCGCGGCCGCCGGGCCGACGGCCGCGTCCGCGGCCCCCGGTCTCGCCCAGGTCCTCGACCTCTTCGGCGGCCAGCCCGGCCCGGGTCCGCTCGGCGCGCGGCAGCACGCCCTTGGTGCCCTCGGGGATGTTCAGCTGCGCGTAGAGGTGCGGCGAGGTGGAGTAGGTCTCCTCCGGCTCGTCGAACGACAGCTCCAGCGCCTTGTTGATCAGCTTCCAGCGCGGGATGTCGTCCCAGTCGACGAGGGTGACCGCGGTGCCCTTGGCGCCCGCCCGGCCGGTGCGGCCGATGCGGTGCAGATAGGTCTTCTCGTCCTCGGGGGACTGGTAGTTGATGACGTGCGTCACGCCCTCGACGTCGATGCCGCGGGCGGCGACGTCGGTGCAGACCAGGACGTCGACCTTGCCGTTGCGGAAGGCGCGCAGCGCCTGCTCGCGGGCGCCCTGGCCGAGGTCGCCGTGGACCGCGCCGGACGCGAAGCCGCGGCGGGACAACTGGTCGGCGATGTCGGCGGCGGTCCGCTTGGTGCGGCAGAACACCATCGCCAGCCCGCGGCCCTCGGCCTGGAGGATGCGCGCGACCATCTCCGGCTTGTCCATGGAGTGCGCGCGGTAGACGTGCTGGGTGATGTTGGCGACCGTCGCGCCCTGGTCGTCCGGGGCGGTGGCACGGATGTGCGTCGGCTGCGACATGTAGCGGCGGGCCAGCGAGATGACCTGGCCGGGCATGGTCGCGGAGAACAGCATGGTCTGCCGCTTGGCCGGCAGAAGCTGGATGATCTTCTCGACGTCGGGCAGGAAGCCCAGGTCGAGCATCTCGTCGGCCTCGTCCAGGACGAGGGAGCGCACCCGCGACAGGTTCAGCTTCTTCTGGCCGGCGAGGTCGAGCAGTCGGCCGGGCGTGCCGACGACCACGTCGACGCCCTTCTGGAGCGCCTCGACCTGCGGCTCGTACGCGCGGCCACCGTAGATCGCCAGCACCCGGACGTTGCGGACCTTGCCCGCGGTCAGCAGGTCGTTGGTGACCTGCTGGCACAGCTCACGGGTGGGCACCACGACGAGGGCCTGCGGCGCCTCGGTGAGCTGCTCGGGGGCGGCCCGGCCGGCCTCGACGTCGGCGGGGACGGTGACCCGCTCCAGCAGCGGCAGGCCGAAGCCCAGCGTCTTGCCGGTGCCGGTCTTGGCCTGGCCGATGACGTCATTGCCGGAGAGGGCGACGGGGAGCGTCAGCTCCTGGATGGGAAAGGGGGAAACGATGCCGACGGCTTCCAGGGCCTCGGCGGTCTCGGGGAAGATCCCGAGTTCTCGAAACGTCGTAGACAGAGTCTTGCCTCTTCTGTGAGACGCGGAGAGAGGCGGCGGAGGGGGTCGTACCGCACCGTCGTACGGGTTCGTACGGCGCCGGCCCGAGGGGGCCGGACGGGGCGGGACCACTGCCGTCGCTCAGGCGCTCTCGCCGCGAGCGGTGTCCCTCCTGCCGCGCGTACGTGGACACGCGCCGCGCGAAGGGCGGTCGGTTGGAGCCGATCGGGCCACCGACCGGGCATCCGCTTTCGTGGAACGACCCACCGATACTCGGCGGGTCCTTTAGCACTGTACCCCGGAAATCGCCTGTGAATCCGAAGGCGTGTATGGCTGAGGAATTCATCACGGCACGCCGGAGCGGTGTCGACGATCACACGTACGGGTGGCCGAGCCGTGGCTGACCAGGGCCTTCCATGGCCCGTCAAGCGGGCTATTGTGCGGTCATGGAGACGCCTGACAACGCCGCTGCTGACGCGCAGGAACACACCGGAATCGCCGCCCAGGACTGGGCACGGGCATCCGCGGACCCGCAGTACCGGGCCGCCGTGATCGATCTGCTCGGCGCGCTCGCGTACGGCGAGCTGTCCGCCTTCGAGCGCCTGGCGGAGGACGCCAAGCTGGCCCCCACGATGGACGACAAGGCCGAACTGGCCAAGATGGCCTCGGCGGAATTCCACCACTTCGAGCGGCTGCGGGACCGGCTCTCGGAGATCGAGGCGGAGCCCAACGAGGCGATGGAGCCGTTCGCCGCGGCGCTGGACGAGTTCCACCGCCAGACCGCGCCGTCGGACTGGCTGGAGGGCCTGGTCAAGGCGTACGTCGGCGACTCGATCGCGAGCGACTTCTACCGGGAGGTCGCCGCCCGGCTGGACGCCGACACCCGGGACCTGGTGCTCGCGGTGCTGGACGACACCGGGCACGCCACCTTCGCGGTGGAGAAGGTCCGGGCGGCCATCGACGCCGATCCGCGGGTCGGCGGGCGGCTGGCGCTGTGGGCCCGCCGGCTGATGGGCGAGGCGCTCTCGCAGGCCCAGCGGGTGGTCGCGGACCGTGACGCGCTCTCCACGATGCTGGTCGGCGGCGTCGCCGACGGCTTCGACCTCGCGGAGGTGGGCCGGATGTTCTCCCGGATCACCGAGGCGCACACCAAGCGGATGTCGGCGCTGGGCCTGGCGGCCTGAAGGCACACCGGCGACGGACACCGGACGGTCAACAGGCCGTCCGGTGACGCTTGAGCGGGGCGGACGGGCGGCGGGGCCGGCGGCGCGGCGGGCGCACCAGGACCGACAGCAGCGCCGCGCCCACCGCGACCGCGGCGACCATCACCTGCCACGGGTGGTCCGGGCCCAGGATCGAGCGGGTCAGCAGCGCGCCGAGCAGCGCGGCGACGGGGCCCGTGGCCAGCGTCAGGGTCGGGTCGGGAAACCGCTCCGGCAGCCAGCGCCGGGCGGACAGGGCGATGGCGTATCCGACGATCACGGCGCCGAGCGCTTCCCAGATCATGGCGTTCCCTCCCGCTGACGAGGCCGATCGGTCGAACAAATCGGTCGTAGGCGGTCGTACCCAAGGGCCGCCGGCGACAACCCTCCGGCGGGGCCCGCTTGTCCGGCCAGCGTGCGCCCTCGTCCGGCCATCGGGCAAGGGATTTCGGCCGCGCGCTGACGACGACATGGGGCGGCGGCCCGGAGAGAAGTGTCTCCGGGCCGCCGCCCCATGCCCCTACTCAGCGCCGTCGGCGCCGACGTGGCCCGCCGCTCAGGGCGCGCCGAAGCCGACCTTGCGGGTCGACGGCTCGCCGATCTCCACGTAGGCCACCCGGTCCGCCGCTACGAGGACCTTGCGACCGTGGTCGTCCACGAGGGCCAGCAGCTCCGCCTTGCCGGACAGCGCCTCGCTCACTGCGCGCTCGACCTCTTCGGCAGACTGCCCGCTCTCCAGAACGATCTCGCGGGGCGCGTGCTGCACGCCGATCTTGACCTCCACGGCTTCTGTCCCTCCGAATGCTCTGGGGTTCCCCCAGCGTCGGCTGGGGAAGGTGCGCGGCCAACCGCGCGGTACGCAGCACACATTAGCCCGGTACGGGGACGGAGAACGCCGCCGTCGCCCACGCCAGCAGCGAACACGCTCAGTGTGTGTCGCTGCCGTGCAGCGGGAATCCGGCGATGCCCTTCCAGGCGAGCGAGGTCAGCAACTGCACCGCGGTGCTCCGCGGGACGGTGCTCTCCGAGGACAGCCAGTAGCGGGCCACCACCTGGGAGACCCCGCCCAGGCCCACGGCCAGCAGCATCGACTCGTCCCGGGAGAGCCCGGTGTCCTCCGCGATCACCGCGCTTATCGCCTCGGCGCACTCCAGGGACACCTTGTCCACCCGCTCACGCACGGCCGGCTCGTTGGTCAGGTCCGACTCGAAGACCAGCCGGAAGGCGCCGCCGGGGTCCTCCACGTACGCGAAGTAGGCGTCCATCGTGGCCGCCACCCGCTGCTTGTTGTCGTTGGTCGACTCAAGCGCCGCGCGCACCGACTGCAGCAGGGCGTCGCAGTGCTGGTCGAGCAGGGCCAGGTACAGCTCCAGCTTCCCGGGGAAGTGCTGGTAGAGCACCGGCTTGCTGACGCCCGCCCGCTCGGCGATGTCGTCCATCGCGGCCGCGTGGTAGCCCTGCGCGACGAAGACTTCCTGGGCCGCGCCCAGGAGTTGGTTCCGTCGGGCTCGGCGTGGCAGGCGTGTGCCTCGCGGGCGCGCGGCCTCGGTCTGCTCGATGGCGCTCACGCTGCCTCCCAGTGATCGTTCCGTTCGCGGTCCGTACAAGGTGGTGAACCGCGGCCGTCATCGTACTTTTGGGTAACGGGACTGTGCGCGGTACGCGGCGAGAAATTCTGCCCGGCCCCGTTCCTCGATGCCGACATAACGCCCCAGGTCATCGGTATTCGTCTTCGTTGAGCTCGACGACCCGGGCCTGTTCGGCGCGGTCCGCCTCGTTCGCCGAGTAGTCCCCGCCGGTCATGGTGTCGTCGCGCTGAGGTGCGAGATCGGCGTGCTGCTCGGCGGCGTCGGCCTCCGGGGCCTCCACGTCGAACGGGCCGGCCGCCGGGGCCTCGGCCGCTTCCTCGAAGGTGTCGGGATCTGTCGGGTCGACGCGCATGGTGGCTCCCTTTCCGGTGCTTTCCGGGGCGTGGCCCGTCGTGGGCGTTCGCCCTGATACGAGCCTAGGAGAGCGGTTGCGGCGGCGCGATGCGGTGTGTGACCGCGAACACACAATCGGGGGCGTGATCGTCTCGTAACATCGACAGTATGTCTTCGACCGAGTCGCCGGACACCGCGACAGCCGCCGCCCTCCCGGTGCCGCCGGCCGGAGCGGGCGCCCCGGACGAACTGGTCGACTGGGTCGCGTTGGCCTCGCCGCCGCGGCTGACGCTGGCCGTGCGCAGCCCGGCCGACCGCCCGGAGACGCAGGCGGGCGCCGCCGCGCCGGACCGCGAGCCCGCGCTCTTCGTCCACGGCCTCGGCGGCTCGTCCCAGAACTGGTCGGAGCTGATGTCCCTGCTCGCCGACCGGCTGGACGGCGTGGCGCTCGACCTCCCCGGCTTCGGCGAGTCGCCGCCGCCGGACGACGGCAACTACGCGGTCTGCGCGCAGGCCCGGGCGGTCATCCGCTACCTCGACGCGACCGGCCGCGGACCCGTCCACCTCCTCGGCAACTCCATGGGCGGCGCCGCCGTGACCCGGGTCGCGGCCGTCCGCCCCGATCTGGTCCGCACCCTCACCCTGATCTCGCCCGCGCTGCCGGAACTCCCGCCGCAGCGCACGGCGCTGCCCACCGCGCTGCTGGCGATCCCCGGCGTGGCCCGGCTGTTCGCCCGACTCACTCGCGAGTGGACGCCCGAGCAGCGCACCCGCGAGGTGCTGGCGCTCTGCTACGGCGACCCGGCCCGGATCACCCCCGAGGGCTTCGGCGCCGCCGCCGAGGAGTACGCTCGACGGCTTCAACTCCCCTATTTCTGGGAGGCGATGGAGCGCGCGACGCGCGGTCTGGTCAACGCCTACACGCTCGGCGGCCAGCACGGCCTGTGGCGACAGGCCGAACGGGTCCTGGCGCCCACGCTCCTCGTCTACGGTGGGCGCGACCGCCTGGTCTCCTCCCGGATGGCGCGGCGGGCGGCCGCGGCGTTCCGCGGCTCACGGTTGCTGACCCTTCCGGAGGCGGGGCACGTGGCGATGATGGAGTATCCCGAGGCCGTGGCGCGGGCGGTGCGCGAACTGATCGATGCGGCGGGCGCCCGGCCCGCCGCGGACGGGGGCTGACCGGCCCGTGGGACGACACAGCCGCCGGGGCGGGCCGCAGGGCCCGTCCGGCGAAGCGGCCAAGAGCGCCGGCAACACTCCCGGCATCCCGGGGACGGGACGCCGGCGTCGGACGCCCGGCCCGGCCGGAGACGCCCCCAACGACCCCGCGGCGCGCGGCGGCCACCCCGAGCAGCGCGGGACGGGCGGCGGCCGGGGCGCCGCGGGGATGCCGCCCGGCGTGCGGATTCCCCGGCCCCGGGCCGGCGAGCCCGGCGCGGGCGCTTCCGGTGCGCCCGGTGACGGGACGCCCCCGTTCGGCGTGCCGGCGGGGGAGCGGGGGAGCGTGCCGGGTCCGCGGCGCGCGTATCTGGAGGCGTTCGACGCGCCGGTGGGGCGCGACACGGCGGAGGCCGGGCCCGGGCCCCGTCCGGAGCGTCCCGTGGACGGCGACGAGGGGTCGGCGCCCGCCGATGCCGAACGGGTGCCGGCCGGGGCCGGTGCGCGCGGGGCCCGGAAGGGGCACCGGGCGCGGACGTTGACCGGTGCGGCCGCGGCCGCGGTGACCACCGCGCTCGCCGTCGTCATCGCGGGCCAGGTCGCCGAGCAGCGCCAGGACGGCGCCGGCGGTCCGTCGCCCCGCACCGGCGACGACCGGGCCGACGGCGGCGACGAGGCGTCGCGCTCCCAGGCGCGGCCCGGCCAGGACGCCAAGGCCGCCGACTACGCCACCCAGATGGCGCGGGTCTTCCCGTTGGACCCGCAGTTGACCGCCAGCGGCCGGTTCCGGCCGGCCGGCGGCGACGCGAAGGCGCCCGGCCACGGCAAGGTGCTGCGCTACCGGGTCGACGTCGAGGAGGGACTGCCCCTGGACGGCGAGCTGTTCGCCGAGGCGGTGCACAAGACCCTCAACGACGACCGGAGTTGGGCGCACGGCGGCCGGCGGACCTTTCAGCGGGTGGGGTCCGGTGACGCGGACTTCGTGATCTCGTTGGCGAGCCCCGGCACCACCGCGAAGTGGTGTGCCAAGTCGGGCCTGGACACCACCGAGGACAACGTCTCCTGCGACTCGGCGGTCACCGAGCGCGTGATGATCAACGCCTACCGGTGGGCCCAGGGCGCCAAGACCTACGGCGCCGACAAGATGCTGGCCTACCGGCAGATGCTGATCAACCACGAGGTCGGGCACCGGCTCGGCCACAACCACGAATCCTGCACCCGGCAGGGCGCGTTGGCCCCGGTGATGATGCAGCAGACCAAGTTCCTCACCACGGACGGGGTGACCTGCCGGCCCAACTCCTGGCCCTACCCGACCGGGAGTTGAGCCGGGCGCCCTCGACATGAGACGACTTGTCTCTCATGGTGAGACGCCTTGCCAGGAACCGAACCCCCGTTCCATCATCTGCGCATGACGCACCGTCACGCCACCGACCTCGCCGCCCTCAAGCTGGCGCTGATCGGCGTGTCCGTGCAGAGCGTGGCCGACATCGCGTGTCGCTGAGGCCCGCCCGGTCCCGTTGAGGCGCGCCTGCCTCCCGGACCGGGGTGTTCCCCCTCGCGCAGCCACGTACTCCGTTTCGTTCTCCCGCCGTTGACGTGTCCGCAGGGGGCGGCCCCCGTGCGCCGTCGCGCCCCCGAGCCGCCCCGTGCGGGTGCTTCCCGCTGTGAAAGGCACCCGTTCCCATGGCCGAGCAGGTCCCCTCCCGCCCCCCGTCCCGCACCGTGACCCGGGTGGCCGCCGCCGTGGTCGCCGCCGTCCTCGCCGGGGGCGCGGCGGCCTGCGGCCCCAAGGACGCCGGTGCCGCCGGCGGCGCGGGCGCCGCGCCCAAGAAGGGCGGCACCCTCACCGTCCTCAACTCCGAACCGCAGACCAACTTCGACCCGGCCCGGCTCTACACCTCCGGCGGCGGCAAGGTGCCCACCCTGGTCTTCCGCACCCTGACCACCCGCAAGCGGGCCGACGGCGCGGCCGGCACCCAGGTCGTCCCGGACCTCGCCACCGACACCGGACGGCCCAGCAAGAACGCCACGGTGTGGACCTACACCCTCAAGAGCGGCCTGGCATTCGAGGACGGCACGCCGATCACCAGCGCCGACGTCAAATACGGCATCGAGCGCTCCTTCGCCCCCGAACTCTCCGGCGGCGCACCCTATTTGCGGGACTGGCTGGTCGGCGGGGACAGCTATCAGGGCCCGTACAAGGACACCGCCAAGGCCGGCCTGAGATCCATCGAGACCCCGGACGAGAGGACCCTGGTCTTCCATCTGCGCAAGCCGGAAGGGCAATTCCCGCTCCTGGCCACGCAGACCCAATTCGCCCCCGTGCCGCGGGCGAAGGACACCGGCACGAAATACGAGGAACACCCGGTCTCCTCGGGCCCGTACAAGGTCGTCTCCAATACCGGGGACGGCGAACGCCTCGTTCTCGCCCGCAATCCGCACTGGTCGGAGAAGAGCGACGACCAGCGGCACGCCTATCCCGACACCGTCAACGTGGTCTCCGGGCTGGACCCCGCGGTCATCAACCAGCGACTGGCCACCGGCGCGGGCGCCGACGCCGCCGCGGTCACCACCGACACCAACCTCGGCCCCGCCGAACTCGCCCGGATCGCCGGCGATCCCGAGCTCAAGAAGCGGGTCGGCACCGGCCGCTTCGGCTACACCACTTACCTCGCCTTCAACCCGAAGGTGAAGCCCTTCGACGACCCGAAGGTGCGGCAGGCCATCGCCTACGCGGTGAATCGGCAGAGCGTGGTCAACGCGGCCGGCGGTTCCTCGCTCGCCGACCCCGCGACCACCTTCCTGCCGAACCAGAAGGTCTTCGGCTACACCCCCGACGACCCCTTTCCGGCCGGAAAGACCGGGAATCCGGAAAAGGCCAGGGAACTGCTGAGGGAGGCCGGCCACGGCGACGGGCTGACGATCACCCTCACCCATTCCACCGCCAAGAACTTCTCCACCAGCCCGGAAGTGGCCACCGCCGTCCAGGAGGCCCTGAAGAAGGCCGGAATCACCGTGAAACTGGCCGGACTTGAGGACAACGCCTACAAGGAGAAGGTGCACGGCCTCAAGGACGAGCCGGGGCTGTTCCTCGGCGGGTGGGGCGCCGACTGGCCCTCCGGCGGACCGTTCCTCGCGCCCGTCTTCGACGGCCGACAGATCGTCAAGGACGCCGCCAACTTCAACCACGCCCAGCTCGACGACCCCGCCGTCAACCACGAGATCGACGCGATCAACCAGCTCACCGACCTCACCGCGGCGGCCGAGCGCTGGGGCGCCCTGGACCGCACGATCGGGCGGCGGGCGCTGTCCGTGCCGCTCTTCCACCCGGTCTACAAGCGGCTCTACGGCAAGGACGTCAAAAACGTCGTGATCAGCGACTGGGACGGCGTGCTCGACATCTCGCAGGTCGCGGTCAAGTGACAACACGTCACGACGGCGCTCTCAGGCGGCGGTTGCGGCAGCGGCCGGGGGCCGCGGTGGCCGCCGCCGGACTCGCGCTCCTCGCCCTGCTCGCCCTCGCCGCGCCCCTCCTTTCGGCCCTGGAGGGCCAGGACCCCACGACGTACCACGACGACCTGATCGACTCGGCCCGCGGCGGGGTGCCGCTCGGGCCGTACGGCGGGATCAGCGCCGACCACTGGCTGGGCGTCGAACCGGGCACCGGGCGGGACCTGTTCGCCCGGTTGCTGTACGGCGCCCGGATCTCCCTGATGGTCGCCCTGGGGGCCACCGTCGTCCAGGTGCTCATCGGGGTGACGGTGGGGCTGGCCGCCGCGCTCGGCGGCCGGTTCGCCGACACCGTGCTCTCCCGCCTCACCGACGTGCTGGTGGCGCTGCCGATGCTGGTGTGCGGGGTGGCCCTGACCGCCGTCGTCCCGGCCGACTTCCCCCGGCCGCTGCTGCTGGTCGCCCTGATCGGGCTGCTCAACTGGGGCGGCACGTCACGGATCGTACGGGCCCACACCCTCACGCTGACCACGCTGGACCACGTGGCCGCGGCCCGGCTCGGCGGGTCCGGGCCCTGGCGGGTGGCCCGTCGGGAGCTGCTGCCCGCGCTCGCCGCGCCGGTGCTCACCTACGCCGCGCTGCTGGTCCCCACCAACATCGTCATCGAGGCGTCGCTGTCCTTCCTGGGCATCGGCGTCAAACCGCCCACCTCCTCCTGGGGACAGATGCTGTCCACCGCCACCACCTGGTTCCGCGCCGACCCGCTCTACGTCCTGCTGCCGGCCGCCTGCCTGTTCGTCACCGTCCTCGCGTTGACCGCCCTCGGGGACGCGGTGCGCGCGGCGCTCGACCCGCGGGAGCGGTCCCGGCTGCGGGTCGGCGCCCCGACCGGCCGACGGGCCCGCCCGGAACGGAGCGCCACCGTATGACCGGCTACCTCCTGCGCCGGCTCGGCGGCGCCCTGATCGTCCTGTTCCTGCTCTCCGTCCTGGTCTACCTGCTCTTCTACGTCGCCCCCGGCGACCCCGCCAAGCTGGCCTGCGGCCCCCGCTGCGACCCCGGCCAGCTCCGCCAGGTGCGCGACCAACTCGGGCTGAACGAGGGCCTGTTGACGCAGTACCTGCACTTCCTCAAGGCCCTCGTCGTCGGCCGCGACTACTCCACCGGGACCGGCGTGCTGCACTGTCCGGCGCCCTGCCTCGGCCTCTCGTACCAGAACGGGCAGCCGGTCACCGCGCTGCTCGCCCAGCGGCTGCCGGTCACCGCCTCGCTCGCGTTCGGCGCGATGGTGCTGTGGCTGCTGCTCGGCGTCGGCACCGGACTGCTCTCCGCGCTGCGCCGCGGCGGGCCGACCGAGCGGCTGCTGACCGTGCTCACCCTCGCCGGCACCGCCACCCCGGTCTTCATCACCGGTCTCCTGCTGCTGATGCTGTTCTGCGCCGCCCTGGGGTGGCTGACGTTCCCGACCTACGTCCCGCTGACCGAGGACCCCGAGCAGTGGGCCTGGAACCTGCTGTTGCCCTGGGTGTCGCTGGCCCTGCTGGAATCCGCCAAGTACGCCCGGCTGACCCGCTCCGCCACCCTGGAGACCCTCGCCGAGGACCACATCCGCACCTTCCGCGCCTACGGGCTCCGCGAGCGCACGGTGATCGGCCGGCACGCGCTGCGCGGCGCCCTGCCGCCGGTGATCGCGCTGAGCGCCATCGACCTCGGCACGATGCTCGGCGGTGCGGTCCTCACCGAGACGCTCTTCGGGCTGCCGGGCCTGGGCCAGTTGCTGGTCCACTCGGTCCGCACCGTGGACCTGCCGGTCGTGGTCGGCACGGTGTTGGGCGTCGGCGCCGCCGTGGTCGCCGCCAACGCCGTCGCCGACGTCCTGTACGCGCTCGCCGACCGAAGGGTGGCCCTGCGATGACCGAGCCAGCGACCGACACCCTGGTCGAGGTCGCCGACCTGACCGTCGACTTCCCGGCCGCCGAGGGCCCCGTCCGCGCCGTCGACGGGCTCTCCTTCCGCCTGGCGGCCGGCCGCGCGCTGGGCCTGGTCGGGGAGTCCGGGTCGGGCAAGTCCACCGTCGCCGCGGCCCTGTTGGACCTGCACCGCGGCACCGGCGCGCGGGTGGCCGGCACGGTCCGGGTCGACGGGCTGGACGTGCTCGCCGCCCCCGACGCCGCGCTGCGTCGGCTGCGCGGCGGCACCGCGGCGATGGTCTTCCAGGACCCGCTGTCCGCCCTGGACCCCTACCACGCGATCGGCGACCAGATCGCCGAGGTGCACCGCGTCCACCGGCCGGGCACCTCCCGGCGGGCCGCCCGGGCCCGGGCCGTCGAGGTGCTGGACCGGGTCGGCATCGCGGACGCGGCCCGGCAGTCCCGCGCCCGTCCGCACGAGTTCTCCGGCGGGATGCGGCAGCGCGCCCTGCTGGCGATGGCGCTGGCCTGCGAGCCGCGGCTGTTGATCGCCGACGAGCCGACCACCGCGCTGGACGTCACCGTCCAGGCGCAGATCCTCGACCTGCTCCACGAGCTGCGCGCGGAGCGCGGGTTGGGCCTGATCCTGGTCACCCACGACCTCGCGGTGGCCGCCGGCAGCGTGGACGAGCTGCTGGTGCTGCGCGACGGGCGGGCGGTGGAACACGGGCCGGTCGCCGAGGTGTTGGGCACCCCGCGCGCCCCGTACACCAAGGAGCTGCTGGCGGCGGTGCCCCGGGTGGACGCCGTGCGGGGCCCGGCGGCAACGGGCGGGAGGGCCGTGCCGGAGCCCGATCCGGGCGCGCCGCTGCTCCAAGCCACCGACCTGCGACGGGAGTTCGGCCGCGGCCGGGCCCGCACCACCGCCGTGGACGGGGTCTCGCTGACCGTCTCCGCCGGCGAGGTCCTCGGCCTGGTCGGCGAGTCCGGCAGCGGCAAGACCACCCTGGGCCGGATGCTGATCCGGCTGTCCGAGCCGACCGCCGGGAGCCTGCGCTACCGCGGCCGGGAGATCGGCCGCCTCCCGGAGCGGGAGCTGCGGCCGCTGCGCCGGGAGGTGCAGATGGTCTTCCAGGACCCGACCTCCTCGCTCAACCCGCGCCGCACCATCGGCGAGTCGGTGGCCGATCCGCTGCGCGCCACGGGGGAGTTGGATGACCGCGAGATCGTCCGGCGGGCGCAGGAGCTGCTGGCGCGGGTCGGCCTGGACCCGGCCTGGTACCACCGCTACCCGCACGAGTTCAGCGGTGGCCAGCGGCAGCGCGTCGGGATCGCCCGGGCCCTGGCGCCCGCGCCCCGGCTGCTGGTCTGCGACGAGCCGGTCTCCGCGCTGGACGTCACCACCCAGGCGCAGATCGTGGCGCTGCTCGCCGAGCTCCGCGGGGAGTTGGGCCTGGCGCTGGTCTTCATCGCGCACGACCTGGCGGTGGTCCGGGCGGTCAGCGACCGGGTCGCGGTGATGCGGGCCGGCCGGATCGTCGAGGAGGGGCCCGTCGACCGGGTGTACGACGACCCCCAACACCCCTACACCCAGGGGCTGCTGGCGGCCGTCCCCGTACTGGACCCGCAGATCGCGGCCGGGAAGCGGGCGCTGCGGGCGAGCGCCCTAGACCCTGTCCGGCCCTGATCCGCCGGACAGGTCCTACCACCGGGCGCTCCCGGCCAACGACCCCATAGCGCGCAGAAACGCCCCCAGGGGTGGAAAGTCACGCGCGTTCACCCCTTCCGGTGGCGCGATGGACAACCGTCCATCGCGCCACCGGCCCCTTTGCGTAGCTTCTTCCTGCAGGTGGCGGGGGATGTACCGCGCCAGGACGCCGATATGGGAGGACGGGGGTGCCGTCGTGCGCATTGGACTGCTCACCGAGGGTGGCTATCCCTATGCGTCCGGTGAGGCGCACGCGTGGTGCGAGCGGCTCGTGCGCGGGCTCGCCGGCCATGACTTCGCGCTCTACGCGCTGACCACGACCGCCCGCCAGGAGGCCCGCGGCCCGGTCGCGTTGCCGGTCAACGCGGAGCTCAGGGGGCGGGCGCCGCTGTGGGGGGAGAGCTCCGTGGCGTTTCGGCGGGGCGGCGAACGGGGCGCCGGGCGGCGCGTCCGGCGGCGCTTCGTCGAGCACTTCGGCGACCTGGTGGCGGGCTGCGCCGCCCCGCCGGCCGGCGAGCGGCCCGCCGCCGAGGACGGTCAGGCGGACCGTTTCGCCAGGGGGCTCTACGGGCTCGCCGACCTCGCCCGCGACGGCGCCCCGTTGCCCGCCCTGCTCCGCTCCGAGAGTGCCGTACGCGTGCTGGAGGCGGTCTGCCACGGCCCGGGCGCGCCGCCCGCCGCCCAGGGCGCCCAGGTCGCCGATCTCCTGGCGCTGGCCGCGGAGTTGGAGTCGGCGCTGCGCCCGCTCTCCCTGGACTGGTACGGCGACGCCGACCTCGCCCGGGTCGATCTCTGCCACGCCGCCTCGGCCGGCTCCGCCGCGCTCCCGGGATTGCTGGGCAAACGCTTCTTCGGGACCCCGCTCCTGGTCACCGAGCACGGCGTGCGGCTGCGCGAGCACTACCTCGCGCACCCCGATGCACCCCGCTCCGCCCCGGTCCGCGCGCTGCTCGCCGCCTTCCGGCGCGCCCTGGCCGTCGAGACCTACGCCCAAGCCGCGCTGCTCACCCCCGGCTCCACCCGGGCCCGCCGCTGGCAGCAGCACTGCGGTGCGGACCCGACGCGGCTGCGCACGGTCTACCCGGGCATGGCCGCGGGCCCGTTCGCCGCGGTGCCGGACGCCGCGCCGGACGACTCCGCGACCCTGGTGTGGACCGGCGCCATCACCCCCGACAAGGACCTCATCGGGCTGCTGCACGCCTTCGCCGACCTGCGCCGGGCGGTGCCGACCGCCACCCTGCGGATCATCGGCGGCCTCGGCGACGACCCGGAGGCCGCCGGCTACCGCGCCCAGTGCCGGGCGCTGGCCGCCCAACTCTTCCCCGACGAGGCCGCCGACGCGCTGACCGCCGGCGAGAACCCGGTCCGCTTCGAGGAGATCGGCGACCCCACCGCGCCCACCCTGGCCGACGCCTACGCCTCCGCGACGCTGGTGGTGCTCTCCAGCGCGGTCGAGGGGTTCCCGCGCTCCCTGGTGGAGGCGATGTTCTGCGGCCGCGCCACCGTCTCCACCGACACCGGCGCGGTCTGCGAGGTGATCGGCGGCACCGGCCTGGTCGTCCCGCCGCGCAACCCCCGCGCGCTGGCCGACGCCTGCCGGGCGCTGCTCGCCGACCCGGAGCGGCGGGCCCGATTGGGCGCCGCCGCCCGCGCCCGGGCCCTCGAACTGTTCACCGTCGAGCAGAACATCGCGGCATTTCGTGGCATCTACCTGGAGCTGATCGCGCACGCCCCGGCCCGTCCGGTCGGGCGCACGGCCGCGGCCGGGGGCGCCGCGCCGCGGCCCTTCGCCCGGCCCGCCGAGTCGCAGCTGCCCGGCGGGCCGGCCCCGGTCGGCGCCGTCCGCACCCCGAGCTGGGCGCGGGCCGAGGGGGCCGACCGGGCGGGCGGCCGGCCCCGGCGCACGCGGTACGGAGCGGCCGGCGGGCGGGCCGCCGGACAGGTGTGGTGAGGGTGAGGGAGACGGTAATGGTGACAGTGGTGCTGGATGTGCTCTGCGCGATGGGCGTGGTGGGCGCGGCCCTGGTGACGGGGATGGCGGACGTGGCGCACGAGGGGAGTTGGGGGAGCCCGGGCGGCGCCCGGCGGCCCGACCGCCCGGGTACCGGCCGCGGGCTGCCCGTCCCCGGTGGGCGCGGCCCCGACCCCTATGCCCGGCAGCGGGGGAGGGGAACCGGCGCATGACCGCACCCGAGAGCGACACCGCGGTCCGGCCCGCGCGGCCGGCACCCCGGTTCGGCCCCGCCGACCCGGTCAAGATCCTGATGCACCGTCATCGCGCCTTGTGCGAACGGGCCGTTGACCCCCTGGAGATCGCCGCCGGGCTGGAGGCGCACGGCGTCACCGACCGCACCGCGGCCCGCTTCCGGCACCGTGATGTCTTCTCGCTGGCCGAGGAGCTCTACGCCCGGGTCCCGCGCGCCGATACGCCGGAGCCGGAGGAACCGGCCGGGCCGCCGGACGAACCCCGGGACGCACCGGCGGACGACCCCGGCCCGGCCGTCGGGACCGCGGCCCCCGCCCCCGGCCCCCGTTTCGCCCGCGGCGCGGTGCAACTGCTGCCCGGCGCGGTCGGCCTGGCCACGCTCGCCGCGCACGCCTCCGTCGCGCCCACAACGCCGCACGCCAGGGCGGCCGTTGACGCGGCCGGGCTGCTGCTCACCCTGCTCGCGCTGCGGCTGGCGCTGCGCAACGGGCCGCTGCGCCCCCGCCGTGGCCCCGGCTCCCGTACGGCCGCGCTGTGCACCGCCTGGACCCTGGGGTACGCGGTCTACGGCGACTGGCTGCTGACCCAGGCGCTGTCCGGCGGGCCCGATGTGCCGGGCCCGCACCCCCGGGCGGCCGTCGCGACCGCCGTCGCGCTGGTCTGCGCCGTCGCCCCGGCCGCCGCCTGCGCCGCCGCCTTCGCCCGGCGCGCCCGGCGCGGCCTGGCCGCCAGCCGCGCGCTCTGCGAACTCGCCGCGCGGGTCCGGCCGTTGCTGCTCGGTGTCACCCTGCTCTTCCTGGCCGTCGCGGGCGCGCTGGCCGTCGGCGCCGCGCTGCTCCTCGGCGCCGACGGGAGCCCCGGCGGCCGGTGCGCCGTCCCGGCGGCGACCGCGCTGGCGGTGCTGCTCTTCCTCGCCCGGCTGCTCACCGTGCACGGCTTCCCGGTCGCCGCGGCGGCCGGCACCGGCCTCGCCGCCGCCCTCGAAGCCACGGCCCTGGGCCTGGCCCTCGCCGCCCGGCTCCCCGAACTCGCCCCGCTCGGCGCCCCGGTGACGGCCCTGGTCACCGCCGCCGGCCCGGCCGCGGTCCCGGCGCTGGCCTGCGCGCCCGCGGCCCTGGCCCTCCTGGTGCACGGACTGCGGGCGCTCACCGGCGCCTGCGCCCACCCGCCCTTCCCCAAGCTCTCGACTCCTCCCCCAAGCTCTCGGCTTCGTTCGAGCAGGGGGCGCCCACCTGCGCAGGGGAGGCTCCAACCGCCGCAACGACGGGCTGCGCGCGGCCCCTTGACGTCCCCCGTGCCCGACCGGCGTGGGGCCGCCCCCCTCACCGACGCGGCGGAGGGACACCGGCCATGACCCGTCCCACCCGCCCGTCCGGGCCCCCGTGCCCCACACACCCCGCGGCGCGGCGCTTCGGTGCCGCCGCTCCGCACCCCCCGGCCCCCGCGCCGCGGACCGCACCCCCCACCTGGCCCCCGCCCCCAGGGGCGGGCGCCGAAGCCGCGGCCGGAACCGGCGGAACCCACCCGCTTCCCTCGATCCGCAGGAGGAGTCGACACATGAACGTCCACCCGACCACACGGCACGCGCGCAGGGGGGACGCACGATGAGGGTGCTGCTCATCGGCGCCAACGGCTACCTCGGCCGCTATGTCGCCGACCGCCTGCTCGCCGACCCCGCCGTCCAACTCACCGCACTCGGTCGGGGGGACGACGCCGACGTCCGCTTCGACCTCGCCACCGGCAGCCCCGGGGCGCTCACCCGCTTCCTCGACGCGGTCCACCCCGGCGTCGTCGTCAACTGCGCGGGCACCACCCGCGGCGGCGCCCGGGAGCTGACCCGGCACAACACCGTCGCGGTCGCCACCATCTGCGAGTCGCTGCGCCGCAGCGGCTGCGGCGCGCGCCTGGTCCACCTGGGCTGCGCCTCCGAGTACGGGCCCTCGCAGCCCGGCTCGTCCACCGCCGAGGACGCGGTGCCGCGCCCCGGAGGCCCCTACGGCGTCAGCAAGTTGGCCGCCACCGAGCTGGTCCTGGGCTCCGGGCTGGACGCCGTGGTGCTGCGGGTCTTCTCGCCGGTCGGCCCCGGCACCCCGGCCGGCTCCCCGCTGGGCCGGCTCGCCGAGGCGATGCGCCGCGCCATGCAATCCGGCGACACCGAGCTGAAGTTGGGCGGCCTGGGCGTCCAACGGGACTTCGTCGACGTCCGGGACGTCGCCCGGGCGGTGCACGCGGCCTCGCTCTCCGCCGCGCAGGGCGTGGTCAACATCGGGACGGGGCGGGCGGTGCGGCTGCGGGAGGCGGCCGCGGTGCTCGCCCGGGTCGCCGGGTTCGGCGGCTCGCTGCACGAACTCGACTCCCCGCCGGCCCGGTTGGTGATCCCGGCCCCCGCCTCCGAGGGGCACCCGGCGGGCGGGCAGCCCACCGCCTACCCGTACCCGGACGGCTGCGGCACCTGGCAGCAGGCCGATGTGCGCACCGCCCGCGACCGGCTCGGCTGGCGCCCGCGGATCGGCCTGGAGGAGTCCCTCGCCGACATCTGGATGGAGGCCGCGTGTCGCATCTGAGCGCTCCCGTGGACAGCGCCCGCGCCCCCACCGGGTTCGGGCCGCTCGGGGTGGGGGTGCCGGGCTTCGCGCACCCCCTGCTGGCCCCCGCCGAGTGGGCGGAACTGCTGCGCGCCGCCCGCGGGTTCGTGCTGCCCCCGGAGCCCGACGGGGTGGGCGCCGGTCCCGGCTACCGGCGGGTGACGCCGGTGCACTGGGCGGTGCTCAACGTCTGCAACGGGCCCGGCAGCCGCCCCGACCCGCACTGCCTCCCGGCCGCCGCCCGCCTCCGCGAGGCGGGCGGCCGCGCGCAGCGTGTCGGTGAGGGGTGGTGGTCGGGTGGCGGGAGGGCGGGTGTCCGCCTGTTGGGACATCTGGACCTCGGGCGCGGCGCCCGCCCGTTCGCCGAGCTGATCGCCGACGCCCACCGCTACCGCGAGTGGTACAAGGTCGACGGCTTCTGGCTGGACCGCTGTCCCACCGACCGGACGCTGCTGCCCGCCACCCGGCGGCTGGCCGGCGCCCTGCGGGCCCTGGGGGACGACGGCTACCTGGTCTTCTCGCACGGCGCCCACCCGCACCCCGGGTACGCCGAATCCGCCGACCAGTTGGTCACCTTCGCCGGCTCCTGGACGGACTACCGCTGGTCACAGGTGGCCGAGTGGACCGCGGACTACCCGCCGGACCGCTTCTGCCACCTCGTCCACGGCGTCCCGCGCACGCACCTGGACGAGGCGTTGCGGATCGCCCGCTGGCAGGGTGCCGGCACTGTGTACTTCACCGACCGCCGGGCCGCTGGCGCGGCGGACGCCGCGGCCGTCGCCTGGGAGTCGCTGCCCGGCTACTGGGACACCTTTGTCTCGCGCATCGGACCAGGTGTCTCGGAATGAAGAAGGGCGTGGCAGTGTTACGGGAAGAGTCAACTCCGCCGTCCCCGGTTCCGGCCGGGGCGGAGGAGCCCCATCGAGACCGACCAACGGAGTCCCCGTGTCGCTGCCACCCCTGGTCGAGCCCGCTCCGGAGCTCACCGTCGACGAGGTCCGCAGGTACTCCCGCCACCTGATCATCCCCGACGTCGGGATGGACGGGCAGAAGCGGCTGAAGAACGCCAAGGTGCTGTGCGTCGGCGCCGGCGGCCTGGGCTCGCCCGCGCTGATGTACCTGGCCGCGGCCGGCGTCGGCACCCTGGGCATCGTCGAGTTCGACGAGGTCGACGAGTCGAACCTGCAGCGCCAGATCATCCACAGCCAGGCGGACATCGGCCGCTCCAAGGCCGCCTCCGCCAAGGACACGGTCCTCGGCATCAACCCGTACGTCACGGTCAACCTCCACGAAGAGCGCCTCGACTCCAGCAACGTCATGGAGCTCTTCGCCCAGTACGACCTGATCGTCGACGGCACGGACAACTTCGCCACCCGCTATCTCGTCAACGACGCCTGCGTGCTGCTGAACAAGCCGTACGTCTGGGGTTCCATCTACCGCTTCGACGGCCAGGCGTCGGTGTTCTGGTCCGAGCACGGCCCCTGCTACCGCTGCCTGTACCCGGAGCCCCCGCCGCCCGGCATGGTGCCGTCCTGCGCCGAGGGCGGCGTGCTCGGCGTGCTCTGCGCCTCCATCGGCTCGATCCAGGTCAACGAGGCCATCAAGCTGCTCGCCGGCATCGGCGACCCGCTGGTCGGCCGGCTGATGATCTACGACGCGCTGGAGATGACGTACCGCCAGGTCAAGGTCCGCAAGGACCCCAACTGCGCGGTCTGCGGCGAGAATCCGACCGTCACCGAGCTGATCGACTACGAGGCGTTCTGCGGCGTGGTCTCCGAGGAGGCCCAGCAGGCGGCGGCCGGTTCCACGATCACTCCGCAGCAGCTCAAGGAGTGGATCGACAACGACGAGAAGATCGACATCATCGACGTCCGGGAGCCCAACGAGTACGAGATCGTCTCGATCCCCGGCGCGCGGCTGATCCCGAAGAACGAGTTCCTGATGGGCACCGCCCTCCAGGACCTCCCGCAGGACAAGAAGATCGTCCTGCACTGCAAGACCGGCGTCCGCTCCGCCGAGGTCCTCGCGGTCCTGAAGTCCGCGGGCTTCGCCGACGCGGTGCACGTCGGCGGCGGCGTCATCGGCTGGGTCAACACCGTCGAACCGGAGAAGCCGGTCTACTGATCCGCCGCTCCACCCCCCGCGCGCAAGGCGCCGGTCCGTTCGGTACGGACCGGCGCCTTCGGTGTGTCCGCGGGGCGGAATTCCCGGCTCCGTCGCTCAGATCTCGCCCCGGCGGGACAGGAAGGTGAAGGCGATCCACCCCGGCAGCACCGGGAGCCAGAACGTCATCAGGCGGAACAGCAGCACCGCGGGCAGGGCCGTGTCGGCGGCCAGTCCCGAGAACGTCAGCGCGCCCCACAGCGCACCCTCGACGGCGCCCACACCGCCCGGTGTCGGGGCCGCCGAGCCCAGCGCGTTGCCGGCGAGGAAGGCGACCGCGATGGTCGCGTAGCTGAGCTGATCGCCGCCGAACGCCCGGATCGAGGCGTCCAGGCACATCACGTTCGCCGCTGTCAGCAGCAGCATCCCGCCGATGCCGGTGACCAGCTTCCGCGGTCGCTGGAGGATGTCCAGCATCCGCGGCACCACACCGGCGAACAGCGACCGCACCCGCGTGACCACGAACTTCCGCAGCACCGGCACGGCCGTCACGATCAGCACCAGCACGGCGACCGTCAGCAGGCCGGCGATGACCGTACGGGACGGCGAGATGTCCTGGGTCTGCTCGGTGCCGGTCAGATAGCCGAACGCCAGCAGCAGCATGATGTGGCTGCCCAGCCCGAACAGTTGGGACGCGCCGACGCTGGCCACCGCCAACCCGGGGCGCACCCCGGCCCGTTGGAGGAAGCGGGTGTTCAGCGCCACGCCGCCGATCGCCGCGGGCGCCACCAGCTTCACGAAGTTGCCGGCGATCTGCGCGATGACCGTCTTGACGAACGGCACCTTCTCCGTGACGAACCCCAACAGGCTCATCGCGGCCGCGGGGTAGGTCAGCGCCGAGAAGACCATCGCGACCACGACCCACACCCACCGGGCCTTGCTGATCACGTCGTTCAGGTCGAAGTTGCTCAGCTGGGACAACAGCAGATAGGCCGCGAACGCGCCGGCGATCCAGCTGATCAGGATGCGCGGGCTGAGCCGCTCCAGCTTCGCCGGCTCGATGACCGCGGTCGGTCGGATCAGCAGCACCTGGCGGCGGATCTGGGCCAGCAGGTCCTCCTCCCTGACCTCCTCCGACGCCTCCTCCAGGGCCCGCTTCTCGGCGTTCTTCTCCGCGTTCCGCTCGGCCCGCAGCGCCTTGCGGTCCTTGGGGGCCTCGGCGGCGTGGGCCTCCCGGGCCTCCTTCGCGGCCTGCGAGGCGGCCAGCACCGCCTCCCGCTCCCGTTGGGCCCGCTCCCGGGCCCGTTGGCGCAGCGTGGCACGGGTGGTGCGGCTGAGCGCGATCGGCTGGAGCAGCGGCAGGCTGTCGGCCACCGCGTCCGGGCCGAGCACCTCGACGGCCGCGGCGACCGCCCGCTCGGCGCCGACCCGCAGTCCGCAGGTGGCCAGCAGTTGGGCGATGTCCATCCGCAGCACCAGATCACCGGCGGCGATCTCGCCGCCGCGCAGGTCGGTGAGCACGATGCTGCCGGAACGATCCACCAGCAGGGCGTCCCCGACCAGCCGCCGGTGCGCGATCCGCCGCGACTGGAGCGCGGCCACCTGGCGCCAGGCGCTGTGCATCAGCTCGTCGGTGATCTCCTCGTCCGCGAGCTGGTCGAAGCGGCGGCCCTCGATGTGCTCGTAGACCAGCATCACCGCGTCCGGGCCCAGCTCGGAGGTGGCGATCAGCTTGGGCGCCTGGGCCCCGGCCGCGATCGCCGCGTACGCCAGCAGCGCCTCCTGCTCCAGTGCCTGGCGCAGCGACTGGAGGCTGCGGCGCTGGTTGATCCCGCGCAGCGACAGCCGCCGCCACACCCGGTAGAAGAAGCCCTGCGCCTGCTGCTCGCGGTCCACGACGGTGACGTCGATCGGTGCGCCGTCCTCCAGGGCGACGAGGTAGCGCCGGCCCCGGTCAGCGTGGTCGGGGCTGCCGTCCTCCGCGCGCATCGCGCTGACCGGCCGGAAGCCGACCCGCCGCAGACCGGCCAGGAGGTTCTGGCCCGTGGGGCGGACGTTGGGGGAGCCGACGGCGTAGAGGGTGCCGAACGCGACGGTCCAGCCGATGAGGATGGTGACCACGATCGCGAACGGGGTGGTGTACCGCCCGATGAGCACCGCGAACGCGTCCAGCAGCAGGACGCACCACATCGCCACCCGCCAACGGGGCCGCCGGGACATCCCCACCGCCGTCATATAGGCGATCACCGGCGCCAGATAGCTGTGCACCGGCGCGGAGAGCGACCCGTTGGCCAGCGGCTGGGTGAGCGCGCTGCGGATCGAGGCGGGGGCGGCCTCGGCCACCCACAGGTCGGTGGCGAGCGACACCCCGTGCGCCAGTACGGCGGCCAGCACGCCGTCCGCGATCCGCAGCCCGTCCCGCTTGATCAGGCGCTCCACGGCGTAGGCCACCGGCACGATCAGAACCAGGACGCTGGAGGCCAGCCCCGCGAGGTTGATCAGCAGCGGCGGCGCCGCTCCGGCGCCCTGCCCGATGTCGTTCTTCAAGCCCTGGGTGGTGCCGTGCGCGAACGTCGCCAGCGCCAGCACCAGCGCGATCCCGGCGATGCCAAGCAGCAGCCGGAGCAGGTCGGCGGGGCGGTGCACCCGGGCGGGCAGCAGCGGCTCGTCCACCGCGAGCCGGTCGACGTGGAACTCGCCGCTGTCCTCGGGGCCGCCCTCGGCACGGTGCGCGCCCGTACGGGGCGGTGGCCCGCCCCGGGGGGTGTCGTCCGCGGCCTTGTGGTGCTCGGACCGCTCGTCCGGCTGCGCAGCGCCCTGGCCCTCCTCCTCCGTCCGCCGGTCGGGCTCGTGCCGCTCGGGTGGCTCGGGCGCCGTGGGCCGTCCTGGCCTCGCGGACGCCTCGGGTCGTTCGGCCTTCTCGATCGTGCTCGCCTTTTCGGTAGCGGGAGCCGTCGCCGGCTCTCGTTGCTGCGTCCCCGGGGTCGCCGCCCGCGGCCCCTGCGGCTGCGCGGTCCCTGCGGTCGGTTCCGGGGTGGTGCCGGTGTCGCCGACGGCCAGCGCATCAGGGGCGCCCGCCTCCCGTGGAGGCGCCGCACCCTGCTGCTCGGCCGTCTCTTCTTGATCTCGTATCACCAGTCACCGTCCGGAAGATGGTGGCACGGCCGTCCGGTCCGGGGAGGCATCAGGGTGCATTTGGGGGCCACGGAAAGCGGAACCGCGGCCACCGCACCGGGGCCCCGCCGCCCTCCGGGCCTCTCCGGCCGGCGCGGGACCAGGCGTCCAAGCCCATTGTCGGTGCTGTGCGGCAGGATGGGCCGAATGAAGGGGACCGGAGACATGGACAGCGCCGGCGCCGTCGGCGACCGGGCCGCGCCGGAGGCCCTGCCGGACTACGCGGAGCGGGTCCTCGGCGTCGCCGAGGAGATCCCGCCCGGCAGGGTCATGACCTACGGGGACGTCGCGGAGTGGCTCAAGGACGAGGACCATCCCGAGGGCCCGGCGCCGGGCGGCCCGCGCCAGGTGGGGCGGGTGATGGCCCTCTACGGCAGCGCGGTGCCCTGGTGGCGGGTGGTCCGCGCGGACGGCGTGCTGCTCCCCGGCCACGAACTGCGCGCCCTGGCCCACTACCGGGACGAGGGCACGCCCCTCAAGGGAGCCTCGGCGGCCACCGAGGGCCACATACCGCGGATCGACATGCGGCGGGCGCGGTGGGACGGCGACACCGCGTCCGGGGACGAGGGGCGCTAGGACGCTTCTGCGGATCAGGGGCGGACGGGCCCCAGGGCACGTGCTCAGGGGCCGGCCTCCCGACCCGGTACGGTCGAGGGGGTCGCCGTCCCGGCCGCGTCCCGCCGCGGGCGCCCGGACGGGCCCGGCGCACCGGCGGCACCGTCCGCACCCCGACCAACACCCCCCAGGACCGGCGATCAAGTTGAGCCCCTCCCTTCCGGCCGTTCCGCCGGCGCAGCCCCGCGAGGCCGCGCGGCGGGGCGCCCCCGGCGCGTACCGCCTGGTGCGCACCCCGCCGGAGCGGACCGCGCCGCCGACCCTGGACGCCGCCCAGCGCGCCGTGGTGGAGCACCGGCAGGGGCCACTGCTGGTCCTCGCCGGGCCGGGGACGGGCAAGACCACGACGCTGGTGGAGTCCGTGGTGCGCCGCGTCCGGGCGGGGACGGACCCCGAGCGGATCCTCGTCCTGACCTTCAGCCGGAAGGCCGCGGTCGCCCTCCGGGACCGGCTGGCCGCCCGGCTGGCCGACGAGGGGGGCGGGCCGTCCGCCGCCCGCCGGCCCGACGCCCCCCAGGCCACCACCTTCCACTCCTTCTGCTACGCCCTGGTCCGCGGTCACCAGGACGCCGACCTCTTCGCCGACCCGTTGCGGCTGCTGTCCGGCCCCGAGCAGGACCTGGTCGTCCGCGAGCTCCTGGAGGGCCAGGCGGAGCTGGCCGGTGACGGCCGCGCCAGGGTGGGCTGGCCGGACGAGCTGCGGGCCTGCCTGACCACCCGGGGCTTCGCCGACGAGGTCCGCGCGGTGCTGGCCCGCAGTCGCGAACTGGGCCTGGGCCCGGACGCGTTGGGCGACTTCGCCCGCCGCACTGGCCGCCCCGACTGGCGGGCCGCGGCTGCCTTCCTCGCCGAGTACCTCGACGTCCTGGACGCCCAAGGGGTGCTGGACTACGCCGAGTTGGTGCACCGCGCGGTGCTGCTGGCCGAGCGCCCCGAGGTCGCCGCCCAACTGGCTGGCGCCTACGACGCGGTCTACGTGGACGAGTACCAGGACACCGACGCCGCCCAGGTGCGGCTGCTGCGGGCGCTCGCCGGCCACCAGGGCGCGCTGGCCGCCCCCGGTTCCGCGGGCCGCACGCTGCTGGCCTTCGGCGACCCGGACCAGTCGATCTACGCCTTCCGGGGCGCCGACGTCAACGGCATCCTCGACTTCCCGGAGACCTTCCGGCGCGCCGACGGGGCCCCCGCCCCGGTGGCCGTGCTGTGCACCTCCCGGCGCGCCGGCGCCACGCTGCTGGCCGCCACCCGCCTGCTCACCCGCCGGATGCCGCTCACCCGGCTCCCGGCCGACGCGGTCCGCGCCCACCGGGAGCCCACCCCCGTCCGGGACGGCGGCCGGGTCGAGGTGTTCACCTACCCGACCCCCGGGGCCGAGCTCGACAACATCGCCGACCTGTTGCGCCGCGCCCACCTCGAACGGGGCGTGCCCTGGCGCGAGATGGCCGTCCTGGTGCGCGCCGGGGGGCGCTCGATCCCCGCCGTGCGCCGCGCGCTCACCGCCGCCGGGATCCCGCTCGACATCGACGGCGACGACCTCCCGCTCCGCCACGAACCGGCCGTCGCGCCGCTGTTGACGGCGCTGCGGGTGGCGGCCGGCGTACCGGGCGGGCCCGCGTCCGCCGCCCCGTTGGACGCGGCACCGCAGGCCCCGGACACCGAGGACGCCGCAGCGGAGCGGACGGCCGCCCTCCGCATCGATCCCGAGACCGCCATCGACCTGCTGAGCTCCCCGTTGGGCGGGATGGACGCGGCCGACCTGCGGCGGCTGGGCCGGGCGCTGCGCGAGGAGGAGCGGGCCGCCGGCCACCCGGTGCCGCCGCCCTCCGACGAGCTCATCGCCCGCGCGCTGGCCGAGCCCGAGCGGCTGGTGGCCCACGACCCCGGCCACGCCCGCGGCGCCCGGCGGCTCGGCCTGCTGCTGCGCGAGGCCCGGGAGCTGCTCGCCGGCGGCGGGACGGCCGAGGAGGCGCTGTGGGAGCTGTGGAACGGCACCCCCTGGCCGGCCCGGCTGGAGCGGGCCGCCCGGCGCGGCGGGGCCGCCGGGCGCAACGCCGACCGCGATCTGGACGCGGTGGTCGCCCTGTTCGAGACCGCGGCCCGCGCCGAGGAGCGCACCGGCGGCCGCGGCGCCCGGAACTTCCTGGAGGAGCTGGCCGCCCAGGACATCGCCGCGGACACCCTCACCCGCCGTACGGTCCGCCCGGACGCCGTCCGCCTGATGACCGCGCACCGCGCCAAGGGCCTGGAATGGCGGCTCGTGGTGGTGGCCGGGGTCCAGGAGGGCCTCTGGCCCGACCTGCGCCGCCGCGGCTCCCTCCTGGAGGCGGACCGGATCGGCCGGGACGGCCTGGCCGAACCGCTCACCCCGGGCGCCCTGCTCGCCGAGGAGCGCCGGCTGTTCTACGTGGCCGCGACCCGGGCCCGCGAGCGCCTGGTGGTCACCGCCGTCAAGGCCGCGGCCGAGGACGGCGACCAGCCGTCCCGGTTCCTGACCGAACTCGGCGTCACCCCCCAGGACGTCACCGGCCGCCCCCGCCGCCCGTTGACCGTCGCCGCGCTCGTCGCCGAACTGCGCGCCACCACCGTCGACCCGGACGCCGGCCCCGCGCTGCGCGACGCCGCCGCCCAACGGCTGGCCCGGCTGGCCGCGTTGCGCGACGACGAGGGCCACCCCTTGGTGCCGGCCGCGCACCCGGACAGTTGGTGGGGCCTGGAAGAGCCCACCGACAACTCCGTCCCGTTGCGCGACCGCGACCGCCCCGTGGTGCTCTCCGGCAGCGCCCTCGACCAACTGGCCAACACCTGCGCCCTCCAGTGGTTCCTGGGGCGCGAGGTGAAGGCCGACGCCCCGGCCACCGCCGCCCAGGGCTTCGGCAACGTCGTCCACGTCCTCGCCGACGAGGTCGCCTCCGGGCGCACCCCGGCCGACCTGACCGTCCTGATGGCACGCCTGGACTCCGTCTGGGACGCGCTCGCCTTCGACGCCCCCTGGAAGTCCCGCCAGGAGAAGGACCAGGCCCGCGCCGCCCTGGAGCGCTTCCTGCGCTGGCACGTCATGGAGCGCGAGAGCCTCGGCCGGGACACCGTGGCCACCGAGCACGGCTTCGACGTCACCCTCGCCGCCGGCGCCTACGAGGTCCGCATCCGCGGCAGCATGGACCACGTCGCGCGCGACGCCGAGGGCCGTGCCTACGTCGTCGACTTCAAGACGGGCAAGCAGAAGCCGACCGGCCCCGAGGTCGCCCGCCACCCGCAGCTCGCCGTCTACCAACTCGCGGTCCGCGAGGGCGCCCTCGACGACGCCTTCGACGGACAGCGGCCGGAGTCCGGCGGCGCCGAGCTGGTCCACCTGCGGCTGGGCGCGCCCCGCAAGGAGGGCGGCGAGGCGTTCCCGGCCGTCCAGGCGCAGCCGCCGCCGGAGGGCGACTGGGTCGGCGAGCTGCTCGCCACCGCCGCCGGCCGCGTCCTGGAGGAGCGCTTCACGCCGACCACCGGCGCGCACTGCACGCACTGCGCCTTCCGGGCCTCCTGCAGCGCGCGCCCCGAGGGCCGGCAGATCGTCGAGTGAGCCGCCCCACACCCGCCGTCGCACCGCGCTGACCTGCGTCGATGTCGGCCGGGGCGGGACTGTCAGCGGCGGCCGTTACGGTGTCCGATGTGTCAGCTCACCTCACCGACCCCGAGCAGCTCAAGGAGCTGCTGGGCATCCCGTTCACCCCGGAGCAGACGGCGTGCATCACGGCGCCGCCCGCCCCGCAGGTCATCGTGGCCGGGGCCGGTTCGGGCAAGACCACGGTGATGGCCGCGCGGGTGGTGTGGCTGGTCGGCACCGGCCAGGTCGCCCCCGAGCAGGTCCTCGGGCTGACGTTCACCAACAAGGCGGCGGGCGAGCTGGCCGAGCGGGTCCGCGCGGCCCTCCTGGCGGCCGGCGTCACCGACCCCGACCCCCTCCCGGGCGCGGCCGCCGGCGCCGAGCCCCCCGGGGAGCCGCGGATCTCCACGTACCACGCCTTCGCCGGCCAGCTCCTGAAGGACCACGGCCTGCGCATCGGCCTGGAGCCCAGCGCCCGCCTGCTCGCCGACGCCACCCGCTTCCAGCTCGCCGCCCGCACCCTGCGCGCCGCCCCCGGCCCGTATCCCTCGCTCACCACCTCGCTGCCCACCCTCGTGGAGGACCTCCTCGCCCTCGACGGCGAGCTGTCCGAGCACCTGGTGGACCCGCCCACTCTGCACGCCCACGACACCGCGCTGCTCGCCGAGTTGGAGCACGCCAAGCTCAGCAACGCCGACCTGCGCAAGGTCCCCGAGGCCGCCCGCGGCCGCCTGGAGCTGCTCGACCTCGTCGGCGCCTACCGCCGCGAGAAGCGCCGCCGCGACCTGCTGGACTTCGGCGACCAGATCGCCCTCGCGGCGACGCTGGCCACCACCCGCCCGGAGGTCGGCGCGCTGCTGCGCGAGGAGTTCCGCGTCGTCCTCCTCGACGAGTACCAGGACACCTCCGTCGCCCAACGGCTGCTGCTCGCCGGCCTGTTCGGCGCCGGCGCCGGCTCCGCCACCGGGCACGCGGTCACCGCCGTCGGCGACCCCTGCCAGGCCATCTACGGCTGGCGCGGCGCCTCCGTCGCCAATCTCGACGACTTCCCCGCCCACTTCCCGTTCGCCGACGGCACCCCGGCCCGTCGCTTCGCGCTCAGCGAGAACCGCCGCAGCGGCGGCCGCCTCCTGGACCTCGCCAACCGCCTGGCCGCCCCGCTGCGCGCGATGCACGCCGGCGTCGAGGCGCTGCGCCCGGCCCCCGGCGCCGAGCGGGACGGGCAGGTCCGCTGCGCCCTGCTGCCCACCCACGCCGAGGAGCTCACCTGGCTCGCGGACTCCCTCGCCCACCTGGTCCGCACCGGCACCCCGCCCGGCGGGATCGCGGTGCTGTGCCGCTCCGCCGCCGACTTCGCGCAGATCCAGGGCGAGTTGGTGGCCCGGGACGTACCGGTGGAGGTCGTCGGCCTCTCCGGGCTGCTCCACCTCCCCGAGATCGCCGACCTGGTCGCGGTCTGCGAGGTCCTCCAGGACCCGACGGCCAACGCCTCCCTGGTGCGGCTGCTGATCGGCCCCCGTTGGCGGATCGGCCCGCGCGACCTGGCCCTGCTGGGCCGCCGGGCGCGCGCCCTGGCCCGCCCCGGCACCCCCGCCGACGACGACCCGGAGCGCCGCCTGGCCGCGGCCGTCGAGGGCGTCGACCCGGCCGAGACGGTCTCCCTCGCCGACGCGCTGGACACCTTCCTGGAGGCCGGCGGCCCGGACGACGGCCTGCCGTTCTCCTCGGAGGCCCGGGTCCGCTTCGCCCGGCTGGCCGCCGAACTCCGCGACCTGCGGCGCTCGTTGGCCGACCCGCTGATGGACGTGCTGCACCGGATCCTGGCCGTCACCGGACTGGAGGTCGAGCTGTCCGCCTCGCCGCACGCCCTGGCCGCCCGCCGCCGCGAGACCCTGGGCACCTTCCTGGACCTCGCGGCCGGCTTCGCCGCCAAGGAGGGCGGCGCGGCCCTCGACGGCGAGGCCACGCTGCTCGCCTTCCTGGGTTTCCTGCGCACCGCCGTCCAGTTCGAGAAGGGCCTGGACAGCTCGCTCCCGGGCGGCGAGAACACCGTCAAGGTGCTCACCGCCCACAAGTCCAAGGGCCTGGAGTGGGACGTCGTCGCGGTGCCCGGCCTGGTGACCAAGCAGTTCCCCAGCGAGCAGGCCCGCGAGTCGTGGACCGGCCGCGCCAAGGTGCTGCCGCACCCGCTCCGGGGGGACGCCGCGACCCTGCCCGAAGTGGGGGAGTGGACCGCCCGCGGTGTGAAGGACTTCAAGGAGGCGATGCGGCACCACCAGGAGACCGAGGAACTCCGCCTCGGCTACGTCACGTTCACCCGCCCCCGCTCCCTCCTCCTCGGCTCCGGCCACTGGTGGGGCCCGAGCCAGAAGCGCTCGCGCGGCCCGTCCGCCTTCCTCACGGCGCTGCGCGAGCACTGCGAGGCGGGCCACGGCGAGATCGAGGTCTGGGCCGACCAGCCCGAGGAGGGCGCCGAGAACCCCGCCCTCGCCGAGGCCGCCGCCGACCGGCCCTGGCCGCTGCCCCTGGACGAGGACGCCACCGCCCGCCGCCGCGCGGCCGCCGCCACCGTCCGCGCCCACCTCGCCCGCCAGGCCCCGGAGACCGCCCCGGCACCCCCGGCCCCCGGGTACGACCCGGAATGGCCGCCGCCCCCGGACGACGAGGAGTGGGCGGCCGCTCACGAGGACGATCCGCTCCCGCCGCCCCCGGAGGACGACCCGTACGAGGCGTCCCCGTACGAGGCGTCCCCGTACGAGGACGAGCCCCCGTACGGGGCGGACGCCCCGGCCGCCGAGCCGTACGCCGACGGCCGCCGCCCCCGCCTCATCGCCCAGCGTTCCGCCGAGCCCGACCCGGCCGCCCTGGAAGGCGCCGCCGCCGGCACCGCGGGCACGGGCGCCCCCACCGGCCAGGAGGGCCTCTCCCCGCTGCCCCCCGAGGAGCGTCGCCTCGCGGCGTCCTGGGACCGCGATCTGACGGCGCTGGCCGCCGAGTTGCGCAGCTCCCGCGCCCGGGTCCGCGATGTCCCGCTCCCGGCCTCGCTCACCGCCACCCAGCTCCTTCAGGTCGCCGCCGACCCGGACGGCTTCGCCCGCGAGCTGGCCCGCCCGATGCCGCGCGCACCGCAGCGCGCCGCCCGCCGCGGCACCCGCTTCCACGCCTGGGTCCAGTCCCGTTTCGAGGAGCTGCCGTTGCCGCTGCTCGGCCCGGACGAGCTCCCGGGCGCCGAGCCCGGCGAGGAGCCGGAGATCGCCGACGAGCAGGACCTTCAGGCGCTGAAGGAGGCGTTCGCCCGCAGCCCGTACGCCCGGCGGACCCCGTTCCGGGTGGAGGTCCCGTTCCGGATGACGCTCGCCGGAAGGGTGATCCGCGGCCGGATCGACGCGGTCTACAAGGAGCCCGGCCCGGGCGGCGACCGCTTCGAGATCGTCGACTGGAAGACCGGCCGGAACCTCCCCTCGGGCGCCGGCGGCGCCGACCCCCTCCAACTCGCCGTCTACCGCCTGGCCTGGGCCGAGCGGTACGGCCTGGCCCCGTCCGAGGTCGGCGCCGCGTTCCTCTTCGTCCGCACCGGGGAAGTGGTCAGACCGGCGCGCCTACCAGGCCGGGAGGGGTTGGAGCGGATCCTGCGGGGCGAGACCGCCGGCCGGTATCCCCCGGAAGGCCGATAGGCTCGGGCGTATGAGCACCACCCCGGACAACGCCGTCCGCGCGTACATCGCCGGCCACCGCGACGCCTTCCTCGACGACCTCGCCCAGTGGCTGCGCATCCCCTCGGTTTCCGCCGACCCCGACCGCGCCGCCGATGTGCGCCGCAGCGCCGAGTGGCTCGCCGCCAAGCTGGCCGAGACCGGCTTCCCGGTGTCCGAGGTCTGGGAGACCGGGGGACTGCCCGCGGTCTTCGCCGAGTGGCCCGCCGGGGACCCGTCCGCCCCCACCGTGCTCGTCTACGGCCACCACGACGTCCAGCCCGCCGCCCGCGAGGACGGTTGGCACACCGACCCCTTCGAGCCGGAGACCGTCGACGGGAAGCTGTACGCCCGCGGCGCCGCCGACGACAAGGGGCAGGTGTTCTTCCACACCCTCGGCGTCCGCGCGCACCTCGCCGCGACCGGCCGCACCGCCCCCGCGGTCAACCTCAAGCTGCTCATCGAGGGCGAGGAGGAGTCCGGCTCGCCGCACTTCCCGGCCCTGATCGAGCAGCACGCCGACCGCCTGGCCTGCGACGCGGTGATCGTCTCCGACACCGGGATGTGGTCCAAGGACACCCCCACCGTCTGCACCGGCATGCGCGGGCTGACGGACTGCCAGATCGACCTGTACGGGCCCGACCAGGACATCCACTCCGGCTCGTTCGGCGGCGCGGTGCCCAACCCGGCCACCGAGGCGGCCCGGCTCGTCGCCGCCCTCCACGACGCCGACCGCAGGGTCGCCGTCCCCGGCTTCTACGACGGCGTGATCGAGCTCACCGACCGCGAGCGGGAGCCCTTCGCCGAGCTGCCCTTCGACGAGGAGGGCTGGCTGCGCACCGCGCACTCGCACGCCACCCTCGGCGAGGCCGGCACCACCACCCTGGAGCGCATCTGGGCCCGCCCCACCGCCGAGGTCAACGGCATCTCCGGCGGCTACCAGGGCCCCGGCGGCAAGACCATCGTCCCGTCCTCGGCCCAGTTGAAGCTCTCGTTCCGGCTGGTCGCCGGCCAGGACGCGGACGCCGTCCAACAGGCCGTCCGCGCCTGGGTCGCCGAGCGGCTCCCGGCCGGCATCCGCCACGAGATCACCTTCTGGGGCGCCACCCGCCCCTGCCTCACCCCGCTCGACCACCCCGCGCTCCAGTCCGTGGTGCGCGCCATGGGCCGGGCCTTCGAGACGGAGATCCGCTTCACCCGCGAGGGCGGCTCAGGGCCGGCCGCCGACCTCCAGGACGTCCTCGGCGTCCCGGTCCTGTTCCTCGGCATCTCGGTGCCCTCCGACGGCTGGCACGCGCCGAACGAGAAGGTCGAGCTCGACCTGCTGATGAAGGGCGTCGAGACCGCCGCCCACCTCTGGGGCGACCTGGCGGACGCCTGGCGCCCGTCCTGACCCGCGCGCACCGCCGTACCGCTCCGCGCCGCACGCAGCAATCACCCACGCCATAGGGGGAGTTGGAAACAGCAGTGACCACCTGGACCGACCGCACGGCCGACCGGCCGATCACCTTCAGCGCGCCGAGCGGCATCGACCGCAGTGCCCACCACCGTCTGGACGAGGCATGGCTGGCGGCGGCCTGGAGCCACCCGACGACGCGCGTCTTCGTCGTGTCCGGGGGACAGGCGCTGATCGACGACACCCCTGACGGTCGCACCGAACTGATCATGACGCCGACCTTCGAGGCGCCGCTGACCGAGGCCCACCGCTACTACCTCGGCACCGACGAGGACGGGGTCAGCTACTTCGCGCTCCAGAAGGACGCGCTGCCCGGCCGCCTCGACCAGTCCGCGCGCGCCGCCGGACTGCGCGAGGCCGGGATGCTGCTCTCCCCGCGGGACGCCGGTCTGCTGGTGCACGCCGTGGCGCTGGAGAACTGGCAGCGGATGCACCGCTTCTGCTCGCGCTGCGGCGAACGGACGGTCATCGCGGCGGCCGGCCACATCCGCCGCTGCCCGGCCTGCGGCGCCGAGCACTACCCGCGCACCGACCCGGCCGTGATCATGCTCGTCACCGACGACCAGGACCGCGCCCTGCTCGGCCGCCAGGTCCACTGGCCCGAGGGCCGCTTCTCCACGCTCGCCGGCTTCGTCGAGCCGGGCGAGTCCATCGAGCACTCGGTCGCCCGCGAGGTCTACGAGGAGGCCGGGGTCGTCATCGGCGACGTCGAGTACGTCGCCAGCCAGCCCTGGCCCTTCCCCTCCAGCCTGATGCTGGGCTTCATGGCCCGCGCCACCTCCTCGGAGATCCAGGTGGACGGCGAGGAGATCGAGGAGGCCCGGTGGTTCTCCCGCGACGATCTGGCCGCCGCCTTCGCCTCCGGTGAGGTCCTCCCGCCCTACGGCATCTCCATCGCCGCACGGCTCATCGAGAAGTGGTACGGCAAGCCGCTGCCCAGGCCCTGAGCCGCGCGGCCCGGGCCGCGGGCACGATCGGGCCGCCGACCGGCTCCCTCACCGGACCGGTCGGCGGCCCCGCCATTGGTGGTGCGCCGGGCCCCTCAGGCCGCGGCGACCTTCTCCTTGACCTGCGCCAGGGACGGGTTGGTCAGCGTCGAGCCGTCGGCGAAGAGCACGGTCGGCACCGTCTGGTTGCCGCCGTTGGCCTTCTCCACGAACGCCGCGGACTCCGGGTCCTGCTCGATGTTGATCTCGGTGTAGGCAATGCCCTCGCGGTCCATCTGGCCCTTCAGCCGACGGCAGTAACCGCACCAGGTCGTGCTGTACATCGTCACAGTGCCCGCCATGTGCCCTGCGCTCCTTCGGGGGTCGTCTCGATCGTGGTCACGTGCCACGCGCGTCCTTACCGACACCGTGGCACCGATGAGCACAACGCCCACCGGCCGCCAACCATTCCCGATCGGCCCACCGCCGCGCCACCGCCGTCCCCACCCGCGCCCACCGGTACGACCGCTCCCCGGGCGCTGTGGACGACGTTCCCGGGTGTCCTCGCGGACCTGGCAGCATGGCGGGGTGACAGCAGCAACCGACGCCACTCTCTTCCCGCAGGTTCCGGCGACGGCCGACGCGGTGCTCGACGGGCTCGACCCCGAGCAGCGCGAGGTCGCCACGGCCCTGCACGGGCCGGTGTGCGTCCTGGCCGGCGCCGGCACCGGCAAGACCCGCGCGATCACCCACCGCATCGCGTACGGCGTCCGGGCCGGGATCCTCCAGCCCGCCAGCGTGCTCGCGGTCACCTTCACCGCCCGCGCCGCCGGCGAGATGCGCGGCCGGCTCCGGCAGCTCGGCGCGGCCGGCGTGCAGGCCCGCACGTTCCACTCCGCGGCCCTGCGCCAGCTCCAGTTCTTCTGGCCCCGGGCGGTCGGCGGCGAGCTGCCGCGGCTGCTGGACCGCAAGGGCCCGCTGGTCGCCGAGGCCGCCGCCCGCTGCCGCCTCAAGCTCGACCGCAACGAGCTGCGCGACGTCACCGGCGAGGTCGAGTGGTCCAAGGTCACCCAGACCGTGCCCGCCGACTACCCGGCCGCGGTCGTCAAGGCCGGCCGCGAGGCCCCCCGCGACCCCGCCGAGATCGGCCAGATATACGCCACGTACGAACAGCTCAAACGGGACCGCGGCACCATCGACTTCGAGGACGTGCTGCTGCTCACGGTCGGCGTTCTCCAGGACCGGCACGACATCGCCGAGCAGGTGCGCGCCCAGTACCAGCACTTCGTCGTCGACGAGTACCAGGACGTCAGCCCGCTCCAGCAGCGGCTGTTGGACCTGTGGCTGGGCGACCGCGACAACCTCTGCGTGGTCGGCGACGCCAGCCAGACCATCTACAGCTTCACCGGCGCCACCCCCGACCACCTCCTCGACTTCCGGGTCCGCCACCCGCACGCCACGGTCGTCAAGCTGGTCCGCGACTACCGCTCCACCCCCCAGGTCGTCCACCTCGCCAACGGCCTGCTCTCCCGGGCCCGGGGCCGCGCCGCCGAGCACCGCCTGGAGCTGGTCTCGCAGCGCGAGCCCGAGGGCGAGCCGGCGTTCACCGAGTACGCCGACGAGCCCGCCGAGGCCGAGGGCACCGCCCGCCGGATCCGTGACCTGATCGCCGCCGGCGTCCCGGCGAGCGAGATCGCGGTCCTCTTCCGCATCAACGCCCAGTCCGAGGTCTACGAACAGGCCCTCGCCGACGCCGGCGTGCCCTATCAACTCCGCGGCGCCGAGCGGTTCTTCGAGCGGCCCGAGGTGCGCGAGGCCGGCGTCAAGCTGCGCGGCGCGGCCCGCTTCGGCGGCAACGACACCCTGCTGGACGGCGCGGCCGGCCTGCCGTCCGAGGTGCGCGCGGTGCTCAGCGACATGGGCTGGACCGACCAGCCGCCGGCCGGTTCCGGCGCCGTCCGCGACCGCTGGGAGTCGCTCGCCGCCCTGGTGCGCCTGGCCGAGGACTTCGCCCGGGCCCGCCCCACCGCCACCCTCGCCGACCTCGTCGCCGAACTCGACGAGCGGGCCGGCGCCCAGCACGCCCCCACCGTGGAGGGCGTCACCCTCGCCTCCCTGCACGCCGCCAAGGGCCTGGAGTGGGACGCGGTGTTCCTGGTCGGCCTCACCGAGGGCATGCTGCCGATCCACCACGCCCGCACCGACGAGCAGGTCGAGGAGGAGCGCCGGCTGCTCTACGTCGGCATCACCCGCGCCCGTCGCCGGCTGACGCTGTCCTGGTCGCTGGCCCGCTCGCCCGGCGGCCGGCACTCGCGCAGCGCCAGCCGCTTCCTCGACGGCCTGCGCCCCGGCTCCGGCGGGTCCCGTTACCGCGCCGCCGGGGCCCTGTCCGCCGGCGGCGTCGAGCGCGGCCGCGCCACGGCGGCCCCCGACCGGCCGCGCCGCGCGCACCGCAGCCCCGCCCGCTGCCGGGTCTGCAACCGCACGCTGACCGACCCCG
Organism: Streptomyces sp. WZ-12; assembly: GCF_028898845.1. Classification (NCBI taxonomy): domain Bacteria; kingdom Bacillati; phylum Actinomycetota; class Actinomycetes; order Kitasatosporales; family Streptomycetaceae; genus Streptomyces; species Streptomyces sp. WZ-12. The sequence goes on along the minus strand of NZ_CP118574.1, from coordinate 3,369,124 downwards.
GCGAGATGAAGCTGATGCGCTGCGAGGACTGCCCCTCGGAGCTCGACGAGGGGCTCTACGAGCGGCTGCGGGACTGGCGCTCCGCACAGGCCGCGGTCACCCGTCAGCCCGCCTACTGCGTCTTCACCGACAAGACCCTGATGGCCATCGCCGAGACCGTCCCGGCGAGCGCCGAGGAACTGGCCGTCATCCCCGGCGTGGGCCGCCGCAAGCTGGACCGCTTCGGCACCGACGTCCTGGCGATCTGCGCCGGTGAGGAGCCCGGTGGGGACGCCGCAGGGGGGCGCGCGGGGGGCGCGGAAAACTCATGGGAAAAATAGTTTGCGCACGCGGAGCGCATCCCCATAGCCTGCGGGAGCAACGGAAACGACGGAACTTCCGAGATCCGACGGATCCATGCTGTACTTGAACGCCCGGATCGGGATTTTCCCGGTCCCCAAAGACGCCGAGAGGAGGCGAGACCCCGTGATCAGCTTCATTGAGACCAACAAAATGACCGATCTCTCGGTCGTCGCCCCCTGCGCTCTCGGCGTTTCGCTCCTTGGTACCGGTCTGTCCGGCTCCGGCCGCCTGTCCGGTATTGAGGTCGCGCGTCCCGAGGCCCTCGCCGTCCCGACGGCGGGCGAGCGCGTCGCGCGACCGACCGAGGCACCCGCGGCAGCGGTAACGACGGCGAATTCCTTTGCCCTCGTGACGGCGGCCCATGGTGCCGAATCCCGGAAGCAGTACCAGCACGACATGTGGGCCTACCGCGGCCTCGAACCCTGGAGAGATCCAGCCTGATCGGCGATCAGGTCGGCACCTTCCAGGGCCGCGGAACCCACACCGGGATCCGCGGTCCTTTTGTTTTGCCCAACGCGCCCGCCACCACCGGGCCGCAACAGACGAGGAACACACACCAGTGCAACTCACGACGCACACCCCGTCAGCCACCGACCTGATCCCTCCGCCTGACCTCCAGGAGAACCCCTTGTTGCCCCTCACCGAGCTCGACGACGAGATCGACCGCCTCGGCACCGCCGTCCCCTGCCGCACCTACGACCCCGAGGTCTTCTTCGCCGAGTCCCCGGCCGACGTCGAGTACGCCAAGACGTTGTGCCAGACCTGCCCGGTGCGCGAAGCCTGCCTGGCCGGCGCCAAGGACCGCCGCGAGCCGTGGGGTGTGTGGGGCGGTGAGCTCTTCGTCCAGGGCGTCGTCGTACCCCGCAAGCGTCCGCGGGGCCGTCCGCGCAAGAACCCGGTCGTGGCATGAGCACCGCGCGCACAGGAACGATCGACCGTCCCGCCACCCGGGACCCCCAGAAGCAGGACCCCACGATGACCCCGTCTTTCACCGAAACCCCCGCACCCGCGAACTCCGGCGCGCTGAAGTCGCGTCAGAACAGGAACCTCGCCATGCAACTCATGCCAGAAGCCCTGGCCAGGGCCCATGTGGAGCAACGCCTCCAGGAAGCCGAGTCCGAACGCAGGGGACATCGGCTCGCCGCCGCGCGGCGGATGCAGCGGCGCGCCGAGCGCGCGTCGCTGCGTGCCCGCCGGGCGTTGGCCATGGCCGTGATGCAGTGACCGGAGACCCCGGCACCGCGCGCTGAACCGCCCGCGCCACGGGGCCCGTTCGACCGGACGGGCCCCGTACTGCGTTGCGTCCCGTTTCACGACTCCTGCGGGGATATCGTCGGATGGTGGACCAGAAGACGCATCAGACGCGGCAACAGGCGGAGTTGACCTCCGACGGCACGGTCGACGGCACGGTGTGTGCGCGCTGCGGCGCGGTGGCCAAGGGCTCCCCGCCGACCTGGACCTGCTCGGTCGAGAACGACGAACGCCGGTACTTCTGCAACCGCTGCGCCCGGGACAACATCCGTGCCATCGAGGGCCGGCTGGACTCCAACTGGTGGTGACGGTCAGGCCGGACTCTCCGCCGGGCTCCCGCCGGCACCGTCCGCGCCCGCCTCCCGTGCGGCCGCGCTCTCCCCGGCCTCGTCCTCCCCGGCCGTGGCCTCCGCTGCCGCGTCCTCCTCGTACGCGTCCGGCAGGAATCCCGGCATCCACGCCTCCAACTCATCGCGCAGCCGCACCGTGGCCCCCAACTGGCACAGCACCCCGATGGTGCTCAACGTCACACGGTGTATCAGGAGGTAGGAGGGCGGGAGGTTGAGCTGCTTGCCCAACTGGTGGGCGGGGGAGCGCGGATCGCCGATCCGGGTCGCCTGCTGGCGCATCCAGCCCCGGCTGAAGGTGAAGGCGTCCACCTGCGCGGGCTCGATGATCGGCAGCAGATACTCCAGCACCGCGTCGGGATCCAGCGCGATGGACTCCTTGACGAACCCCTCCTCGCACAGCATGCGGTAGACCGCGTCCGCCTCGCCGTCCAGCGCCATCCGCAGTGAGGCGCCGATCGTCGGCGGCAACCCGTCGGGCAGCCGGTCGACGGTGCCGAAGTCCAGGACGCCCAGTCGCCACTCCGCCACCGGACCGTCCGGTGATTCCCCGGGCAGCAGCCGGAAGTTGCCGGGGTGCGGATCGGCGTGCAGCAGACCGGTGCGCGCCGGGCCGGAGAAGAGGAAGCGCGCCAGCAACTGCCCGGCCCGGTCCCGCTGTTCCTCGGTGCCGTCCGCGATCACCTCGGACAGCGGCACCCCCGCCAACCACTCCGTCACCAGGACCTGGTCGCCCTGGTGCACCACCGCCGGCACCACCACGTCGGGATCGGCGGCGAACTCCGCGGCGTGCGCCTGCTGGGCCTCGGCCTCCAGGGCGTAGTCCAACTCCTCCGCGACCCGGTCGCGCAACTCGGTGATGAGCGGCTTGATGTCCATGCCAGGGATCAGCGGCCCGAGCAGCCGGGCGAACCGGCTGAGCTGCGTCAGGTCCGACAGCAACGCCGTGCCCGCCCCCGGGTACTGCACCTTGACGGCCACCTCGCGGCCGTCGTGCCACACCGCCCGGTGCACCTGCCCGATGGACGCCGCCGCGGCCGGCTTGTCCTCGAACTCCGCGAACTGCTCCCGCCAGTTGGCGCCCAGTTGCTCGGCCAGCACGGCGTGCACGGTGCTCGTCGGCATCGGCGGCGCCGCGTCCTGGAGCTTCGTCAGCGCCGCGCGATAGGGGCCGGCGATCTCCTCGGGCAGCGCCGACTCGAAGACGGACAGCGCCTGACCGAACTTCATCGCACCGCCCTTCAACTCGCCGAGCACCTTGAAGAGCTGTTCCGCGGTGCGCTGTTGGAGCTCGCGGCCGACGATCTCGGCGGACCGGCCGCCGAGCCGTTTGCCCAGGCCCCAGGTGGCACGGCCGGCGAACCCCAGTGGCAGCGCGGCCAGCTTGGCGGTCCGGGTGACCGCCTTGCGGGGAAGATCAGACATGCGCCCCTCCAACTCACACCGTCCCCTACCGGGGTTACCCGGTCATTGTTGCGTGTCGCGGCCGAGGAACCGAGGCGTCCGCCGGGCCCCGCTCCGCGGCGGCACCGCAGCCGCAGTCGGGATGCGGGGCGATCCGCACCGTCCGTACGCTCGCACACGGCAGCGGCAGTTCCATCCGCGCCCCCGTGCACGGCGGTGGCTCGCCGTCGAGGTACGCCAGCGCCTGGATGGCGGCGAGCCCCGCGACCGCCGTGGCCAGCGCGGCGTCGCAGGCCGGCACCGCCGGGGTACCGCGCCCCGAGCGCCACTGCGCGAGCAGCCGCGGCCAGGCCGGCTCGGCGTCCGTGCGCCGGAGTTGGTCGCAGCCGGCGCAGGCCGAGACGCCGGGCACCACCAACGGGCCCACCACTCCGGTGCCTTCCAGCACGCCCGCGTAGAGGTGGGGGATGCCGGCGGCGAGCAGCGGTTCGGCGAGCACGGGATCGGGGGCGTAGGCGCCGAGGCCGTCGCGCGGGGCGAGCACCATGAGGGAGATGCCGGGCGTGCCGGACTCGGTGACCGGGGCGCCGGTCCGGGGTCGGCCGCTCCACGGGGAGGACTCCCGGACCAACCGGCCGGCGGCCTCGGCCCGCCGCTCGCCGATCTGCCCGGCCGCCGGCCCGCCCGGCACCACGTCCCACGGCGCGACCGTGCCGCCGTCCACCACGTCCACCCGGCCGACCCCGGACCCCGACAGCAGCGCCGCGAGCTGCGCGCCGACCCGGCCCGCCCCCTTCACCTTGACCCGGACCGACCGGCGCGCCCCCATCCGCGCGAGCGGCCCTGACGCGCCCCCGCGCTGCCGCACCGACAGCGCGCCCAGATCCGCCCGTAACCGCTCGACGGCCGCGCCGTCCGCCCGCAGGGCGTCCGCCGCCGGTCCGTCCGCCGCCGGCGCCTCCAACAGCCCGGCCGCGCCGAGCCGCTCCACCACCCCGCGCGCCCGCTCCGGCGGCACGTCCAGCGCCACCGCCTCGTCGAGCAGTTGCGGCAGCGAGCGCGTGCCGTCGAGCAGTTCGATGAAGCAGCCGGTCGCCACGTCGACCGGCCCGACCGACCGCGCATGGGCCGGTGCCACCCCGAACCACACCGTCTCCCGGTCCCGCCAACCGCGCCGCAGCGCGGGCTTGAGCATCGGATGCATGTCTGCCGCCCCCGTTCGTTCTCGACCGGACTCCAGCATGCGCCGAGCGCCCGAGCGCGGCGGAAGTTATCCACAGGCGGCGGTCATTCGTCGTACAACGCGTGCACGCCGGGGGCGTTCAGGTGGCGAACCGTCCGAGGGGCGGGACTTCCCGCAGTGCCAACGGGTAACGTCGGGCGCGTGCCCGCCGACCCTTCCCCGCGCGGATCCGGGGAGACGCCCCTGCGCCGCGCCGCCGACCGCCCGCGCCGGGACGAGCCGAGCCCACCGGCCCGCGCGGTCGAAGTGCGGCGCAGCGCGCGACGGCGCCGGACGGTCTCCGCGTACCGCGAGGGCGACCGCACCATCGTCCTGATCCCGGCCCGGATGTCGCAGTCCGAGGAGCAGCGCTGGGTCTCCGTGATGCTGGACAAGCTCGCCGCCCAGGAGAGCAAGCGGATGCTGGGCGACGTCGATCTGGCCGAACGGGCCGAGCGGCTCTCCGGGCAGTACCTCGACGGGCGGGCCCGGCCGGGGTCGGTGCGCTGGGTCACCAACCAGAACACCCGCTGGGGGTCGTGCACCCCGGCCGAGGGCAGCATCCGGCTGTCGCACCGCCTCCAGGGCATGCCCGAGTACGTCATCGACTACGTCCTGCTGCACGAGTTGGCGCACCTCCTCGTCCCGGGCCACGGGCCGGAGTTCTGGCGCCTGTTGGAGTCCTACCCGCGCACCGAACGGGCCCGCGGCTACCTCGAAGGCGTGGTGGCCGCCGACCGGCTGCCGCATCTGCCGGCCGCCCGCCGCCGCTGACGGGACCGGAGGCCCCGGGCGCGCACCGGGGAGGCCCGCTGTCCGTACCAGCCGTTAGCCTGGCGAGGGTACGGATTCAACGCGAGGGCGGGGGAGGGCCGGTGTCGATGGCCAGGGAATTCCAGCGCGGCCACAAGGCCAGGCTGGCCGATCTGACGACGGAACGGGAGCTGTACGTCGGCGTGCAGATCGCCGGTCCCGGATTGGTCGTCGACATAAGCTGCTTCGGGCTGGACGACGACGAGCGGCTGTCCGACGACCGCTACTTCATCTTCTACAACCAGCCCAAGTCGCCCGAAGAAGCCATCCAGTTGCTCGGTGCGCAGGGCGGCGACACCGAATCCTTCCGGATCGCCCTCGACCGGATCCCGCCGCAGGTGCGGAAGTTGACCTTCACCGCCACCCTCGACGGCGACGGACAGATGTCGCAGATCGGGCCGGGCTTCCTGCGCATCGTCGCCGGTGGCCAGGAGGTGGCCCGATATCCCTTCACCGGCGCCGAGTTCAGCACCGAGCGCGCGGTGATGCTCGGTGACCTCTACGTCAAGGACGTCTGGCGGTTCGCCGCCGTGGGCCAGGGCTTCGACGGCGGCCTGGAGGCGCTGCTGACGAACTTCGGCGGCGAGATCCTGGAGGAGGACGAGGGCACCGGGCGCGCCGAGGGAGCGCCGGGGCCCGCGGGCGAGGCGCCGGCGCCACCCGTCACGGCGCAGGGTGTCCCCGCCCCCGCCCCCGCCCCGACGCCCGACCCCGCGCCCGTCTCGCCCCCGGCACCGCCCGTCACCACGCAGGGGGTGCCCGGGCCGGCGCCGACCGCCCCGGATCCGCGCGAACCGGCGCCGTACCAGCCGCAGTTGGTCCCGCCCCCGCTGCCCCAGCCGGCCGCCGCGCAGATCCACAGCGCGCCGACGCTCGTTGCGCCGCTGGTCCCGCCGGGCGGGACGCCGCCGCCCCCGGGCGTCCAGGCTCCGCCTCCGCCGCCCCCTCCGCCGCCGGCCGTCGGCGTGCCGGGTCCGCCCCCGCTCCCGTACGGCCAGGTGCCCGGCGGCCAACAGCCCCCGCCGCTGCCCCCGTACGGCCAGCAGGTACCTCCGCCGCCCCCGTACGGCCAGCAGCCCCCACCGTTGCCCTACGGTCAGCAGCCTCCACCGCCTCCGTACGGGCAGCAGCCGCCGCCCCCGCCGCCCGGTGGGTACGCCGCGCCCCAGGGGCCGCCGGTGCCGCTTCCGCCGCCCCCCGGTGCGTACGGTCAGCCGGGCCAGCAGCCGCCACCCCCGGGGGCCCCGTACGCCCCGTATCCGGGGCAGGGTGCGCCGGCTTCCGAGGGTGCCGGCGGGCAGTGGCGCCCCGAAGAGGAACCGGGTACGGGCCCGGGTGACCCGCACCGGGGTCGCTGACCGGCGCGCACGCGACGGCCTCGCCCCCCCAAATGCGTCCGGCGCCCGCCCCGTTGGGGCGGGCGCCGGAGTTGGCGTAGCTGGCGCAGCGTCAAATGGCTTGTGGCGGCGTCATGGTGTCGCCGACAGCAACGCCCGGGTGTCCGCCACCAGGTTGACCACCGACGCATCGGCCACCGAGGGCACCTCGTCGTAGCGGAACCACCGCAGGTCCAGCGACTCGTCGCTGATCGCCGCGACCGCGTCCGGCGGCGCCAGCGCGGCGTACTGGACGTCCAAGTGCACGGCGCAGGGCGTCTGATGGCGGTCCAGCCGCACCGGCGCACCGCCCAGCAGCGTCAGCCCCCGCGCGATCCCGGACTCCTCGCGCGCCTCCCGCAGCGCCGCGTCGGCGAGCGAGGCGTCCTCGGGCTCGCAGTGCCCGCCCATCTGGAGCCACATCTCCAGCTTGCGGTGCAGGGTGAGCAGCACCCGACCGCCCTCCGGGTCGATGACCAGCGCGCTGGCGGTGAGGTGCCCCTCCTTGCACGGCTTCCACATGCCGTCCTGATGGGCCGCGAGGTGGTCCAGATAGGCCAGCCGCAGTCGCTCCTGGTCGGCCGACGGCGCGGGCCACTCCTTGAGCACCCGCGCCGCGTCCTCCCGCAGGGTCACTGGGCGCCGCCGCCCTTGCCGTCGTCCTCGGGGCCGCGTGTGCCACCCTCGTCCTTGGTGCCGTCCGACGGTGCCTCACCGGCGTCCTCGGACCGCTTGGTCAGGTCCGGGCCCGCACCGGACGCCGCCTCGCCCAGCATCTTGTCGAGCTCGGAGAAGTCCGGGTGCTCGTGGTGGACGAAGCCGTCCGGGTCGTCCAGATCGGCCGCCGTCGGCAGCATGTCCGGGTGCTCCCACAGGCCGTCGCGGCCGTCCAGGCCCCGTGCGTCCGTCAGGGAGGCCCACAGCCGCGAGGCGTCCCGCAGGCGCCGCGGGCGGAGCTGGAGGCCGATCAGCGTGGCGAAGGTCTGCTCGGCCGGGCCACCGGTGGCCCGGCGCCGCCGCAGCGTCTCGCGGAGCTTGTCGGCAGACGGCAGGTGCGGCTTGGCCGCGGCGTGCACCACCGCGTCGACCCAGCCCTCGACGAGCGCCAGCGCGGTCTCCAGACGGGCCAGCGCGGCCTTCTGCTCCGGGGTGTCCTCGGGCTGGAACATGCCCTGCTGGAGGGCGTTTTGGAGCTCCTCGGGGTGCTGCGGGTCGAGCTGGCCGACCACGTCCTCCAGCTTGGTCGTGTCGACCTTGATGCCGCGCGCATAGCCCTCGACGGCACCGAAGAGGTGCGAGCGCAGCCACGGCACATGGGCGAACAGCCGCTGGTGGGCGGCCTCGCGCAGGGCGAGGTAGAGCCGCACCTCCTCCTCGGGGACGCCCAGTCCGGCGCCGAACGCCGTGACGTTCGCCGGCAGCAGCGCGGCCTTGCCGGCCGGGCCCAGCGGCAGCCCGATGTCCGTCGAACCGACGACCTCGGAGGCCAGCACACCCAGCGCCTGCCCGATCTGGGTGCCGAACATCGCGCCGCCCATGGAGCGCATCATCCCGAGCAGCGGGCCCGCCATGGCCTGCATCTCCTCGGGCAGTACGTCGCCCATCGCCGAGCCGACCCGCTCGGCGAGCGGGTCGACCAGGTCCTTCCACACCGGCAGGGTCTCCTCGACCCACTCGGCGCGGCTCCAGGCCACCACCGTGCCGGCGCCCGACGGGAGCGACGTCACGCCGTCCAGCCAGAGGTCCGCGAGCCGTACGGCGTCCTCGACCGCCGAGCGCTCACCGGGGGAGACGCTGGCGTCCTTGCTGCCGTCCTCGGCGCCCTGCGCGACGGTCTGCCGCGCGATGTCCTTGGCCATCTCCCAGTTCACCGGGCCGCCCTCGTAGGAGAGCATCTGGCCGAGGCGCTGGAAGGCGGCGCCGAGGTCGCCAGGGTTCATCTGGCCGCCGGGTCCCCCCATGCCGCCGAAGAGCGCCGCGAACGGATTGTTCGCGTCGCCGCTCCCGCCGCCGAACCCGAAGGGGTTCGCGGGGCCCTGGCTACCTCCCTGGCCGCCCTTCTGCTTGCCGTTGTCGCCGTCCTCCGGCTCCTCCGGCGGAAGGCCGAATCCAAATGGGGTGTCACTCACGGGTTTCCTCGGCTCGTAGGGCCGCCGGCCCTACGCCGACGGCGGCTGCCCGACATCACCTCCAGCGTAGACACTCGCCCCGCCCTGGGGCTCGGTGCTTCGCTGTCCCGGTGGCTGCGGCAGGATGGACGCCACCTGGTGCGAACGCGTCAGACGCGCCCGCACTGAAGACAACCGCTGGAGACGCCCGGTGAGTTCCCCAGATCCGACCGTTCGCGCAGCGCGAAACGCTGCCGCCACAACCGAACAGGCCGACCGCGGCCCGTCCGACGCCGGCCGGCCGCTGCGCCGCCCCGTCGTCGCCGTCACCGGAGCCGCCTCCGGGGTCGGCGCGCTGCTCACCCGCGCCCTGGTCGCGTCCGACGAGGTCAAGCAGGTGGTGGCGATCGACGAGCGGGTCGGTGAGGTCGCCGAGGCGGAGTGGCACGTGCTCGACGTCCGTGACCCCGCCATCGCCGACAAACTGCGCGGAACGGACGTCGTCGTCCATCTCGCGCTCGACCTCGACCTGGAGACCGACGCCGCGGCCCGCACCGCCTACAACGTGCGCGGCACCCAGACCGTGTTGACCGCGGCCGCGGCCGCCGGCGTCCACCGGGTGGTGCTGTGCACCTCCGCGATGGTCTACGGGGCGCTGCCCGACAACGACGTCCCGCTCGCCGAGGACGCCGAACTGCGCGCCACCGCCGACGCCACCGGGGTCGGCGACCTCCTGGAGATCGAGCACCTGGCGCGCCGCGCCCCCCGCGCCCACCCGGGCCTGAACGTCACCGTGCTCCGCCCCGCCGTCCTGGTCGGCGGCACCGACACCGCGCTGACCCGCTACTTCGAGTCGCCGCGCCTCCTGGTCGTCGCCGGCTCCCGCCCCGCCTGGCAGTTCTGTCACGTGGAGGACCTGGTCAGCGCCCTGGAGTACGCCGCCCTGGAGAAGGTCGAGGGCGAGCTGGCGGTGGGCTGCGACGGCTGGCTGGAGCAGGAGGAGGTCGAGGAGCTCTCCGGTATCCGGCGCATGGAGCTGCCGTCCTCAGTGGCTCTGGGCGCCGCCGCCCGGCTGCACCGGATCGGCCTGACGCCGTCGCCCGCCGGAGACCTGGCGTACACCATGCACCCCTGGGTGGTCAGCGGCAGCCGGCTGCACGACGCGGGCTGGCGGCCCCAGTGGACCAACGAGGAGGTCCTTGCCGAACTGCTGGAGGAGGTCGCCGGGCGGCACACCGTCGCCGGCCGCCGGCTCGGCCGCAAGGACGCCACCGCCGCGGGCGCCGCCGGCGCCACCGTCGCCCTCCTGGGCACCGCGGCCCTGGTCCGCCGCGCACGCAAGGCCCGCCGCCGCATCTGACGCCACCCATCGGGATCGTCCGTCCGCCCGTACACCTCCCGAAACGGCCACCGGGGCCACGGGACTGTACGAGCCTCCATACGCGGTCGCGGACGCCCGGTGGAAACGGCCATTCCGCGGCGCCCTCCCGGTACGGCACGATGGGACCATGTCTGGCACGCACTCCCGCACCGGTCGCGACCACCCTGGTGAGCAGGCCGCCGAGGACCCCATCCGGCTCCTGGAGATCCGCGCCGCCGCGCTGTCGGTGGACGAGGTCTTCGCGGCGGTCGGTGACGCATCGGCCGGTGGCACGGCCCTCTTCGTCGGCACCGTCCGCTCGCACGACGGCGGCGCGGACGTGGACGGCCTGGGCTACTCCGCGCACCCGTCCGCCGAGGCGGAGCTGCGCCGGATCGCCGAGAAGGTCGTCGCCGACTACCCGGTCCGCGCGCTGGCCGCCGTTCACCGGGTGGGCGACCTGGCCATCGGGGACCTCGCCGTGGTCGTCGCGGTCGCCTGCCCCCACCGGGCCGAGGCGTTCGCGGCCTGCCGCAAGCTGATCGACGACCTCAAACACGAGGTCCCCATCTGGAAGCACCAGACGTTCTCGGACGGAACCGAAGAGTGGGTGGGCGCGTAGCGCCCTCTTCTGGGGGTGGAGGTCGGGTGACGGGCGGGTGGGTGGGCGCGTAGCGCCCTCTTCTGGGGGTGGAGGTCGGGTGACGGGCGGGAGGGTGGGCGCGTAGCGCTCTCCTCCGGGGCGTAGGCCGGGTGCGTTCCCCATGCTCCTGGGGCCATGCGGCCGAATCGGTGCCTTGGGTTCCGGTTGCGTAACCCCGTCCTCGGGACCAGCGTTGACGTGGCAGATGGTTAATCTGCTTATTTGTCGATCGCGGGTGCGCAAGGGGTAGGGAGGTCGCCATGGGAGCGCTCCTCTGGCTGCTGATTCCGGTGCTGGCCGGTCTGGCCGCTGCGATGTGGAGCAGTTGGGCCATGCGCAACCGCCGCTCCGGGGACGTCGCCGAGCTGGCGGGCTACGCCCGGTTCCGCGCCGCGATGGAGCGGGGGCACGCCCCGGCCGCGACCGCCCCCGAGCACGCCTCGGACCCGGTCTGACGTCATAGCGGCCGGTCTGACGCCCTCGCTCGCCCCCGTACGGACGGCCCCGCGGGCCGGTTGTCGTACCCGTCCCGTACTGTCGTTCCATGCCACGCCGCACCGCGACGCTGCTCGCCTCGACCTTGATGCTGATCGCGCTGCTCTGCGCCGGGGTGCTGATTCCCGTCCCGTATGCCGAGATGTCGCCGGGGCCGACGGTCAACACCCTCGGTGAGCACGACGGGGAGCCGGTCCTGCAGATCTCCGGCCGGAAGACCTATCCGACGTCCGGGCACCTCAACATGACGACGGTCCGGGTCACGGGGCCGGACTACAACATGAACCTCCTTGAGGCGGTCTACGGCTGGTTGGACCCGAGCAGCGCGGTGGTGCCGCACAAGACGCTCTATCCCGAGGGGCAGACGGCCGAGCAGGCCGACCAGCAGAACGCCGAGGAGTTCAGTCAGTCCCAGGAGAGCGCCAAGGCCGCCGCGCTCAAGGAGCTGAACATTCCGGTCGCCACCCAGACCGTCGTCGGTGCGGTCCTGAAGGACAAGCCGGCCGACGGGGTGCTGCACGCCGGCGATGTGATCAAGGCGGTGGACGGCAAGGACGTCCAACAGACCAGCGACGTCGCCAAGTTCGTCACCCAGCACAAGCCGGGCGAAAAGGTGGTCTTCTCCATCATTCCGGCCAAGGAGGCGGCCGCGGCGGAGAAGAAGGGCAAGCGGCCTGAGGTCCCCGTCAAGCAGCTCGCGATCACCACGGCGTCGGACGGCGGCCGGGCGGTGGTCGGCATCCAGGCGCAGTTGGACCACATCTTCCCGTTCCCCATTGACGTGAAGCTGGCGGACGTCGGCGGCCCGAGCGCCGGGCTGATGTTCGCGCTCGGCATCGTCGACAAGCTCACCCCGGGCGGCGATCTGACGGGCGGCAAGTTCGTCGCCGGTACGGGCACCATCGACGACCAGGGCAAGGTCGGCCCGATCGGCGGCATTTCGATGAAGACGATCGGGGCGCGGGACAAGGGCGCGGAGTTCTTCCTGACGCCCAAGGAGAACTGCGCGGCCGCGGCGAAGGACACCCCCAGCGGCCTCCGGCTGGTGAAGGTCGGCTCCATCCAGGACGCGGTCAAGGCGTTGGAGAAGATCCGCGGGCACGACACCGCCGGCCTGCCGAGTTGTAGCCCGGCAGGCCGGTAGCGGGGGCGGCCGGCGGGCCCGTTCGGCCCGCCGTGGCCGTTAGGCCGTTACTCCTCGAAGGTCGCGGCCAGCGCCTCGGCGAGGCCGGGCACCAGCGACTTGCCGGTCAGCACCTCGGAGGTGGAGTCCTTCTCGCGCAGTCGCAGCGCGGACTCGCGGGCGCCGTCCCGGAGGACGGCCACCGTCATCCGCACCTCCTGGCGGTCCGGGTGCTTGGCGACCCACTTGGCGAGCTGCTCCCCGCTCATACCGGCCGGCTCGGCCTGTTCGGCGGAGGGGGGCAGCATCAGGCGCTCCACGGTGAGCGCGCAGCCGACGACGGCGTCCGGCCAGGCGATGGTGGCGAGGAACTCGTCCAGCGGGGCGCCGGCGGGGATCTCGTCCTGCTCGATGGGGGTCAGGGAGGTGCCGGAGGACTCGTCGATGCCCAGTTGGGCGGCGAGCGAGGGCTCCTGCGCGCGGAGCTTGGTGGTGTCGACGAGGGCGAACAGTCGGGCGGGCTGGTCCCAGCCGAGCCCGGCTGCGTACTCGTCGATTTCGAGCACCGCGCGGGTCAGTGGGTCGGCGGCGAGGGGGGTGCCGTCAACGGGGAGGTTGGTCATGCCCAACATCGTGCCTTGTAGACCCCGGAAATCGGGAACCGAGTAAAGCCGTCGTAAGTTGCATCACTGGGTCCTACTATCGCCGGGCCTGCTCCACACGACAGCGAACTTCGAGGTGCGCACCTTGGCTTTCCAGATGCCGGACCGCGGCGGAGGCCCCTCCGGGCCACGGATCAGAGTCGGCCGACCGTCGCGGCGGTTCCGAACCCTGCTCATGACGTTGGGCGCACTGGCCGTGCTGGCCATGCTCTTCGTGATGTTCTCGGGCTTCTGGACCGACTGGCTCTGGTACCGCTCGGTCCACTTCTCCTCGGTCTTCACCACCACCCTGTGGACCAAGATCGGACTGTTCTTCGCCTTCGGCTTCGTCATGGCGATCGCCGTCGGCATCAACATCTGGCTGGCGCACCGGCTGCGGCCGCCGCTCGCCGCGATGTCCACGGAGCAGCAGAGCCTGGACCGCTACCGCATGGGCATCGCCCCGTTCAAGAAGTGGGCGCTGATCGCGATCACCGCGGTGATCGGGCTGATCGCCGGGGCCTCCGCCTCCGGTGAGTGGCGTACCTGGCTCCAGTGGGTCAACCGCGTCCCGTTCGGCACCACGGACCCGCAGTTCCACAAGGACGTCTCGTTCTACGCCTTCGATCTGCCCTGGTACCGCTTCCTGTTGAGCTTCGGCTTCGCCTGCGCGGTGCTGTCCCTGGTGGCCGCCGCCCTCACCCACTACCTCTACGGCGGACTGCGGCTGACCAGCCCCGGTTCCCGGGCGACCGCCGCGGCCACCGGCCACCTCTCGGTGCTGCTGGGCATCTTCGTCTCCCTGAAGGCGGTCGCGTACTGGCTCGACCGCTACGGCCTGGCGGTGAAGTCCAGCGGCCTGAAGTCGGCCGACAACTGGACCGGTCTGCGCTACGTCGACGCCAACGCCTATCTGCCGGCGAAGACCATCCTGTTCTTCATCGCGGCGATCTGCGCGGTCCTGTTCTTCGCCACCCTCTGGCGGCGCACCTGGCAGTTGCCGGTGATCGGCTTCGGGCTGATGGTGCTCTCCGCCGTCCTGATCGGCGGGCTGTACCCAGCGATCGTGCAGAAGTTCCAGGTCCAGCCCAACGAGCAGGCCAAGGAAGCGCCGTACATCGAGAACAACATCAAGGCGACCCGGGACGCGTACGACATCCAGGACGCCGACGTGACGCCCTACAAGGGCAACTACAAGCCGACCACCAAGGAGGACAGCCAGCGGCTGCGGGACGCGGCGGACACCACCGCCAGCATGCGGCTGCTCGACCCGAACGTGGTCTCGCCGGCCTTCCAGCAGCAGCAACAGGTGCGGTCCTACTACCAGTTCCCGTCCACCCTGGACGTCGACCGGTACAAGGACAAGGACGGCAAGGAGCAGGACACCGTCATCGGCCTGCGCGAGCTGAACATCGCCGGCATCCCCGAACGCAACTGGATCAACGACCACTTCAAGTACACCCACGGCTACGGCGCGGTCACCGCCAAGGGGACCGAGACCGCCGACGGCGGCGCCCCGGACTACACCGAGGCCAACCTCCCCTCCCGTGGCCAGCTCCCCCCGTACGAACAGCGGGTCTACTACGGCGAGAAGACCACCCAGTACTCCATCGTGGGCGGGCCGCAGAAGGAGCTGGACTACTCCGACGACAGCGGCGAGAAGGGCTACCGCTACCAGGGCAAGAGCGGGGTGAGCCTGTCCAACCCGATCAACCGCGCCGCGTACGCGGTGGCGTTCGGGGAGCCGCAGATCCTCTACTCCGGCGCCATCGGGGACAAGTCGCGGATCCTGTACAACCGCACGCCCAAGGAGCGCGTGGAGTCCGTCGCCCCCTGGCTGACCATCGACGGCGACGCCTACCCGGCGGTGATCAACGGCCGCATCCAGTGGATCGTGGACGCGTACACCACCAGCAACGGCTACCCGTACGCCTCGCGCACCACCCTCGGGGACAGCACCGCCGACTCGCTCACCAACGGCCAGCGCGCGGTGGTGGCCCAGCAGAACCAGGTCAACTACATCCGTAACTCGGTCAAGGCGACGGTCGACGCCTATGACGGCACGGTCAAGCTCTACCAGTGGGACACCAAGGACCCGGTCCTGAAGACCTGGATGAAGGCGTTCCCCGGCACGGTCGAGAAGAAGGACTCCATCAGCCCCGAGCTGAAGGCCCACCTGCGCTACCCGCAGGACCTCTTCAAGGTGCAGCGCCAGTTGCTGACCACGTACCACGTCACCGACCCGGGCACCTTCTACACCGGTTCGGAGCGCTGGCAGATCCCGAACGACCCGACCACCAAGTCGGGCAACGCGGTGCCGCCGTACTACCTCAGCATGAAGATGCCCGACCAGAAGGACCGGGCGTTCTCGTTGACGACTACCTTCACGCCCAACAAGAAGGACAACCTGGGCGCCTTCATGGCGGTCGACGCTGACGCGAACAGCGACGACTACGGCAAGATCAGATTGCTGAAGCTGCCCGCGCAGACCCCGGTGCCCGGACCGCAGTTGGCCCAGTCGAAGTTCAACTCCGACCCGGCCATCGCCAACGAGCTCAACATCCTCAAGAAGTTCGGCGACTCGGAGATCGAGTACGGCAACCTGCTGACCGTCCCGTTGGACGGCGGACTGCTCTACGTCGAACCGGTCTACCTGCGCGGCGCCAACACCAACTACCCGCTCCTGAAGAAGGTGTTGGTGAGCTACGGCGACAGCAAGCCCGTCCTGGAGAACAGCCTCAAGGACGCGCTGGACGTGGTCTTCGGCAAGAAGGCGCCGAGCGCGGGCACCAGCCCGGAGAACCCGCCCGGCGGCGGCCAGACCGGCGAGCAGCCGCCGTCCGGCCAGACCGTCCAACAGGCCCTGTCGGACGCCGAGAAGGCGTACGACGAGGGCGAGAAGGCGCGCGTGGCGGGCGACTGGGCCGCGTACGGCGACGCCCAGAAGAAGCTGAAGGCCGCACTGGACCGGGCGGCCAAGGCGTCCGAGAAGGGCGGGAAGTCGAGCGGCTGAGCCTTCCCCGGGCACCACTGGGTGGTGCCCGGCGCGGGCCTCAGCGGGGTGGCCGCCGGCGCGAACCGGCGGCCACCGCGCACCGAGTGTCAATCGCGGCCCCGTGGCGTGATACGTTGGAGTCACAACGGCGCGGGGTGGAGCAGCTCGGTAGCTCGCTGGGCTCATAACCCAGAGGTCGCAGGTTCAAATCCTGTCCCCGCTACTGAAGACCAAGGCCCGGATTCCTTGAGGATCCGGGCCTTTGTCATGCGTTCGTGTCAAAGCGGCCGACAGGCGGGTCGGACGCCCCATGTGGGAAAGCTGTGTGCTTGAGTTTGGCATGTCGCCGTGTCGGGAAGTCGACAAACCGCTGAAGTGACCTCACTTGCTGCGGTATACCAGGTGTACGTGCGTTACAGGTGATGCGACGATGGTTCTTATGGGGGACAAGGCAAGGTTGTTGGAGACGGACCGGTTTGTGCAGGCGCCCGACGACGGGCGCGATTCCGAGAAGGCGATGGACGCGATGGAGGCCGACGGCACGGCCGAGGCGTCCGACGCGGTGACCGAGTCCGGCTACCGCCGCGCCGCCGAGGCGGGCGACACCGCCGCCATGAGCGCCCTGGGCGCACTGCTGTTGCGCCGTGCCGATCTGGACGGCGCCGAACCTCACCTGCGCTCCGCGGCCGCCGCGGGGGACCGGGCCGCGGCCAACAACCTCGGCGTCCTCCTGCACCAGCGGGGCTACGGCGACGAGGCCGCCGGTTGGTGGCGGATCGCCGCCGTCGCCGGTTCCGCCGCCGCGGCGCACGCCCTGGGCCGTCACTACCGCGAGCGCGGCGACGAGCCGGCCGCCGAGTACTGGCTGCGCCAATCCGCCGAGTCCGGCCACTACTTGGGCGCCTACGCCCTCGCCGACCTCCTGGAGCACCGCGGCGACATCGGCGCCGAGCGCTGGTTCCGGGCCGCCGCCGAGCGCGGTCACCGCGAGGCCGCCTACCGCCTGGCCCGGCTCATCGAGGAGGGCCGGGACGCCGAGCGCCGAACGACGCCCGCCTACGGGGAGTTGACCCAGCAGGTCGAGGCCCAGCAGTGGTACCGCCAGGCCGCCGCCCGCGGCCACCGGCGGGCCGCGCTGCAACTGGGCGCGCTGCTGGAGGAGCGCGGCGACATCCAGGAGGCCGGCCGCTGGTACCTCTCCGCGGCCAAGGACGGCGAGGCCCGCGCCGCCTGCGCGTTGGGCTTCCTGCTGCGCGACGCCGGCGACGAGGAGAGCGCCGCCGAGTGGTGGCGGCGCGCGGCCCAGGACGGCGACGGCAACGCGGCCAACGCCCTGGGGGCGCTCCACGCCGACCGCGGTGAACTCCAGACCGCCGAGCGCTGGTACCGCGCCGCGCTGGACGCCGGGGACATCAACGGCGCCTACAACCTCGGCCTGCTCTGCGCCGAGCAGGGCCGGCCCGGCCGGGGCGAACAGTGGTACCGCCGCGCCGCGTACACCGGTCACCGCGAGGCGGCCAACGCGCTGGCGATCCTGCTGCTGCAGCGCGGCGACGCCTCCGGGGCCGAGCCGTGGTTCTCCAAGGCGGCCGAGGCCGGCAGCGTGGACGCCGCGTTCAACCTCGGCATCCTGTTCGCCGGGCGCGGCGAGGAGCGGCTGGCGCTCTCCTGGTACGAGCGCGCGGCGGCCGCCGGGCACACCGAGGCCGCGCTCCAGGTGGCCATAGCGCAACTCCGGGACGGCGAGATCAAGGACGCCGAGCGGAACCTCCGTTGCGCGGCCGGGGGCGGTAGCGCCGAGGCGGCCTTCCGGCTCGCCGACCTGCTGGACCGGCGCTCCGCGGGTGCGGACGGCGAGCGGGCCGAGGGCGACGAGAGCCGGCAGTGGTACGAGCGGGCCGCCCGGCAGGGCCACCGCCGCGCCCAGGTCCGGGTTGGCATGTTCGCGGCGGCTCAGGGTGACGTCGTCGAGGCGGCGAACTGGTACCGCGCGGCGGCCGAGGCCGGCAGCCGCAACGGCGCCTTCAACCTCGGCCTGCTGCTGGCCCGCGAGGGCAGCCTGCCCGAGGCCACCCTGTGGTGGCAGCGCGCCGCCGAGGGCGGGCACGGTCGGGCGGCGCTGCGGCTGGCGCTGATCGCCGCCCGGCGCGGGGCGCTCGCGGAGGCCCAGCGTTGGTGCGCGCGGGCCGTGGAGCTGGGGCCGCCGGAGGTGGCCGAACGGGCGGCCCGGTTGCGGGCGGCGCTCCAGGAGGAACTGAGCGCGTGACGGCGGCAGGGTGCGGTCTGCGCCCGGTGTCCGGGGCCCGGTCCGAGGGCCGGCCCCGGGGCCCCGCGGAGGGAATTTGCGCTGGTCGTCGCGGTGGGGTTAAAGTTGAGACACAACGGCGCGGGGTGGAGCAGCTCGGTAGCTCGCTGGGCTCATAACCCAGAGGTCGCAGGTTCAAATCCTGTCCCCGCTACTGAAACCGAAGGCCCGGATCCTCAAGGATCCGGGCCTTCGGCGTTGTGGGAGTGGCGGCGCCGAGCGCGGTTGGCCGTGCGTGCGGCTGGGGGGCGGGAGGCCCTCTCGCGGTGCGCCTCCCCTGGGTGCGTCGGCCCCGGTTATCAAAACGCGCGACGCGATCAAAGCACTTGGCGCTGCGGCGATATGACGTGCCGTCAGGTGGGGCGACAGGGGAGTGGGCGTCCCGCGCGCGGGCAGGTAGGCGGGCGCGAGGAGTGGCGGGGATGTCGTCGGCTGTCGACTGGGGGCCGGGGTGTCCTGGTCGGCGGCGGGTCGTTGCTCCGTGAGCGGAACGGGGCCGCGGGGTGGCCGAGGGGAGGGCGCGCGGTGGTGGCGGGGGCCTGGGGCGCGGCCCGGACGGGGCCGGGCCCGGGTCAGGACTCGGTGTTGCAGTTGGGGCAGATGCCCCGGTAGGTCACGGTGACCTCGGAGACGTCGAAGCCGTAGCGCTCCGGCTCGGGCAGGGCGGACAGCGGGTCGCCGTGCAGGTGCACGTCGCGGATGGTGCCGCAGCGCGAGCAGACCAGGTGCTGGTGGTCGTGGTGGGCGTTGGGGTCGTAGCGCTTGGCGCGGCCGTCGGTGCTCACCTCGATCACCTCGCCGAGCGAGACCAGTTCGCCGAGGGTGTTGTAGACCGTGGCGCGGGAGATCTCAGGAAGGCGCTCCGACGCCTTGGCGTGCACCTCGTCGGCGGTGTAGTGGACGTGGTCCCCGTCCAGGACCTCGGCGACGACGCGGCGCTGTGCGGTCAGTCGCCAGCCGCGTCCCCGGAGCCGTTCCAGCAGGTCACTCATGCCAATCACCTATCAGTCAGATAGCCACCAGGGTACCAGCGGTCGTCCATCACCGGATTGTGTACGACTTTCGGTCACTTCTTGACTTAGACAATGTCCAATGTAGGATCGGGCTCGGCGAAAGCCAAGGGCAGGTGTACGAAAGACATCAGGAGGCGCACGTGTCGGTAGAGAGCACCACCGGACCGCTGACCACGGAGGCCGGGGCCCCGGTCGCGGACAACCAGAACAGCGAGACGGCCGGCGTCGGCGGCCTCGGTCTGATCCAGGACCAGAACCTGATCGAGAAGCTGGCGCACTTCAACCGCGAGCGCATCCCGGAGCGCATCGTGCACGCCCGCGGCGCCGGCGCGTACGGCACCTTCACCGTGACCGCGGACGTGACGAAGTACACCCGCGCGAAGTTCCTCTCCGAGGTCGGCAAGCAGACCGAGACGTTCCTGCGCTTCTCGACCGTCGCGGGCAACCTCGGTGCGGCCGACGCGGTGCGCGACCCCCGCGGCTTCGCGCTGAAGTTCTACACCGAAGAGGGCAACTACGACCTGGTCGGCAACAACACGCCGGTCTTCTTCATCAAGGACGCCATCAAGTTCCCCGACTTCATCCACACCCAGAAGCGCGACCCGTACACCGGCTCGCAGGAGGCGGACAACGTCTGGGACTTCTGGGGTCTGTCGCCCGAGGCCACCCACCAGGTGACCTGGCTCTTCGGCGACCGCGGCATCCCGGCCAGCTACCGCCACATGAACGGCTACGGCTCGCACACCTTCCAGTGGAGCAACGAGGCGGGCGAGGTCTTCTGGGTCAAGTACCACTTCAAGACCGACCAGGGCATCAAGAGCCTCGTCCAGGACGAGGCCAACAAGCTGGCCGGCGAGGACCCGGACAGCCACCAGCGGGACCTGCGCGAGTCCATCGAGCGCGGTGAGTTCCCGACCTGGACGGTCCAGGTGCAGATCATGCCGGCGGCCGAGGCGGCCAACTACCGCTTCAACCCGTTCGACCTGACCAAGGTCTGGCCGCACGAGGACTACCCGCCGATCGAGATCGGCAAGCTGGAGCTCAACCGCAACCCGGAGAACATCTTCGCCGAGGTCGAGCAGTCGATCTTCTCCCCGCACCACTTCGTGCCGGGCATCGGCCCCTCGCCCGACAAGATGCTCCAGGGCCGCCTGTTCGCCTACGGCGACGCGCACCGCTACCGCGTCGGCATCAACGCCGACCACCTCCCGGTGAACCGCCCGCACGCCACCGAGGCGCGCACCCACGGTCGGGACGGCGTGCTCTACGACGGCCGCCACGCCGGCCAGAAGAACTACGAGCCCAACAGCTTCGGCGGCCCGGTCGAGACCGGCCGGCCGCTGTGGCAGCCGGTCGCGGTCTCCGGCGAGTCCGCCAAGAGCGCGGCGCCCTCGCACGCCGAGGACAACGACTTCGTCCAGGCCGGCAACCTCTACCGCCTGATGTCCGAGGCCGAGAAGGAGCGCCTGATCAACAACCTGGCGGGCTTCATCGCCAAGGTCTCCCGCGACGACATCGCGCAGCGCGCGATCGAGAACTTCCGCAAGGCGGACGCGGACTACGGCAAGCGGCTGGAGGCCGCGGTCCAGGCCCTGCGCGGCTGACGTCCCACGCGCTGCGGCCGCCGCCCGCGCGGTGGTCGCGGCACGGGGCGATCCGTCGTCGCTTGCCGTACATGCCGAAGAGGCCGGAAGCCATGGGGCTCCGGCCTCTTCGCGCGTACGCCGACCCGTGCCCGCACGGGGCGGGCCCGGAGTCGAGGTGCGCGGTGGTGCCCCTCATGCCGCCGCGGCCGCCCGGGCGGGGACGCCGGACCAGCAGCGGATGATGTCGCGGACCGAGACGATGCCGACGGGTTCCATGTCGTCGAGGACGACGAGGTGGCGGAAGCCGCCGCGGACCATGGCGCCCGCCGCGTCGTCCAGGGTCCAGTCGGGGGCCGCGAAGACCACGTCCGAGGTGGTGTGGCCCTGTGCGGTCTCCCGGTCGGGATTCTCGCCCGCGCCAAGGGAGTTGAGGATGTCGCGCTCGGTGAGGATGCCGATGCCGCAGGTGTCGTTGTCGAGGACCACGGCCGCGCCGATGCGGCGGGCCGCCATCAGCCGCGCCGCTTGGCGGAGGGTGTGAGCCGGCCCGATGGTGAGGACCACCGTGCTCATGGCGTCTTTGACGAGCATGGGCATGGAGAAGAGCCACCTCCTTGGGGCTGTGAAAATGCGAAACGATTCACAAATTCACAAAGTGGGGGCTTCTCATATTCACATGCTCCCGGGCGCACAACAAGGGGCAGATGCTGGACGTCAGTCCGAACATCCGCCCCTGTGCAGGTCGGCCGGGGTGTGCGCGGCGTGAAAGCCGGCGCCGGTCACCCGTGCGGGATCAGCTCCGGTCGTCGCCGACGTAGGAGAGCAGGTCCTCGTGGAGCAGGCCGTTGGAGGCCGCCGCGTTGCCGCTGTGTGGGCCGGGTCGGCCGTCGAGTCCGGTGAAGCGCCCGCCGGCCTCCTGGACGATCACCGCACAGGCCGCCATGTCCCAGAGCGACAACTCCGGCTCCGCGCAGATGTCCACGGTCCCCTCGGCGACCATCATGTACGGCCAGAAGTCCCCGTAGGCGCGGGTGCGCCAGCAGTCTCGGGACAGGTTGAGGAAGTTGGGGAGCTTGCCGCGCTCCTCCCAGCCGGTCAGCGAGGAGTAGGCGAAGGACGCGTCCTGCATGCGGCCGACCTGGGAGGCCTGCAGCCGGGTCGCCGAGGTCAGGCTGCGGCCGGTGAAGGCGCCGAGGCCCTCCGCGGCCCACCAGCGACGGTTCAGCGCCGGCGCGGAGACCAGCCCGACGACCGGGCGGTCGCCGCCCTCGCCGCGCTCCATCAGGGCGATCAGGGTCGCCCAGACCGGCACCCCGCGCACGTAGTTCTTGGTGCCGTCGATCGGGTCGATGATCCAGCGGCGCGGGCCCGAGCCCTCGCTGCCGAACTCCTCGCCGAGCACCGCGTCCCGCGGCCGGGCGCGCTGGAGGTGGCTGCGGATCAGTTCCTCGGCGGACTTGTCCGCCTCGGTCACCGGGGTCATGTCCGGTTTGGTCTCCACCTTGAGGTCGAGGGCCTTGAACCGTTCCATGGTCGCGGCGTCCGCGGCGTCCGCCAGGACGTGTGCCAGGCGAAGATCATCGTGATAGTCGGGCATGGGCGAACAGTATCGACTGGTATGCGCGGGAGCCACACGGCCATGCCGCGCTCATCGGGTGGTCCGCCCGTCGGCGTCGGTCGGGTTCGCGCCGGCGGTGCCCGTAGCGGGTCTTGACAGTCCCTGACGGTGCGTCAATTCTGTGAGCTGGCCCACAAGTCGGGTGGGTCGGGGAGGTGGCGGATGCCCTCGGCGCGTGAGGCCCTGCTGGACGCCGCCTATGCGGCGCTGCTGAACCGGGCCTGGGTGGAGGTCCGGATGGTGGAGGTGGCGACGGCGGCCGGGGTCTCCCGGCAGACGCTCTACAACGCCTTCGGCAGCAAGGAGGGGTTGGCCCGCGCGCTGGTCAGCCGGGAGACCGAGAGCTATCTGACCGGGGTGGAGCGGGCGCTGGCCGTCGGAGGCCCGGACGGCCTGGACGGCCCGGCGGGCGACGCGGCCGCGCGGGTGGCCGCCGCGGCCGCCTGGACGCTGCGCGCCGCGCGGACGAATCCGCTGGTCAAGGCGGCGCTGACGGGATGTTGGGGGGAGCGGCTGCCGGCCGGGCAGACCGGGCCGGCGGAACTCGTCGGGCACTTCCGCGACCGGGCGGTGGCGGCGTTGGCGCCCGGCCGGCCCCGGGAGGAACTGCCGGCCCTGGGGACCGCCTGCGAGACCGCGGCCCGGTTGACGCTGTCCTGTGTGATCGTCCCGGCGGGACCGGCACCGGACGCGGCGCCGGCGGGGGCGTCCGCGCAGGTGCCGCGGCAGCGGGCGCCGGAGGCCGAGACCGAGGCGGTCGGCCGGCTCGTCCGGAAGGCGTTCGCCGGGCTCACGGCCTGATGGCGCGTTCCCACCGGCCGCCTGTGCGTGCTTCGACGTGCTTCAGTGCGCCGAGCCGGACAGTTGGAGCCCGATCACCCCGACGACCACCAGCGTGATGGAGACGATCTTCAACGTGGAGACCAGGTCGCCGAGGAAGATCATGCCGTAGATCGCGGTGCCGGCCGCGCCGATGCCGGTCCACACCGCGTACGCCGGGCCGACGTCCAGCTTCCGCAGCGCCAGGGTCAACAGGCCGAAGCTGCCCAGCGCGAAGACGGCGAAGGCGACCGTGGGGTAGAGGCGGGTGAAGCCGTGCGAGAGCTTGAGGCAGACCGCGAAGCCGGTCTCCAGCAGCCCCGCCACCACGACCAGCAGCCACGCCATATCCCACGCCTCCGTCAGCTCGGGGCCGCGCCAGCCGGTTGAGCACTTCTGGCGGGGCCGGACCGGATCGGACGGGAATGGACCGGACCAGACCGGACCGCGTCCTGGTTGAAGGCGATTATGCCCGCGGTCCGGATGGTCGGCAGGGGATCGCCGCGCTCAGTCGCCCTCGCGCCGCTCGCGGGTGGCCAGCAGCCGGCGCAGGGAATACAGGCGGGCCGGGTCCGCGTGCCCCTCGGCCACCCAGGCGTCCAGCGCGCAGTCCGGCTCGTCGTGGCTGCACGCCCGGGGGCACTCGGCGGTGCCGGGATCCAGGTCCGGGAAGGCGTTGATGACCCGGGACGGGTCGATGTGGGCCAGCCCGAAGGAGCGGACGCCCGGGGTGTCGATGACCCAGCCGGTGTCGTCCGGGAGCGGCAGCGCCAGCGCCGAGGTGGTGGTGTGCCGGCCGCGGCCGGTGACCGCGTTGACGTGCCCGGTGGCCCGGCGGCGCTCCGGCACCAGGGCGTTGACCAGGGTCGTCTTGCCCACCCCGGAGTGCCCCACGAACGCCGTCATCCGGCCGGTCAGCTTCTCCCGGACCCGCTCGGCGGCGGCGCCGTCGGCCAGCTCCTCGCGGTTGGTGACGACGTACGGGACGCCGAGCGCACCGTAGGACTCCAGCAGGGTGTCCGGCGGCGCCAGGTCGGACTTGGTCAGCACCAGGAGCGGGTCCAGCCCCGCGTCGTAGGCGGCGACCAGGCAGCGGTCGATCAGCCGGGGGCGGGGCTCGGGGTCGGCGAGCGCGGTGACGATCGCGAGCTGGTCGGCGTTGGCGACCACCACCCGCTCGAACGGGTCGTCGTCGTCGGCGGTGCGGCGCAGCGTGGAGGAGCGCGTCTCGACCCGGACTATCCGGGCCAGGGTGTCCTTGTCGCCGCTCAGGTCGCCGACCACCGCGACCCGGTCGCCGACCACCGCGCTCTTGCGGCCCAGCTCGCGGGCCTTCATGGCGGTGACCGTCCGGCCCTCGATCAGGCAGGTCAGGCGGCCCCGGTCGACGGTCAGGACCAGGCCCTCGCGGGCGTCCTCGTGCTTGGGCCGGATGCTCGTCCGCGGGCGGTTGCCCTTGCGGTTGGGGCGGACGCGGACGTCGTCCTCATCGGGGTTCTTGCCGTAGCGGCGCATCGTGCGACGACCCTCACGCTCTCCGGGCGGGGGCCGACGTCGGGTCGAGCATCCGTGTCCACAGCGCCGGGAAGTCCGGCAGGGTCTTGGCGGTGGTGGCGACGTTCTCCACCTCCACGCCCTCGACGGCCAGGCCGATGATCGCGGCGGCGGTGGCCAGCCGGTGGTCCTCGTAGGTGTGGAAGATCCCGCCGTGCAGCGGGCGCGGCCGGATGTGCAGGCCGTCGGCGGTCTCGGTGACGTCGCCGCCGAGCTCGTTGAGCTCCTTGGTGAGCGCGGCCAGGCGGTCGGTCTCGTGCAGCCGGAGGTGGGCCACCCCGCGCAGCGTGGAGGGCGAGTCGGCGAGCGCGGCGAGGGCGGCGATGCCCGGGGTCAGCTCGCCGACCTCGCCGAGGTCGACGTCGATGCCGTGGATCCGGCCGCTGCCGGTGAGGGTCAGGCCGTCGTCGGTCAGCTCGCAGGAGCCGCCCATGGCGGTGAAGATCTCGCGCAGCGCGTCGCCGGGCTGGGTGGTGTGCTCGGGCCAGTCCGGGATGGTGACCTTGCCGCCGGTGACCAGGGCCGCGGCCAGGAACGGCTGGGCGTTGGAGAGGTCCGGCTCGACGACCAGGTCGCGGCCGAGCAGCGCGCCGGGGGTGACCCGCCAGACGTTCGGCTCGCCGCCGGCCTCCGGGGTGTCCACCTGGGCGCCGACGCTGCGCAGCATGTCGACGGTCATCCGGATGTGCGGCATCGAGGGCAGCGCCGCGCCGACGTGCCGGACCTCGACGCCCTGGTTGAAGCGGGGGGCGGACAGCAGCAGGGCGCTGACGAACTGGGAGGACGAGGAGGCGTCGATCTCCACCGCGCCGCCCTCCAGGGCACCGCCGCCGAAGACCGTCATCGGGAGCGCACCGCGGTTGTCGTCGTCGATCCGGGCGCCGAGGGCGCGCAGCGCGTCGATGACGCCGCCCAGCGGGCGCTCGTAGCAGCGCGGGTCGCCGTCGAAGCGGACCGGGCCGTCGGCGAGCGCGGCGACCGGGGGCAGGAAGCGCATGACCGTGCCGGCGTTGCCGACGTCGATGGTGGCGGGGCCGTGCAGGCCGGCGGGGATGATCCGCCACGCCTCGCCGCCGGAGTCGGCGGAGCCCGAGGAGACGGTCTCCTCGATGCCGACGCCCATGGCGCGCAGCGCCTCGGCCATCAGCAGGGTGTCGCGGGAGCGCAGCGGGCGGCGCAGCCAGCCGGGCTCGGAGGACAGCGCGGCCAGCACCAGGCCGCGGTTCGTGACCGATTTGGAGCCGGGCACGGTGACGGTCGCATCGACCGCCCCCGGGGCTACGGGGGCGGGCCACAGGGCGGGGGGAGCGGGGCTCTCGGTCATGCCCTTACTTTAATGGCTGGACAAGGGTGCCGATCTTGATCAAAAGCGGCGCAACCTGTGCGAAACACGTCCCTGCCAGTACAACCGCAGGCAGGTGGCGTCTTCGGGGCAACCGGGGCGCGGGAGACATACGGAATGTGGGTTACCGGATGTCATCGAGAGGGGCATCGGCTCCTCATATACCGAGCAGCCAGCGCCCGCCGCCCATCAGGGAGCAGACCGTCACCACGTGGAAGAAACCGAGCCAGACCGCGGCCGGGACGTGGGTGAGCCGCGCCAACTGGTCGGGGTCGGAGTCCACGGCGCCGCCGCGGCGCCGCTTCCCCTGGAGCTCGAACGGCGGCCGCACCCCGCCCAGCAGCAGGAACCACACCACCGCGTACGCGAACACCGCCTGCACCTGGGGATCGGTCAGCCAGGACACCAACAGGAAGGTGCCGCCGGCCAGTACGACGGTGAGCACGCCGTACGCGTTGCGGATCATCACCAGCATCGCCAGCAGCAGCGCGGTGGCCCCCCACAGCAGCGCCGTGATGTGCCCGGCGGCCAGCAGCGCGGCGCCGGCCAGGCCCAGCAGGGACGGCGCTATGTAGCCGGCCGCGGCGGTCAGGATCATGCCGAGGCCGTGCGGCTTGCCCCGGGAGACCGTCAACCCCGAGGTGTCCGAGTGCAGTTGGATGCCGTCCAGCCGGCGGCCGGTGAGCAGGGCGATCAGCCCGTGGCCGCCCTCGTGGGCGATGGTGACGGCGTTCCGCGACAGCCGCCAGGCGGTGCGCGGGACGATGGCCCCCAGGGCCAGCACGCCGGTGACGATCACCAGCCAGAGCGTCGGGCCGGGTTGGGCCGAGACGACCCGGTCCCAGACGTCGGTGATGCTGTGGGTGTCCATGGTCTCCGCGTCTCCCTTCGACGTGCATGGCAGTGTGGCATGCATGTGCGGTAGGTATGCAGCGAGCCGGAAGCCCGAGGACCTGGTGGGGATCTTCGGCGTTCAGCAGTGGGAGCCCACGGAGACCCTGGCGCCCAGTTGGAACATCGCCCCGACGGACAGCGTGCAGGCGGTGCTGGAACGTCCCCTCAAGGGCGAGGCGGCCGCCGCCTTCCCGCCGGGACCGGTGCGTCAACTGCGGACGCTCAAGTGGGGCCTGGTCCCGTCGTGGGCGAAATCACCCGAGGGCGCCGCGCGGATGATCAACGCGCGGGCCGAGACGGTGCACGAGAAGCCGTCGTTCCGGCAGGCGTTCGCCGCGCGCCGCTGCCTGCTCCCCGGGGACGGCTACTTCGAGTGGGTCACCGGCGCCGGCGAGCGGGAGCTGGAGGAGCAGGGGCGCAAGAAGCGGCCCCGCAAGCAGCCGTACTTCGTCACGCCCGCGGACGGCTCGGTGATGGCGATGGCCGGCCTCTACGAGTTCTGGCGGGACCGCACCCTGCCCGGGGACCACCCGCTGGCCTGGTGGGTGACCTGCACGGTCGTCACCACCGAGGCCGAGACCACGCCGCTGGCCGGGGCCGCCGGCGGCGAGGGCCCGCAGTCGCTCGCCGCCATCCACCCGCGGATGCCGCTGGTGCTGCCGCCGGACCGCTGGGACGCCTGGCTGGACCCGACCCGCACCGACCCCGACGACCTGCGCGCCCTGCTGGCCCCGCCGCCGCCCGGTCTGATGCGCGCCTACCCGGTCCCCACCGACGTCAGCAACGTCCGCAACAACGGTCCCGAGCTGGTCACCGAGCTCGACGGCCCCGAGGTCGGCACGCTGTTCTGAGCCGCCGGGCGGGCCGGACCGCCCCGCGCGGTGCACCGCGGGCAGGATGGGCGTATGAGCACGAGGGCGAACGAGAGCGAGACAATCACGACGCCGGCGGGCGACGCCCGGATCTCCTGGTACCGCGAGGCCGAACCGGCCCGGGCCGTGGTCGCCGTGAGCCACGGCGCCGGCGGCGGCATCGAGGCCCGCGACCTGGTGGCCCTGGCGGCCGCGCTGCCGGCCCGCGGCTACCCGGTGGCGCTGGTCGAGCAGCCGTGGCGGGTGGCCGGCAAGAAGGTGGCGCCCGCGCCGAAGACCCTGGACGCGGCCTGGACCGCGCTGTGGCCGGCGCTCACCAAGCCCGGGCTGCCGGTGGTCGCGGGCGGGCGGAGCGCCGGTGCCCGGGTGGCCTGCCGCACGGCCCGCGAGCTGGGCGCGCACGCCGTACTGGCGCTGAGCTTCCCGCTGCACCCGCCGGGCAAGCCGGAGAAGTCCCGGGTCGAGGAGCTGACCGGCGCCGGGGTGCCGACCCTGGTGGTGCAGGGCGGCCGGGATCCGTTCGGGCGGCCCGCGGAGTTCCCCGCGGGCACCGAGATCACCGAGGTGGCCCACGGGGACCACGGCTTTGCGGTGCCGAAGTCGGCCGGGGTGACCGAGGCGGAGTCGATGACGGCGCTCACCGACGCGGTGCTGGCATGGCTGGACGGCGTGTGCGGGTGACCCGGTCCGGGCGGTGCGGCAGCGGGTGACCGCGGGCCCCGGCGTCGCCCGCCGCGGTTCGCGTGCGGAAATGGCCGGCCGAGCCGGGAATGATCAGGCGGGGTGCCGCTGTTGTGCCATGCGTAGGCAGTGGAGCACGTTCAGCGCGCAACGAGGAATGGGAGTCCGCCGCATGGGAATCGCTTGCCCGGCCCGCCCGGCCGCCGACCTGCAGTGGCCGAAGATGCAGGTGACCCAGTCCGCCCTGGTTGGAGCGGCGGGGGCACCGGATCGTCGTCTATTCTCCGAATCGAGAGGGCCCGCGGCGCAGGCAGCGGGGTCCGCCACGGTGTTGGAGGAGGTGGGTCCGGTCACCGGAGCCGACGAAGGGACCGACGGCCCGGCCGCGGAGCAGACCGCGGGCGGGGCGGAGAGCGACGCCGAGCGCAATGCGCGCTTCGAGCGGGACGCCCTCGGCTTCCTGGACCAGATGTACTCCGCCGCCCTGCGCATGACGCGCAATCCGGCCGATGCGGAGGACCTGGTGCAGGAGACCTACGCCAAGGCGTACGCGTCCTTCCACCAGTTCCGGGAGGGCACCAACCTCAAGGCATGGCTGTACCGGATCCTCACCAACACCTTCATCAACTCGTACCGCAAGAAGCAGCGTGAGCCGCAGCGCAGCGCCGCCGACGAGATCGAGGACTGGCAGCTCGCGCGCGCGGAGTCCCACATGTCGACGGGGCTGCGCTCCGCCGAGTCGCAGGCGCTGGACCACCTCCCGGACTCGGACGTGAAGGCCGCGCTCCAGGCGATCCCGGAGGAGTTCCGGATCGCCGTCTACCTCGCGGACGTTGAGGGCTTTGCGTACAAGGAGATCGCGGACATCATGGGGACACCCATCGGCACGGTGATGTCCCGTCTCCACCGCGGTCGTCGCCAACTGCGCGGCCTGCTGGAGGATTACGCCCGTGAGCGCGGGCTGGTCCCGGCGGGGGCGGCTGCCGCCGAGGCGCAGTCCGCGGGCACGCCGGAGTCGCACGACCGGAAAGGCTCGGGATCATGAGCTGCGGAGAGCCGCACGAGAAGGACTGCTCAGAGGTCCTTGACCACCTTTACGAGTATCTCGACCGGGAGATGCCGGCCGGCGAGTGCGCCGAGTTCCAGGTCCATCTCGACGAGTGCTCGCCGTGCCTGGAGAAGTACGGCCTGGAGCAGGCCGTCAAGAAGCTGGTCAAGCGCTGCTGCGGGCACGACGACGTCCCCACCGACCTGCGCTCCAAGGTCATGGGCCGGATCGACCTGATCCGGGCCGGGGAGGCCGTGCCCGAGGTGAGCGTGCTGGACCAGGCGCGGCACGAACAGGCCCAGCGGGAGCGGGCGGACGCCGCCGGCGCCACCCCGCCGCCCGCTTCGCAGGCCGACCCGGCGGGCAACACCGCGCACGCCGAGTAGGACCCCGCCCCGACGTCCGCGCGCCGAACAGGCGCGCGTCGCACTCACCCCTGGGAGTGAGGGCAGCGCGGTCCGTCCCACCCGATTCATCGATGCGCCCCCCGTGGCGCCCCCGTCCCTCTATCCTCACCGGACCCCGAGGCACGCGGCGCTCCGCCGCGACGGAGAGCGTCGGGCAGGGTGAGGAGGGCGCGATGCGGGAACTCCCGACGGCCGCGCGGGTCTACATCGGCTGCGCCGCCCTGGCCGCGGCGCTCTGCGCGGCCCCCGCGGTACGGCTCGGCGCCGCCGCCCCCTGGACCGGCGCCCTGGCCCTCGGCACCCTGCACGGCCTGTGCGAGCGGATCCGCCGCTGCCCGTTGACCGACGGAGCGCAGCGCCCCGCCCCGGGCCCCGACGGGCCGCCCGGCACCTTCCCGCCGGGCTGGGCCGCCCCCGTACTGCTCGCCGGATCCTTCCTGTTGCCCCCACCGCTGGCCGCCCTGGTGGCCGTCCCCGGTGCCGCGCTGGCCCCGGCCGCCCGGCCCTGGCCGGCCGCCCGCCGTCTCTGGCACACCGCCGAACTCGCCCTCGCCGCCTGGGCGTCGGCCCAGGTCTTCCGGGCCGTCGGTCCCGTCGCGCCGGCCGCGGCCCCCTTCCCGGAGCTGCTGCCGCCCGCCCTGGCCGGTGCCGGCGCCTGCTGCGCCGTCCTGGTCGGGCTGGGTGGCGGGGTGCTGGTCCTCGCCGAGCGGCATCCGGTGCGCACCGCCTGGCGCGGTCCCGCGGTCCGGCTGCCGCTGGCGTACCTCGTCCACGGGCTGACCGGGCTGATGATGGCGGTGCTCTGGCGCAGCGCCTACGGGCCGCCCGCGGCGCTGTTGGTGCTGCTGCCGGTCCATCTGACCTGCTGGGCGTGGGCCCAGTACCAGCGCGAACGGGCCGCCCACCAGGCCACCGTCCGCGCCCTCGTCCAGGCCGTCGACCTCAAGGACCGCTACACCCGCGGGCACAGCGAGCGGGTCGGCCGGGCCTCGGTGCTGATCGCCCGGGAGTTGGGCCTGCCGGAGGACCGGCTGGAGGTGCTGCGGTTCGCCGGGATCCTGCACGACGTCGGCAAACTCGGCGTGCCCACCCGGGTGTTGCGGAAGGACGGGCCGCTGACACCGGAGGAGCGGCGGATCATCGAGCTGCACCCGGAGTACGGGCACGAGATCGTCCGCGGCATCGGCTTCCTGGGCGAGGCCAGGGCGGCGATCCTCCACCACCACGAGCGGATGGACGGCAGCGGCTACCCCTACGGCCTGACCGGCGCCCACATCCCCGAGTGCGCCCGGGTGGTGGCGGTCGCCGACGCCTTCGACGCGATGACCTCCACCCGCTCCTACCGCCGCGCCCGCCCGGTGTCGGCCGCCGTCGCCGAGCTCCGCCGGTGCGCCGGGACGCAGTTCGACCCGCGGATGGTCCGGGCGCTGGCCGACGCCCTGGACCGGCACGGCTGGCGCCCCGAGCGGGTGACCGCGGGGGAGGAGCGGGCGTCGGAACCGGCCCCGGCCGGGCGCGGAAACGTCCCGCCAACTCGGCTGTCCCACGGGCCCGGTGCGGCCCGCGGCGCCGTCCGGTGACCGGCCGACCGGCCGGCTGGCTGCCCGCCCCGGCCGCCGTGCTGGCCGGCTGGGGCCTCGGGCACACCCTGTGGCACGGGATCACCGGGCCGCGCGCCGCGCTGGCCTTCGGGGCGCTGATAGCGGCGGGCGAGGCGGTGCGCCGGGTCCCCGCCGCGGCCGGCCGCGGGCCCGAGCGCCCCGCGGCGCGGTCCGCGCGGGCGCCGTACCCGGACGCCGTCCGCCCGGCGTCCCCGGTGCCCGGCCTCCGGGAGGGCGCCCCGCTCGGCGCGGCCGGGGCGCTCGGCTACGCGCTGCTCGGCGAGGTGGGCGGCCGGCCGGCCGCGCCCGGGGTGCCGCAGACCCTCGCGGTGGTGGTGGCGGCCCAACTGGTCGGCCTCGTCCCGTACTTGCTGCGCGGCGGCGGCCCGGTGCTCGATCCGCTGGCCCGCCGGATGCTGACCGTCGCCTTCGCCGCCACCTGCTGCCAACCCCTCTACGCCGCGGGCGTGTTGCGCGCCGGGGGCGTGGCCGGGCCGGCCCGCCCGCTCTTCCTGGCGGTGCTGCTGGCGCTGACCGCGCTCTGCGACGCGGTGGTGGCGGCCGCGCTGATCCGGGCCAGGACCGGCTGGCCGTACGGGCCGCTGCTGCGCGACGAGTTGCGGGCGCTGCCCGGCATCGGCACCGCCATCTGTGCCACCGGGGTGGTCAGCGCACTGGGCGTGGCCGTCGCCGGCCTGTGGGCACTGCCCGTCTTCTGCCTGCCGCTGCTGCTCGCCCAGAGCGCCTTCCGCCGGTACGCCGCGGTGCGCGCCACCTACCGGCAGACCATCGCCTCGCTGGCCCGGGCCACCGAGGTCGCCGGCTGCACCCCGCCGGGGCACGCCCGCAAGGTGGCCGCGCTCGGCCGCGAGGTGGGGCGCGAACTCGGGCTCGGCGGGCCGGACTTGGAGGTCCTCGAACACGCCGCGCTGATGCACGACATCGGCCAGCTCTCGCTCGTCGACCCGGTACCGGCGGGCGCCACCGCCCCGTTGCCGCCCGCCGAACAGCGCCGGATCGCGCTGCTCGGCGGCGCCGTGGCCCGGCAGACCGGCGCCCCGCCGGAGGTCGCGGTGATTGTCGAGCGGCAGGCCGATCCGTACCGGGAACAGCCGCTCACGGCCCGTATCGTCCGCACCGTCAACGCCTACGAGGACCTGGTGGCGGAGGGCGTGGGGCCCGCGGCGAGACTGCGGGCGCTGGAGCGGCTGCGGCTGGCCACCGCCCGGGACCACGAGCCGCGGGTGGTCGAGGCGCTGGCCCGGGTCCTGGCCCGCGCGGACCGGGCGGGTTGAGGGTCGCCCCGGGCGCGAACACCGGCGGCCCGCGCCCCGTGGCGGGCTCCCGCGCACACCGTTGCGCAGTGTTCCGGG
Source organism: Streptomyces sp. WZ-12 (assembly GCF_028898845.1). Taxonomy (NCBI): domain Bacteria; kingdom Bacillati; phylum Actinomycetota; class Actinomycetes; order Kitasatosporales; family Streptomycetaceae; genus Streptomyces; species Streptomyces sp. WZ-12. Next base: position 3,335,891 of record NZ_CP118574.1, on the reverse strand, counting down.
GCCGTCCACCGCCCGGGAACCCATGGGTAATGAGCGGCCCGCGAGATGGGCATGGTTGGATGCGAAGGAAGCCCCCTGAAGGGGGGTTCAGGGGGTCGGCGCAGGGCATGAGCCGCACGGGGGTGCTGTGCACCGGGCTGAGCCCGACGGCAATCTGTGGCAGGTTGTCGAGTGGGTCCCCAGAAGGCCCCGGGCGCCGCCCGGGACACCTCCGGAGCGGCACAAGAGCAACCAGCAGGCGGGAATCGTGAGGATCTTCGGCAAGGTACGGCACCGGCCCTCCGCCTCGTGGCGGCAGGCGACCGACCGGGCTTTCACGCTGATCGGCGACGGCCGTTACGAGGACGCCGGGGCGCTGCTGACCCGCGCGGCGGACATGGAACCCTGGCTGTCGGAGTCCTGGTTCAACCTCGCGCTGCTGCACAAGTTCCGGCACGACTGGGAACAGGCCCGGGCCGCCGGACTGCGCGCGGTGGCGCTGCTGGACCGCGAGACCGGGGCGCCCGACTGGTGGAACGTCGGCATCGCCGCCACCGCCCTCCAGGACTGGCCGTTGGCCCGCCGCGCCTGGCAGGCGTACGGCCTGAAGGTCCCCGGCGAGGGCTCGCCGACCGGGGAGCCGCTGGGGATGGCGCTGGGCAGCGCCGCGGTGCGGCTGTCGCCGGAGGGCGAGGCCGAGGTGGTCTGGGGCCGCCGGCTGGACCCGGCCCGGATCGAGGTGCTCTCCATCCCGCTGCCGTCCTCGGGCCGGCGCTGGGGCGAGGTGGTGCTGCACGACGGCGTTCCGCACGGCGAGCGCACCACCACCGGGGCCGGCGGCGAGACCCGGACGTTCCCGGTCTTCGACGAGATCGAGTTGTGGGCGCCGTCCCCGGTGCCCACCTGGGTGGTGCTCCTGGAGGCCGCCACCGAGGACGACCGGGACGCCCTGGAACAACTGGCCGCCGACGCCGGCTTCGCGGCCGAGGACTGGTCGTCGTCGGTGCGGCTGCTGTGCCGCACCTGCTCCGAGAGCCGGATGCCCAGCGACGAGGGCGACGGCGAGCACCTGGACCCGCACGACCACAGCGAACCGGGCCACCCCGGGCCGCTGGGCCACCGCACCGCGGGCTCCGGCTCGCTGTGGGTCCCCGAGCGCGAGTGCGGGATCGCGGCGCCGGCGGCGTTGGTGCGCGGACTGCTGGACGGCTGGGTCGCGGACAGCCCGGACACCCGGGAGTGGCGCGATCTCGAAGAGGTCTGCTGACGCCGTCGAAGGCGTTTCGACGGCCCCGGAAGCCGTCGCCGGCAACGGATTAGGCTGTAGGGCGTTACCCGAGGGTTTTGCAGGAAGGCGTACGGCGGAGATGGCCCAGCAGGACAGCGAGCAGCAAGCGAGCGACGCGTTCGTCGACGACGTCACGGACGCCAAGGAGCGTGAGGAGGCCCACCGGGAGCGCGGCACCTCCCGTCCGATCACCGTGGTCGGCAATCCCGTGCTCCACAAGGAGTGCAAGGACGTCACCGCGTTCGACGACGAGCTGGCGAAGCTGATCGACGACATGTTCGCCAGCCAGCGCACCGCCGAGGGCGTCGGCCTGGCCGCCAACCAGATCGGCGTGGACCTCAAGGTCTTCGTCTACGACTGCCCGGACGACGAGGGCGCCCGGCACGTCGGCGCGGTCTGCAACCCCGTCCTGGAGGAGCTGCCGGCCGGGCAGCGGGTGCTGGACGACTCCAACGAGGGCTGCCTGTCCGTCCCCGGTGCCTACGCCGCGATGCCGCGCCCGGACTACGCGGTGGTGCGCGGCCAGAACGCCAAGGGCGAGCCGATCGTGGTGCAGGGCACCGGCTACTTCGCGCGCTGCCTCCAGCACGAGACCGACCACCTCTACGGCTACCTCTACATCGACCGGCTCTCCAAGCGGGAGCGCAAGGACGTGCTCAAGCAGATGGCCGAGCAGGAGCCCCGCTACGACGTCGTGCCCAACGACTGAGCGCGGCGGTACGAGCGGGGCTCCGGCCCCGTGCGGGCCCCTGCGGCCCTACGCGGCGTTCTGATAGGCGGCCCAGACCCGGGGCGGGAGCGAGGTGCCCAGCCCGGTGTCGGGGCCGCCGACGCCGTTCAGCGGCAGCAACTGGGGCGCACCCGGCTTGTTCCGGAACAGCGTGATCGCCGTGGTCGGTTCGGCGCCGTCCGCCTCTTTGGGGGCGCGGTCGGCGCGGACCCCGGCACCGGGGGTGGCCTTCGCCGGCCGGCTCCAGGTGCCGGCCGGCGGCGGGGTGCCCACGAACCACGCCGACTTCATCCGGTCCCCGGACTCGGTCGCCCCGGCCGCGACCGGCTGCCGCGCCCACTCGCCGCCCACCGGGCTCAGCGCGCGCCAGCCCAGCCCCTCCAGCGTGGCGGTCATCTCCTGTGCCACCGCCGGGGCGAGCACCTGCTGCGGCTCACCGCGGGCGAAGCCGGCGACGCCCTTGCCCTGGTGGGACATCTTCGTCACCGCGTACGGCTCGGCGTGCTGGCCGCCGCCTGCGAATGTGGTGTACGCGCTGGCCAGCCGGATCGCGCTGGGCGCCGAGGTGCCCAGCGGGAAGGTCTGTTCCAGTTGCGCCAGGCTCTCCTTGTGCAGCCCGGCGCGGAGCACCAGGTCCCGGATCCGCTCCAACCCCAGCTTCTTGCCGGCCTGGACGAACGGGGCGCTCTCGCCGCGCATCAGGGCGCCGCGCAACTCCTCGGCGCCGCCGGCGGTGTCCACCGGGCGCGGCTGGTCCCCGTACCGCTCGGCCTCCTGCTGGAGGGCGGTGGCCAGTACGAACGGTTTGAAGGCGGAGCCGGCCGGGACCGCGGAGGTGTCCGCGTTGTTGACGAAGTGCGAGGTGGCGTCGGTCCCGCCGTAGAGCGCGACGATGGCGCCGTCACCGGGGCGCACCGAGGCCGCGCCGAATTCCGCGTAGGTGTCCTCGGTGCGCTTCTTCGGGTCGAGATTCTTCTTGCGGACGTCGGCGACGGCCTTCTCCAGTTGGTGGGTGCACCGCTTGTCGAACGTGGTGTGGATGCGGTAGCCGCCGCGGGCGAGGTCCTTGTCGGTCAGCCCGGTCGCGCTCTTGACGAATTTGTTGGCGACGTCGACGAGATAGCCGATCTGGCCGGCCTGACTGGTGGGTTTGGCCATCGGGCGCGGCTCGGGGAACGTGCGGTAGTGCGCCCTTTCCTGCTCGCTCATCGCACCGGTGGTGACCAGCCGGTCGAGTATCCACTTCCAACGCGCCACCGCCCGCGCGTGATTGGCCTTGCTCAGCCCCGGGTCGTACTGCTCGGAGCCCTTCAACAGGGCCGCCAGCAGGGCCCCTTGGCTGGGATCGAGGTCCTTGGCGTCGATGCCGTAATAGGCGTGCGCGGCCGCCTGAATTCCGTTCGAACCGCGGCCGAACCAACTGGTGTTGAGATATCCCCGCAGGATCTCCGACTTGGACTTCCGGTTGTTGACCTTCAGCGCGATGATGAATTCCTTCACCTTGCGGGTGGCGGTCTGATCCGGCGAGAGATAGGTGTTCTTCACATACTGCTGGGTGATGGTCGAACCGCCCTGGGTGTCCCCGCCCGAGACCATGTTCACCGCGGCGCGGGCGATTCCGGTGAGCGAGACCCCGTGGTCCTTGTAGAAGGTGGCGTTCTCCGCCGCTATCACCGCGTTCTGGACGTGCTTGGGCACCTTGTCGAGGGCGATGTTCTGGCGGTTGACGGCGCCGACGCTGACCATCTGGCTGCCGTCCGCCCAGTAGTAGACGGTGGCCTCCTGGGCGGCCAGCGCGTTCTCGTTGGGAATGTCGATCTTCACGTACACGACCGCGAACAGCCCCGCGAGGCAGAGCAGGACGAACCCGCCCGATCCCAGCCAGAGCCGCCAGGACGGCAGCCAACGGCGCACTCCCGTACGGCCGTTGCGGGGATAGTCGATGTACCGGCGTCTTTTCCTTCCCTCCATGCATGCGTAGATGCGGTGGGCAGGGCTCCGGTTGCCGCTCCGGCCGCCCGCTAATCGAACGCTCACATTCGGCGGGCGGCCGGGGGAAAACGGGACGGCCGGACGGCGGGGCAGGCCACCGTCCGGCCGTCGGTCCGGTCGATCGGGAGCAGAACCCGACGCGGGATCAGAACTCGTCGTCGAACGAGACCGAGCCCTCGACGGCGACCTGGTAGGCCGAGGCGCGCCGCTCGAAGAAGTTGGTCAACTCCTGGACGTTCTGCAGCTCCATGAAGGAGAACGGGTTCTCCGAGCCGAAGACGGCCGGGAAGCCCAGGCGGCGCAGGCGCTGGTCGGCGACGCACTGGAGGTACTCGCGCATCGACGCGGTGTTCATCCCCGGCAGGCCCTCGCCGCACAGGTCGCGGGCGAACTGGAGCTCGGCCTCGACGGCCTCCTTGAGCATGTCGGTGACCTCCTGCTCCAACGCGTCGTCGAAGAGGTCGGGCTCCTCCTGGCGGACCGTGTCCACCACGGAGAACGCGAAGTCCATGTGCATGGACTCGTCGCGGAACACCCAGTTGGTGCCGGTGGCCAGGCCGTGCAGCAGGCCCCGCGACCGGAACCAGTAGACGTACGCGAACGCGCCGTAGAAGAACAGGCCCTCGATGCAGGCCGCGAAGCAGATGAGGTTGAGCAGGAAGCGACGGCGGTCGGCCTTCGTCTCCAGCTGCCCGATCTCCTCGACGTGGTCCATCCACTTGAAGCAGAACTGGGCCTTCTCCCGGATGGACGGGATGTTCTCCACCGCGGCGAAGGCGGCGGCCCGGTCCTCCGGGTCGGGGAGGTAGGTGTCCAGCAGGGTCAGGTAGAACTGGACGTGCACCGCCTCCTCGAAGAGCTGACGGCTCAAGTACAGCCGCGCCTCGGGGGAGTTGATGTGCTTGTAGAGCGTCAGCACCAGGTTGTTGGCGACGATCGAGTCGCCGGTGGCGAAGAAGGCCACCAGACGGCCGATGAGGTGCTGCTCGCCGGGGGACATCTTGGCGAGGTCGGCCACGTCGGAGTGGAGGTCGACCTCCTCCACGGTCCAGGTGTTCTTGATCGCGTCCCGGTAGCGGTCGTAGAAGTCCGGGTACCGCATGGGGCGCAGGGTTAGTTCGAAGCCCGGGTCGAGGAGGTTCTTCGACCCCGTGGTGGCGGTGTGGGTCGCTGCTGCGTTCTTCTCGGGTGCGGTGGTCATTACTGGCATGCCTCGCAGGACTCGGGGTTTTCCAGGGAGCAGGCGACCGCCTCGGGGTCGGTCACCGGCAGTTGGGCGGGGATGGTGGCGGCGCGGGCGGACTGGGCGATCCGGGTGGCCGGCCGGGAGCGCAGGTAGTACGTGGTCTTGATCCCGCGCTTCCAGGCGTACGCGTACATCGAGCTGAGCTTGCCGATGGTCGGCGACGCCATGAAGAGGTTGAGCGACTGGCTCTGGTCCAGGTAGGGCGTCCGGTCCGCGGCCATGTCGATCAGGGCGCGCTGGGGGATCTCCCAGGCGGTGCGGTAGCGGTTCCGGAGGTCCGCGGGGATCCAGGACAGGTCCTGGACCGAGCCGTTGGCCTCGCGCAGCGCGTCCCGGGTCCGCGCGTCCCACAGGCCCAGCTCCTTGAGCTCCCCGATCAGGTACGTGTTGACCTGGAGGAACTCACCGGAGAGCGTCTCGCGCTTGAAGAGGTTGGAGACCTGCGGCTCGATGCACTCGTAGACGCCGGCGATCGAGGCGATGGTGGCGGTCGGGGCGATCGCCAGCAGCAGCGAGTTGCGCATGCCGGTCCTCGCGATCCGCGCGCGCAGCGCCGCCCAGCGGTCCGCCCAGCGCACCTCGGCGTTCGGGTAGTGGTCCGGGTGCAGCACCCCGCGGGCGGTCCGGGTCGCGGCCCAGTTCGGGTGCGCGCCGTGCCGCTCGGCGAGGTCGGCGGACGCCTCGTAGGCGGCGAGCATGATCCGCTCGGAGATGCGGGTCGACAGCTCCCGGGCCTCGGCGGAGTCGAACGGCAGCCGCAGCCGGAAGAAGACGTCCTGGAGGCCCATCAGGCCCAGACCGACCGGCCGCCAGCGGGAGTTGGAGGCGGCGGCCTGCTCGGTCGGGTAGAAGTTGATGTCCACGACCCGGTCGAGGAAGGTCACGGCGGTGCGGACGGTGGCGTCCAGCCGCTCCCAGTCCATCCGGCCGTCCTCGCCCAGGTGGGCCGCGAGGTTGACCGACCCCAGGTTGCAGACCGCGGTCTCGCCGTCGTCGGTCACCTCCAGGATCTCGGTGCACAGGTTGGAGGAGTGCACGACCCGGCCGGGCTCGGCGGTCTGGTTGGCGGTGCGGTTGGCGGCGTCCTTGAACGTCATCCAGCCGTTGCCGGTCTGCGCCAGGGTGCGCATCATCCGGGAGTACAACACCCGGGCCGGCACCTGCTTGAGGGCCTTGCCCGCGGCCTCAGCGGCCCGGTAGGCGGCGTCGAACTCGTCGCCCCACAGGTCGACGAGCTCGGGCACGTCCGAGGGGGAGAACAGCGACCAGTCCGCGTCCGCCTCGACCCGGCGCATGAACTCGTCCGGGATCCAGTGCGCGATGTTGAGGTTGTGGGTCCGGCGGGCCTCCTCGCCGGTGTTGTCCCGCAGCTCCAGGAACTCCTCGATGTCGGCGTGCCAGGACTCCAGGTAGACGCAGGCCGCGCCCTTGCGGCGGCCGCCCTGGTTGACCGCCGCGACCGACGCGTCCAGGGTGCGCAGGAACGGCACGATGCCGTTGGAGTGCCCGTTGGTGCCGCGGATCAGTGAACCGCGGGCGCGGATCCGGGAGTACGACAGCCCGATGCCGCCGGCGTGCTTGGAGAGCCGGGCCACCTGGTGGTAGCGGTCGTAGATGGAGTCCAGCTCGTCCAGCGGGGAGTCCAGCAGGTAGCAGGAGGACATCTGCGGGTGCCGGGTGCCGGAGTTGAACAGCGTGGGGGAGGACGGCAGGTAGGAGAGCGTGCTGGTCATCCGGTACAGCTCGGCGACGTCCGCCAGCGCCCGCTCGGAGGCGTCCTCGGCCAGGCCGCAGGCGACCCGCAGCAGGAAGTGCTGGGGCGTCTCGACCACGTTGCGGGTGGTGGGGTGGCGCAGCAGGTAGCGCGACTGGAGGGTGCGCAGCCCGAAGTACCCGAAGCGGTCGTCCGCGCCGTCGGCCAACGCCCCGTCCACCAGGGCGTCCAGGCGCTCGGCGTGCGCGGCGACGAACTCCGCGGTGGCGTCCGCGATCAGTCCCTCCCGGTGGCCGACCGCGATCGAGGCGGAGAAGGACGTGGCGCCCTGGCCGGCGGCCTCCTCGGCGATGGCGAGGGTGAGCAGGCGCGCGGCCAGCTTGGAGTACTGCGGCTCGTCGCCGATCAGCCCGGCCGCGGCCTCGGTGGCCAGGGACCGCAACTCGGCCTCGTCGGAGCCGGGGTGGCGGCCGCGGAGCGCGGCGGCGGCCACCTTGCCCGGGTCGGTGGCGGTCAGGTCCGCGGTCAGCTCGGTCAGCGTGCGCAGCAGGGCGACACCCGGGCCGTCTTCGGCCACGGGGGGCGCGGCCACCGCGGGCTGTACGACCTCGGCGTCTGACGCGGGCTCCGTTGGCGCGATGGTCACCTGATGCTCTCCCTCACTCGGCGGGGGCCGGAGGGCGCAGCAGGGGCGGCGCGCGGGCGGACAAGGGGGCACCCCGCGGCGAACCGGGGGTGCGCGGGGCCGGCCGCGCTCCGTCCACCAACCCATCCCTCGGGGCCCGGACGTCTCGACGCCGCACCAGTGGCGGTGCGGACGTACCATCGGCAGGTCTTCGGACTCGTGAGCGCGTAGGACCCCCAGAAACTGGCCGTATCCTGCGCTCTCATACCGTTGCGGGACAGTTCCGGATTCGCACCGGATTCCCCTGCGGCGACAGCGAGGAAGAGCATACATCTTGTGTTGCTCCCCGCACGCACCCCCACATCTTGTGTCGCACCGCATGGCATCCCTACGCGTGTGCGAACGGCCGCACCGCCTGTGCGGGGCCGGAAACAAGCCGTCAGGCCAGCTCCCGAGCAAACGCCCACAGGCGCACGCCCGGCACCGGGTCCCAGTCCCGCCCGGCAGCCCGCGCGAACCCCAGCCGCCGGTAGAGCCGGTGCGCCGGCAGCAGGTGCCGCTGGCTCGACAGCACCATGGCGCGCAGCCCGAGCCCCCGGGCCCGCTCAAGGCAGGCCCGGACCAGCGCCTCTCCGACGCCGCGCCCGCGCCCCTCGCCGCGGACCGCCAGCATCCGGAACTCGCCCTCGCCGGGCCCGGCCAACTCCGCGTACGGGCTGCCGTACGCGGCGAATGTCACAGCACCCACAACCGCGCCGCCCGCGCCGTTCTTCCCATCCACGGCCACCCATATCTCGGCGTGCTCGGCCCGGTGCGCCACCCGCCGCAACACCGCCGCATACGGATCGTCCGCCCCGCTCAGCAGCCCGTCGGCCAGATACACCTCCACCACCAACTCCCCGACCGTCTCGAACTCCGCCTGGCGTATGGGCCTGATCGTGATGTCCATGGAGCCAGTGTGGGGAACTGTGGGGCGCAGCGGGCGCGTTCGCCGATGGTGATCACGTATTGACTGTCAGTGGGCTCGGCTACCGTCGGTTCCATGTTCCCTGCTCTGCCCGGTGGATGGCATAAGGAGGAGGTTCCATGACCGCGCTCGCCGATCGGCCGCACACCAGCACGGCCGACTTCGAAGAGGCCGCCCGGATACTCAGTCGCTTGGAAGAAGAAGCGCGGTGGGAGCTCATCAACGGGAAGGTGCAAGAGCAAGCCCATGCCGGACGGGGATCACGGACGGATCATCCAGTGGTTGCTGCGCATCTGCCTGCAGCACCGGCCCGAGCTCTTCCTGGACCCGAACCAGGGACTGAAGACGGAGCCACACCGAAACGGTCGCCTCCGTCCGGACGGCTCGCTCGTGCCCTGTGACGCCTTCGTGAATGACCTCACGAGGTCGCTGAGCCGCACACGAGCGAGGGCCGTCGCGTTCGTCAGGAACGCGACGGCCCTCCGCCGTAGTTGACGAGGGTCAGTGCCCGCCCGGTGCCCCCGCCGTGGCCGGCGGGAGGTCGGCCGTGACGCCGTCGTCGCCGATGTCGGCGGTGTAGTCGCCGGGGGCGGTCTCGTCGACGCCCTCAGGGGCCTTGAGGGCCTTCAGGACGAGGGTGAGCACGACCGTCACCACCACGTTGAGCACGAAGGCGGTGAGGCCGATGTAGCCGATCTCGCCGATGCCGGGGATCTCCGCGTTGGAGCCGCCGAAGTGCTTCTGGGTCGGGCTGGCCACGCCGTACGCGGCCAGGGTGCCGTAGAGCATGCCGATCGCCCAGCCGGCCAGCAGCGCCCAGCGGTGGAACCAGCGGGTGAACAGCCCGCCGACCAGCGCCGGCATGGTCTGGAGGATCCAGATGCCGCCCAGCAGCTGGAAGTTGATGGCGACGGTCTTGTCCATGGTCAGGACGAAGATCAGGGCGCCGACCTTGACCAGGAGGGAGACCAGCTTGGCCACCTTGTGCTCCTGCTCGGGCGTGGCGGTGGGCTTCAGGAAGTCCTTGTAGACGTTCCGGGTGAAGAGGTTGGCGGCGGCGATCGACATGATCGCGGCGGGCACCAGCGCGCCGATGCCGATCGCGGCGAACGCCACCCCGGCGAACCAGCTCGGGAACATGTCCGCGAACAACTGCGGGATTGCCAACTGCGCGTTGCCGTGGGTGTCCGTCCCGGCCTTGAGCGCCATGAAGCCGAGCAGCGCGAGGAAGCCCAGCATCAGCGAGTAGATCGGCAGGATGGTGGTGTTGCGACGGATCACGTTGCGGCTGCGCGAGGAGAGCGTGGCGGTGATCGAGTGCGGGTACATGAACAGCGCCAGCGCCGAGCCGAGTGCCAAAGTGGCGTACGCCCACTGGGCGTTGGGGCCGCTGGCCAGTTCGCCGCGCGGTTTGCCGGTGGGCCCGGTCTGGGCGAGCGCCTTGCCCGCGGAATGGAAGATCTCGCCGAAGCCGCCCAGTTTGAGCGGGATGTAGATGATCGCCACCGCGATGACCAGGTAGATCAGCCCGTCCTTGACGAACGCGATCAACGCCGGCGCCCGCAGGCCCGAGGAGTAGGTGTAGGCGGCCAGCACGGCGAACGCGATCAGCAGCGGCAGGTCCTTGACGAACCAGTTGGCGTGCTCCCCGCCGCCGACCCCCATCACGTCCAGGACGGCCTGGATGCCGACGAGTTGGAGCGCGATGTAGGGCATCGTGGCCAGCAGGCCGGTCAGCGCCACGGCCAGCGACAGCCCCTTGGAGCCGAACCGCCCGCGGACGAAGTCGGAGGTGGTGACGTAGCCGTGGCGGTGCGAGACCGACCACAGTCGGGGCAGGAAGGTGAAGATCAGCGGGTAGACCAGGATGGTGTACGGGACGGCGAAGAAGCCGGCCGCGCCCGCCGAGTAGATCGCCGCCGGGACGGCCACGAAGGTGTACGCCGTGTAGAGGTCGCCGCCGAGCAGGAACCAGGTGATCCAGGTGCCGAAGCTCCGCCCGCCCAGGCCCCATTCGTCGAGGTTGGCGGAGTGCTCGACCCGGCGCCAGCGCGCGGCCAGGAAGCCCATGACCGTGACGGCGAGGAAGAAGAAGACGAAGACGGCGAGCGCCACGCCGTCGACGCCCTGGGGGCCGGCGGCGAGCGCGGTGGACGGGTTCGTCATCGGCCCGCACCGCCCTTGCGGGCGCGCTGCTCGCGCCGGACCAGCGCGTAGGCCACGGTCGTCAGCACCGTCGAGATCAGCACCCAGGCCATCTGGTACCAGTAGAAGAACGGGATCCCGATCAGCGTCGGCTCGATCCGCGCGTACGAACTCACCCACAGCATCGCCACGAACGGGGCGAGCAGGCACAATCCGGCCACCACCCGTGTGGGGGTGACGACCGGTCTGTGGTCCGGTGATGCGGCGTTCTCGGCCATGACCGTTGGCTCCCGTCCCTGGTGAACTCCGGTGCAGTCGGCTGGAAATCTATTCCAGGGGCGTGGTGCGCGTCACTAGCCGTCCGCATATCGGTACACAGCAGTGACCGTAAGGGAGTTGGGGCCGCGGGCCTTCAGTCCGTCGGGCGCCGCAGTCGGGCGACGAACTTGTAGCGGTCGCCGCGGTAGACCGAGCGGACCCACTCCACCGGCTGCCCCCGGGCGTCCAGCGAGTGCCGGGAGAGCATCAGCATCGGCAGGCCGACGTCGGTGCCCAGCAGCCCGGCCTCGCGCGGGGTGGCCAGCGAGGTCTCGATGGTCTCCTCGGCCTCCGCCAGCCGGACGTCGTAGACCTCCGCCAACGCGGTGTAGAGCGAGGTGTACTTGACCAGATTGCGACGGAGCGCCGGGAAGCGCTTGGCGGACAGGTGGGTGGTCTCGATCGCCATCGGCTCGCCGCTGGCCAGCCGCAGCCGCTCGATGCGCAGCACCCGGCCGCCGGGGGCGATGTCCAGCAGCCCGGCCAGCCGGTCGTCGGCGGTGACATAGCCGATGTCCAGCAGTTGGGAGGTCGGCTCCAGGCCCTGGGCCCGCATGTCCTCGGTGTAGGAGGTCAGTTGCAGCGCCTGGGAGACCTTGGGCTTGGCGACGAAGGTGCCCTTGCCCTGGATGCGCTCCAGGCGGCCCTCGACGACGAGTTCCTGGAGGGCCTGGCGGACGGTGGTGCGGGAGGTGTCGAACTCGGCGGCGAGGGTGCGCTCGGGCGGCACCGGGGTACCGGGCGGCAGGGTCTCGGTGATCTCCAGCAAGTGCCGCTTGAGGCGGTAGTACTTGGGCACCCGGGCGGACCGCACGCCCCCGCCACCGTTCTCGGCGCTGCCCGCGTCGGTCTCCATGACCCGCCTCTCCGATGCCTGTCGTGCTGCCGTCACCGGCTCCTCCGTACGTAGCGGCTCACATCGTGGCACGGGCGGGATGCCCGCGCGTCCACACGGGTCGCGGCCCGCCCCAGATGTCGGTCCGGTAACGGACCTGACAGCGACTCTTATACACCCTTGACACCCCTAAAGGTCTAGGCCAAGCTGCGAGAACTGGTCTAAACCATTAAAGCCACACCCGTCCTTGAGGGGGAGAGCGCAATGAAGCGTGGGCTCATAGCGGCGACCGCGGTCGCGGGAATGCTGGTGAGCGTCGCTGCCTGTGGGTCGAGCGGCGGCAAGAATGCGGGCGCCGACGGCTTCAAAGGCCAGAAGTTGACGGTCTGGGTGATGTCAGGATCGAATCCTGAGCAGTGGACCAAGCAGGTGTCCGAGCAATTCAAGAAGACGACCGGTGCCACCGTTGAATTCAAGGTCCAGCAGTGGAACGGAATTCAGCAGAAGCTGAGCACCGCGCTGTCCGAGGACACTCCGCCGGACGTGGTCGAGATCGGCAACACCCAGACCGCCGCCTACGCCAAGGCCGGTGCCCTGGTCGACCTCGGTGACCTGAAGAAGGAGATCGGCGCCGACTGGAGCGACGCCTTCAACAAGGCCGCCATGGCGGACGGCAAGCAGTACGCGCTGCCGTGGTTCGCCGGCAACCGCGTGGTGATGTACAACAAGAAGATCTGGGCCGCGGCCGGGATCAAGAAGAACCCCGCCACCCGCGCCGAACTCTTCCACGACTTCGACACCATCAAGAAGAAGACCGACGCCGAGCCGCTCTATCTGCCCGGCCAGAACTGGTACTTCCTCGACGGCCTGACCATCGGCACCGGTGCCCAACTGGTGAAGAGGGCGGGCGACAAGTGGGTTTCGAATATCGCCGACCCCAAGGTCGCCAAGGCCATGGACATTTACAAGCAGTACCAGGCGTTCGGCAACGCGCCCAAGAACAAGGACGAGGCCACCCCACAGCAGGCCGAGATCTTCGCCAAGGGAAAGACCGGCGCCATCATCGCCATGGGTTATGAGGCGGCCACCGCCATCAAGGCAAACCCGAAGATCAAGGACGATATCGGCTTCTTCACCATTCCCGGTGAGACCGCCGACAAGCCCGAGGGCGTCTTCCTCGGCGGCTCCAACTTCGCGGTCGCCGGGCTGAGCAAGAACCAGGACCTCGCCAAGGAATTCCTCAAGGTCGCGCTCTCCAAGGAGAACGACGCCCAGATGGTGCGCGAGGCCGGCTGGACGCCCAAGTCCCCGGCCCTGGCGAGCGCGGCCAAGGACAACCCGGCCGCCGCGGCCGCCGCCCCGGCCGCCGAAAAGGCGGGCGGCACCACGCCGTTGATCCCCCAGTGGGCCGCGGTCGAGAACGTGCCGAACCCGATCAAGAACTACATGACCGCGGTCCTGAACGGTAAGGCCCCGACCGACGCGGCCAAGGACATCGAGTCCGAGATCAACGCCCGGCTCGCCAAGCAGTAGCCGACCCCCGACGCGTACGGGCCGGCCGCCCCCGGCCCGTACGCCCGTCCGCCGCCGACCCCCCGAGCACCCCGGTGGGGCCGGCGGCGGCAACCACCGGAACCACCAGGCGCATTCACGGGAACGAGGGGACCACAGCTCATGGCAGTGCAGCTCGACGAAGCGGCCGGGGGGACCGCGCCGCGGACCCGCAAGCGCGGCGCACCACCCGGCCGGAGCGGCCCCGGTGGCCGGCGGGCGGCCCGCGGTGCGCCGTACCTCCTGCTGCTCCCGGCCCTGCTCGCCACCGCGGTCTTCCTGGGCTGGCCGCTCGTGCGCAACCTGGTGCTCTCCTTCCAGAACCTCAACATGAAGGAGCTGATCCAGCACCTCACCGACTGGCGGGGCCTGGGCAACTACCAAGAGGTCCTGGGCAGCGACCAGTTCTGGCGGGTCACCCTCCGCACCATCGTCTTCACCGCCGTCAACGTCGTACTGATCATGGTGCTGGGCACCCTGCTCGGGCTGCTGCTGGCCCGGCTCGGCAAGAAGATGCGGCTGGTGCTGTCCGCGGCGCTGGTGCTGGCCTGGGCGATGCCGGTGATCGCCGCCACCACCGTCTTCCAGTGGCTCTTCGACTCCCGCTACGGCGTCGTCAACTGGCTGCTGGCACACCTCGGTTGGCGCTCCATGGCGCACTACGACTGGGTCGGCACCCAGTTCTCCACCTTCTTCGTCATCACCGTGCTGATCGTCTGGCAGTCGCTGCCCTTCGTGGCCCTCAACCTCTACGCGGCCACCACGACCATCGCCAAGGAGCTCTACGAGGCGGCCCGGATGGACGGCGCCGGCACCTGGAGGATCTTCACCTCGGTCACCTTCCCCTTCCTGCGCCCCTTCTTCCTGGCCACGACGTTCCTCGAAGTCATCTGGGTCTTCAAGGCGTTCCCGCAGATCTTCGCGATCAACCAGGGCGGCCCCGACCGGCTCACCGAGACGCTGCCGATCTACGCCTTCACCGAGGGCGTCGGCAACCTCCACTTCGGGATGGGCGCCGCGATCTCCGTGCTGACCATCGTCGTGCTGCTCGCCCTCACCGCGTACTACCTGCGCCTGACGCTCAAGCAAGAGGAGGACGCGCTGTGAAGCGCTCACTCGCCGGCCGGATCTGGCCCAACGCGACCGCCGCCGTCCTCGCGCTGCTGTTCGTCTTCCCCGTGTACTGGATGTTCGCCACGGCCTTCAAGCCGACCGGGGACATCCTCAGCGAGGACCCCGTGTGGTTCCCGCTCCACGGCACCCTCAGCCACTTCGCGACCGCGGTGAACGCGCCCAACTTCTGGCAGCTGGCCACCAATTCGATCGTGGTGACCGTGCTCGCCGTCGGGCTCTCCCTGGTCATCGCGTTGTGCGGCGCGTTCGCCATCGCGCGGATGCGCTTCAAGGGACGCAAGGGCATCCTGCTGACCTTCATGGTGGCCCAGATGGCGCCCTGGGAGGTCATGGTGATCTCGATCTACCTGATCGTCCGGGATGCCGACCTGCTCAACAGCCTGCTGCCGCTCACCTTCTTCTACATGCTGATGGTGCTCCCCTTCACCCTCCTCACCCTGCGCGGCTATGTCGCCGCGGTGCCCAAGGAGTTGGAGGAGTCCGCGATGGTCGACGGCTGCACGCGCCGCCAGGCGTTCGTCAAGGTCATCCTGCCGCTGCTGGCCCCCGGCCTGATGGCCACCTCCCTCTTCGGCTTCATCACCGCCTGGAACGAGTTCCCGCTGGTCCTGGTGCTCAACAAGGAGCCCGGCGCCGGCACCCTGCCGCTCTGGCTCTCCCAGTTCCAGACCCAGTTCGGCGACGACTGGGGCGCCACCATGGCCGCCGCCTCGCTCTTCGCCGTGCCGATCCTGATCCTGTTCCTCTTCCTCCAGCGCAAGGCGGTCGGCGGTCTCGCCTCCGGCGCCGTGAAGGGATGACCGATGGTCACCGCTGTCCGCCCGGCCGACACCCTCACCCGGGACGCGCTCGCCGTCCTCCAGCCCGGCTTCACCGGCACCACCGCGCCGGACTGGCTGCTGCGCCGCCTCGACGAGGGCCTGGTCTCCGTCGCCCTCTTCGGCCGCAACGTGCACGGACCCGAACAACTCGGCGCCCTCACCGGCCAATTGCGCGCCACCCGTGACGAACTCCTCATCGCCATCGACGAGGAGGGCGGCGACGTCACCCGCCTCGAAGTGCGCGGCGGCTCCTCCTTCCCCGGCAACCTCGCCCTCGGCGCCGTCGACGACACCGCGCTGACCCGCGACGTCGCCCGCGAACTCGGCCGCCGACTGGCCGACTGCGGCGTCAACTTCAACTGGGCCCCCTGCGCCGACGTCAACTCCGACCCCGCCAACCCCGTCATCGGCGTCCGCTCCTTCGGCGCCGACCCGGCCCTCGTGGCCCGGCACACCGCCGCCTACGTCGAGGGCCTCCAGTCCGCCGGCGTCGCCGCCTGCGCCAAGCACTTCCCCGGCCACGGCGACACCGCCGTCGACTCGCACCACGACCTGCCCCGCGTCACCGCCGACCTGACGACGCTCCGGGAACGCGAACTGGTCCCGTTCCGCGCCGCGGTGGCCGCTGGCACCCGCGCCGTGATGACCGCCCACCTCCTCCTCCCCGCGCTGGACGCCGAACGCCCCGCCACGCTCAGCCCGGCCACCCTGCACGGCCTGCTGCGCGCCCCCGTCACCGCCGGCGGCCTCGGCTTCGACGGCCTGATCGTCTCCGACGGCATCGAGATGCGGGCCATCTCCGCCACCTACGGCATCGAGCGCGGCACCGTCCTGGCGCTCGCCGCCGGGGCCGACGCGATCTGCGTGGGCGGCGGCCTGTCCGACGAGGACACCGTGCTCCGGCTGCGGGACGCGCTGGTCAGGGCCGTCCGGGAAGGCGAACTGCCCGAGGAGCGGCTCGCCGACGCCGCGGCGCGGGTGCGCGCCCTGGCGCACTGGACCCGGGTCGCGGGCGCGGGGGAGGGGGCCGCGCCCGCGCCCGGGATCGGTCTGACCGCCGCCCGGCGCGCCGTCCGGCTGACCTCCGTCACCCCGCACCGCCCGCTCACCGTCCCCGCCTACGTCGCCGCGTTCACCCCGCATGCCAACATCGCCGTCGGCGACGAGACCCCCTGGGGCGTCGCCGCCGAACTCGCCCGCCTCCTCCCCGGCACCGGGTCCGCCACCTACACCGCCGCCGACGCCGCGGCCGACCCCGCCGCCCTCGTCGACGACCTCCTCACCGCCGCCGGCGACCGCCCCATCGTGGCCGTCGTCCGCGACCTCCACCGCCACCCCTGGATGGCCGACGCCCTGCACGTCCTGCTGACCGCCCGCCCCCACACCGCCGTCATCGAAATGGGCGTCCCCCAGGCCCCACCTCAGGGCACCCCCCACATAGCCACCCACGGCGCCGCCCACGCCTGCACCCAGGCGGCCACAGAAGCCCTGACGGGCCGGGGGGTTTGGGGGGATCGGGCGGACGCCTGAGACGCCAACGCGCCGGTGCGCCCGACGGGTTGGCGGAGCGCGTGCCCGGGGACGCAAGGGGCGTACCCGAGGGCGTAACGGGTCGGTGTGCCTGATGGACCTGAGGGCGCGAGGGGGCGGGCGCTGAGGGGCGGAGCCGGTCCGGCCGCCTTCACCCAACTCCCCAACAGTGGGTCTCCGTAGGGCACCCCAACGGCCCCGACCCCGCCGCCCTCGGCCCGACGGGCACCACCACCCACCGGACTCCCAGCGCCCACAAGCGCACCGGGAAGCGCCAGTCGCGCCGCGACGTACCGCCGGCTTCCCGCCCCAACTCCAGCCGCCCTCCCGGCAGTACACCGAGGGCCCGCCCCCGCGCCGGCGTCCCGTCAGGGCCCGGTGCTGGTGCGGGCCCTCGGGCCGCCGGTCGGTTCCGTCAGAGGCCCTGCCATTCCGGCTTGGCGGCGTAGGTCGCGCGGAAGTACTCGGCCAGCTTCAGCTTGGACGCCGCGGCCTCGTCGACGACCACCGTCGCGTGCGGGTGGAACTGCAGCGCCGAGGCCGGCACCAGCGCGGCGACCGGTCCCTCGACGGCCTGGGCCACCGCATCGGCCTTGCCCTCGCCGGTGGCGAGCAGCACCACGTGCTGCGCCTCCAGGATGGTGCCGATGCCCTGGGTGATGACGTGGTGCGGAACCTCGTCCAGGCTGTCGAAGAAGCGGGCGTTGTCCTCCCGGGTCTGCTGGGTGAGGGTCTTGATGCGGGTACGCGAAGCCAGCGACGAGCAGGGCTCGTTGAAGCCGATGTGCCCGTCGGTGCCGATGCCCAGCAACTGGAGGTCCACCCCACCGGCCTCGCGGAGCGCACGGTCGTACGCCTCGCACGCGGCCTGGACATCGTCGGCCGTGCCGTCCGGTCCCATGAACGCGTCCTCGTCGAGCCCCAGCGGCTCCACCACCTCGCGCAGCACCACCGAGCGGTACGACTCGGGATGCCCGGCCGGCAGCCCCACGTACTCGTCGAGCTGGCAGATCCGCGCCCGCGAGGCGTCCACCTCGCCGGCCCGGACCTTCGTCGCCAACGCCTCGTAGATGGGCAACGGCGTCGAGCCGGTGGCCACGCCGAGGAGCGCCTCGGGCTTGCGGCGCACCAGGGTGGCGATCGCCTCCGCGATGAGCTCGCCGCCTGCCGCGGCGTCCTGGACGATGACAACTTCCACGCTGGGCCTGCCGTTCTGAAGAATGGGCTATGTGGTATAGACCAATCTAGCAGAGGTGGGCCCACGCGGTCCCGTGGTGCCGTTGAACGACGGGGCACGTTTTCCCGACCGTTACCCGTCGATCCGGTGGCCGGCCGGCGGCCAACGGGTAACGGTCGACGGACCGGTGGGCGGGCCGAGCGGCGCACCGGTTGACGGGGCGGCCACAGGGTGACGGGCATGCGGGCCGCGCGCGGGGGAGCGAGCCATCGCCGGGGCGGCGCGGTGCCGGCCGGTCACAGCAGGGCGCCGCCCGTGGCGTCTATCCACTGGCCCGTCACCCACCGGCTGTCACCCGAGGCGAGGAACCCCACGATGTCGGCGATATCGGTGGCGTCCGCCACCCGCCCCAGCGGGGAGAGCGCGCTGGTCGCGGCGCGCGCCTCGGCGTTCTCCCCGCCGCGCAGCCAGGCGGCGTTCATGTCCGTGTCGACGGCGCCGGGTGCCACCGCGTTGACCGTGATGCCGCGGGGGCCGAGCTCCTTCGCCAGCGAGCGGGTCAGCACGTCGATCGGTCCCTTCGACATCGCGTAGGCGATCAGATCGGACTTGGCCGCGCCGTGCGTCAGCCGCGTGGAGACATTGACGATCCGTCCGCCGTCCCGCAGCCGGGACAGGCCCTCCTGGATGACGAAGTACGGCGCGGTGGTGTTGACCGCGAAGAGGCGCTCGACATCGGCGCGGGTCATCTCGCCGAACGGGCGCAGCGTGCCGTCCAACGTCTTATTGATTCCAGCGTTGTTGACCAGGATGTCCACCCCGTCCGCCCGCTCGTCGAACGCGGTCCACAGTGCCTCGGCGTCCCCGGGCATCCCCAGCGCGGCGTGGAGCGTGAACGCCTCGCCGCCCGCCGCCTCGATCGCCGCGGCCGTCTCCTTCGCCGCCGTCTCGTCGCTCCCGTAGTGCACGCCGACCCGCGCGCCGTCCCGTCCCAGCCGCTCCGCGATCGCGCGGCCGATGCCCCGGCCGCCGCCCGTCACCAGTGCCGTCCTGCCGCTGAGTGCACCCATCGCGAGCCCCTCCCCTTCGTCCGCCCGCGCGCCCCTCGGCGCGCACGCCTGCCCGTCCGCGAACGATTTCTGTATCGCTCGCTACATAAAAACCGTAGCACGCGTTTCTTAGCGACCGCTATAGAATTCACTCCATGGTGGCCAAGGAGACCAAGCAGCGCGGCCGACCCCGGTCCTTCGACCGGGAGACGGCCCTGGAGAAGGCGATCCGCTCCTTCTGGGAGTACGGCTACGAATCCACGTCCATCGCCGACCTCACCCGCGAGATGGGCATCAGCGCCCCCAGCCTCTACGCCGCCTTCGGCGACAAGCGGGCCCTGTTCGACGAGGCGATAGCGGTGTACGGGGAGGTGTACGGCGGCTTCATCTCCCGGGCCCTGGCCGAGGAGCCGACCGCCCGCCGCGGCGTCGAACGGGCCCTGCGCGAGGCCGCGATCGAGTACACCGTCCCGGACCGCCCGCGCGGCTGCATGGTCATCAGCGCCGCGCTCAACACCGCCCCCGCCTCCGCCGAGGTCGCCGCGTCCCTGCGCGACAAGCGGCAGTCGAACGTCCGGGAGATCGAGCGCGCGATCCGCGCGGACGCCGCCGCCGGCGAACTCCCCGCCGACACCGACGCGCACGCCCTCGCCGCGTACGTCAGCGCGATCATCGCGGGGATGTCGCAGTCCGCCCGGGACGGCACGGACCGCGCGACGCTGGAGGCGGTCGCCTCGCTGGCGATGAACGCCTGGCCGGGGAAGGGGGATCGGGCCCAGGGGGCGGGTGGCGCGGGCTCCTCCGGCCGGCGCTGACCCCCAAAAAACACCCGCGGGCCGCGGCGCCGGGACAGGACCCTCAACCTGTCCGGCACCGCAGCCCGGAGCTGACATCGGCCGGCCCCGTAGTGCGGGCGGTTGGTACCCCCAGTGCGGTAGGGGGCACGGCCCCGTCCCGGGACCGGTCGATCTTAAGGCCCGGGCGCAGTCAGGGCAGAGAGCGCCGTGGGCCTCGGTCCGCCCTCCTGTGCGGGGAGAGCGGAGGTTCCAGCGGTTCGGGGCTTCGCCCCGGTGTGCCGCACCGCACATTCTGGACTAGACCATTCTTCTCTGTCCATGGCCGTGCAGGCACAACACATACCGTACGCCGGTAGGCTCCGAGGTGTGCCCTCGATGAACGATCTCGTACGCCAGCACACCGCTCTGAGCGATTCCGACCTGGAGTGGCTCCACTTGCTGGTCTCGGAGTGGCAGTTGCTCTCCGACCTCTCCTTCGCCGACCTCGTCCTGTGGGTCCCCACCCTCGACGGCACCCGCTATGTGTCGGTCGCCCAGATGCGCCCCAACACCGGACCGACCTCCTATCAGGACGACATGGTCGGCCACCTCGTCCCCCGGGGACGTCGCCCGATGCTGGACTCCGCGTTGGACGAGGGCCGCATCGTGCGCGAGGGCGACCCCGAGTGGCGCGAGGAGGTGCCGGTCCGGGTGGAGTCCATCCCGGTCCGCCGCGAGGGCCGGGTCCTCGGAGTGATCGCCCGGAACACCAACCTGCTGACCGTACGGACGCCCAGCCGGCTGGAGTTGACCTACCTCCAGAGCGCCTCCGACCTGGCTCAGATGATCGCCGCCGGAACGTTTCCCTTCCCCGGCCAGCAGGTCGACATGGACGCCTCGCCGCGCGCCGGCGACGGGCTGATCCGGCTCGACGCCGAAGGCGTCGTCCAGTACGCCAGCCCCAACGCGCTCTCCGCCTACCACCGCCTCGGCCTCGCCGCCGACCTCGTGGGCCACCACCTCGGCCAGGCCACCGCCGAACTGGCCCCGGCCCGCGGCCCGGTGGACGAGGCGCTGGTCAAACTGGCCAGCGGCTGGGCGCCGCGGGAATTCGAGGTCGAGGGCAACGACGGGGTGATCCAATTGCGGGCCATTCCCCTCAAGCCCAAAGGGACGCACATCGGATCGCTCGTCCTGCTGCGCGACGTCACCGAACTCCGGCGCCGCGAACGGGAACTGATCACCAAGGACGCCACCATCCGGGAAATCCACCACCGGGTGAAGAACAACCTCCAGACCGTAGCCGCCCTGTTGCGGCTGCAGTCCCGCCGGATGGATTCCGAGCAGGGCCGCGAGGCCCTCAACGAGGCGGTGCGCAGGGTCGGTTCGATCGCGATCGTGCACGAGACGCTCTCCCAGACCCTCGACGAGCGGGTGGAGTTCGACGAGATCGTCGACCGGGTGCTGGCCATGGTCGCGGAGATCGCGCCCGGGAAGGTGGCCACCCGCCGCACCGGACGCTTCGGCATCCTGGACGCCGAGGTGGCCACGCCGCTGTCGATGGTGCTCACCGAGGTGCTCCAAAACGCCCTGGAACACGCCTTCGAGCAGGTGCAGCACGGCGCCGTCGAGGTCGCCGCGGTGCGCGGCGGCAGCCGCACCGAGCCCCGACTGCTGGTCACCGTCCAGGACAACGGCCGCGGACTGCCCGAGGGTTTCGATCCGCAGCGCGCCGGAAACCTGGGGCTGCAGATCGTACGGACCCTGGTGGAGGGGGAGTTGGGCGGAACGTTCGATATGGTCCGCCGGCCCGAGGGCGGCACCCAGGTGCTCCTCGACATCCCCGTGCGGGCCGACAAGAAGCACTGAGCAGCGGGCGCGCGGGCCGCCGCTCGTCGCCGCCCCGACACAGCAACAAGCCCCGGACCGATCCCGGTCCGGGGCTCAAAGCTGTGGTGATGCGGTATCGACCGGGTCTTCAACTCCGGGCGGGCATCGAAGGTACTGCGCGCTGCGGCTCGGGGGCCACGGGGAGGTCGGCTCAGGCGCTGGCGTTACGCGCCCGGTTACGAGCCGCACGGCGCTTCATGGCGCGGCGCTCGTCCTCGCTCAGACCACCCCAGACGCCCGAGTCCTGACCGGACTCAAGCGCCCACTGCAGGCACTGCTCCATGACGGGGCAGCGGCGGCAGACGGCCTTGGCTTCCTCGATCTGCAGCAGCGCGGGACCGGTGTTGCCGATAGGGAAGAAGAGCTCGGGGTCTTCTTCGCGGCAAACGGCGCGGTGACGCCAGTCCATGGCTGCTCCATCTCCTCGTGTGACGGGAACGTTGCTTGTGAATGTGAACGCTTTCACGAATCCCTCCACAAGGGAAGGGCCGAAAGCCAGTCAACGACTGGTGCGGTCCTGTGGAATGAGGAGGAGGATTCGGGCTCTCAAGGGGGCCGGTAAAGCGGCCGTCCCGATCGCCATGAAGAGACTCGCAAACCTCGGCGACGGATACAACCCCTTCCGGAAACTTTTTTTTGATTCCTTGGTGTCGCCTAGCTCACAGCCGTCATTCCAGGGGGTGGAGGCCAGTCTAAACGTTCGAGTGAAAGGACTTTAGGCCCTACTGCTCACACAATCACACGCAGTGCACGGCGTACGCCTGTGAACGTCACACTCGTCCGCAGTCCCAGATGGTCACCGTCCATCTGAAACGGCAGGGGAACCTGCGAATGCAAGGTGAAGTCGGTGAGGTCGTGGAGCGAGAGGACGTGCTTGCCGCGTGGGCCGCGATCCGGCGTGGAGGCGAGGAGTTGGGAACCGTAGCGGGTCACCGCCGGCACCGAGAACTTGTCCAGCGCGAAGAGGTCCAGGGCGGTGTCGAAGGACGCCTCGGGGGAGGGGTAGATCGGGCGGTTGCCCAGGTACGACCAGGGGGCGGTGTTGCAGATTATGGACATCGCGAGGTTCTCGGTGACCTCCGTGGTGCCCGGCTCCGCGCCCGGTCGTTCGAGTGTGATGGTGCCCTGCCGGCGGTTGGCCTCGCCCAGGAACTGCCGGACGACCTGGCGCACGTACAGGGAGTGGGTGGACCGCTTGCCGCGCTCGCGCTGCTGCTCGACCCGGCCGACCACGCCCGCGTCGAAGCCGAAGCCGGCGCAGAAGGTGAACCACCGGGCCGGCACCCCCTCGTCCGGGCTGCCGACGGTGCCCGCGGCGAGGCCCAGGCCGACCGTGCGCTCGCTCTTGTCGCGCAGCGCGTCCAGCAGGGCGCCGGTGGCCTCCACGACGTCGTTGGGGAGGCCCAGGGCGCGGGCGAAGACGTTGGTGGAGCCGCCGGGGACCACGGCGAGCCGGGGGTGCGAGTCCGGGTCGGGGCCGGTGGTCAGCAGGCCGTTGACGACCTCGTTGACCGTGCCGTCGCCGCCGAGCGCCACCACCAGGTCGGTCTCCCCGCCCTCGGCGGCCTCCCGGGCCAGGTCGCGGGCGTGTCCGCGGTACCGCGTCTCGGCGACCTCCAGCTTGAGGTCGCTGGCCAGCGCGTGGGTGAGTACCTCACGGGTGCGGGCACTGGTGGTGGTTGCTGCGGGATTGACCACGAGAAGTGCGCGCATATGCAGCAGCGTACCTACCTGCCGGTACCGGCCTCACTCCTGTCCACGCTCCGGGCGACCGGCGGTCCGGCCGGGGCCCGGCGCTACCCTGCTGGGGTGACCAGTCAGCAGAAGCAGTCCCCGAAGCGAGCCGCCGGCGCCCCCGCGGTGTCCGAGCCGGAGGGCCCGCGTCCCGCCCGGCTGAGCGCCGCCGCGGCGCTCACCGCCGTCGAGGGGCTGGCGCTGGCCGCCCTCGGCGCCTACATGCTGATCAACGGGCTGATCGGGGCGCCCGACAGCCCGCAGCAGGCGGAGATGGGCGGGGTGACCATCCTGGCGCTGGCGGTGCTCCCGCTGGTCGCCGCGCGCGGGCTGTGGCTCCGCCGCCGGTGGAGCCGGGGGCCCTCGCTGATCACCCAGATCGTGGCCCTGCCGGTCGCCTGGACCCTCGTCAAGGGCGGCGGCGCGCTGATCGCCGCCGGTGCCGCGCTGGCGGTGGCGGCGATCGTCGTGCTCGTCCTGCTGGTCAACCCGACGGCGACCACGGCGCTGGGCATCGGCCCGCGGGAGACGCCGTAGGCCCAACGACGGCCCAAGAGCGCGGAGATGGCCCCGTGGACGGATGCGCCGTGAACGCGCGAGTGGCCCCGTAAGGGAGGGGCGAACGGATCCCGTAGGGGACGTCGCCGCCCCCTGCGGGGCCACAACGGTGTTGGGGCGGGGTGGTATTCCCGTGCCGCGCCCCGTCGGGGTGGGGCGCCGGAGCGGCATCGGCGGCGGGGGACGGGACGGGGTGGGTGGGGCTACTCCTCCACCAGGAGCTTGTCGCGGAGTTGGGCCAGGGTGCGGGCCAGCAGACGGGAGACGTGCATCTGGGAGATGCCGACCTCCTGGGCGATCTGCGACTGGGTCATGTTGCCGAAGAACCGCAGCAGCAGGATCTTCTTCTCGCGCGGCGGGAGGTCCTCCAGCAGCGGCTTGAGGGACTCGCGGTACTCCACGCCCTCCAGCGCCTCGTCCTCCGCGCCGAGGGTGTCGGCGACCGCCGGGGACTCGTCGTCGGTGTCCGGGACGTCCAGCGACAGGGTGCTGTACGCGTTCGCCGACTCCAGGCCCTCCAGGACCTCCTCCTCGGAGATCCCCAGGTGCTCGGCCAACTCGTGGACCGTGGGCGCGCGGCCGTGCCGCTGGGACAGCTCGGCGGTCGCGGTGGTCAGCGACAGCCGCAGCTCCTGGAGGCGGCGCGGGACGCGGACCGCCCAACCCTTGTCGCGGAAGTGCCGCTTGATCTCGCCGACGACGGTGGGCGTGGCGTACGTGGAGAACTCCACGCCGCGCTCCGGGTCGAACCGGTCCACCGACTTGATCAGACCGATCGTGGCGACCTGGGTCAGGTCGTCGAGCGGCTCACCGCGGTTGCGGAACCGCCGGGCCAGGTGCTCGACCAGCGGCAGGTGCATCCGCACGAGGGTGTTGCGCAGCTCCGCGTGCTCCGGGGAGCCGGCGGGCAGCTCGCGCAGCTCGTAGAAGAGCGCGCGGGCGCCGCTGCGGTCGTGCGGATCCTCCGGCCCCGGGGACTGTCGTTCCTGGGGCCGGCCGCCGGCGGCCGGCGGATCCTGCCGGTCGGCCTGCCGGCCCTGCTGCTCGCTGTGGTCCATGTGGTCCGCCCGCTCTGCCTGCTCCGCCGCGTCCAACCGGACGCCGTGGTCGTCCCCACCCACCGGATGCGGCCGGGCGTGCTGCCCGGGGATGACCGCGCCCGCCGCCATCCTCGCGCCGCGTTCGACATCTTTCACGGGGCCCCCTGTTCGGTCATGACGGTCCGGGACCGGCGCCGCGCTCCTTGTACAGACTGATGGTGACCGTACGGTCCTCGGCAACGCTGGAGTCGACCTTGCCGGCCAGTGCGGAGAGCACCGTCCAGGCGAAGGTGTCGCGCTCGGGAGCGCGGCCGTCGGTCGTCGGGGCCGAGACCGTCACCTGCAGCGCGTCGTCGATGAGCCGGAAGACGCAGCTCAGCACGCTGCCGGGGACGGCCTGTTGCAGCAGGATCGCGCAGGCCTCGTCCACCGCGATGCGCAGATCCTCGATTTCGTCGAGGGTGAAGTCCAAGCGGGCTGCGAGACCGGCCGTGGCGGTACGCAGCACTGACAGGTAGGCACCCGCAGCGGGCAGACGGACTTCCACGAAGTCCTGAGTCCCGGGCTCGCCTGCGATCTGGGACACCCTCACCTCCAAGGTGGCACAAGCTGGTAAAGCTGGAATGCGTGCGGAAGCACCAGCGGTTGGCGTGCTTCACGTTCTTGCGGGGTATCCGTGCCGGTGGCCCTCCCGACGGGAGAACGATCGGCGCGGCTCGTGGTTCGGCTGTGACGCTATCGCGATCCGCGGGCCGGTGTCGCCCGGAAGGAGCAGGGCGCCCGTCCGGACAGCGACGCCCGGCTCGCCGACGGCGCATCTGTTACTGAGTGTAAAACTTCAGGCACGGACAGTGGTAGGGGTCGGCGTCGTCAAATCGCGGCCGATTACGCTCCGTTGGCGGGCGCGGTCTCCGCGAGCGACTGGAGCGCATCTCCAGTGAGCCGGAAGACCGTCCATTCGTCCATGGGCCGGGCGCCGATGGACCGGTAAAAACCGATGGACGGTTCGTTCCAATCCAGGACCGACCACTCGAAACGCTGGTAGCCGCGCTCCACGCAGATCCGTGCGAGGGCCGCCAGCAGCGCCTTGCCGTGGCCGCCGCCGCGCGCCTCGGGGCGCACGTACAGGTCCTCCAGATAGACACCGTGCGTGCCCGTCCAGGTCGAGAAGTTCCGGAACCACAGGGCGAAGCCGACCGGCTCGCCGGCGTCCTCGGCGATCAGTGCGAAGGCCGCCGGCTGCGCGCCGAACAGCGCCTCCTTCAACTGCGGTTCGGTGGCCTGCGCGGCCTCGGGGGTGCGTTCGTAGGCGGCCAGTTCGCCGATCATGGCGAGGATGACGGGGACGTCGTCGGGGGTCGCTGCGCGGATCATGCGGCAAGGCTAGACCGGGGCCCTGAGGGGCCCCACGGCGGTACCCGCCGCCGACCGCCGGTGACCCTCAGACCAGCGCCTCGTCCACGAAGCACCACCGCCAGGACGCGCCCGGCTCGAACGACCGCATCACCGCGTGGCCGGTCTCCTCGTAGTGGCCGGTGGCGTGCCGGTACGGGGAGGAGTCGCAGCAGCCGACGTGCCCGCACACCAGGCACAGCCGCAACTGCACCGGGTGGCTGCCCACGGCCAGGCACTCCAGGCAGGTCTCGCTCAGCGGCGCCGGCTCGGCGCGCGGCAGTTCGGGAACGTGCGTGCACTCGCTCATGATGGCCAGGTTAGATCGCCGGGACGGCCGGCGGGGGAGTGTGGGGACGGTGCGGTTGTGAACGTGATGCCGCTGTTGCTGCTGGTCGCGGGCAGCGCGGGGATCGCCGGGCTGGCGCGAAGGACGCCGGTGCCGGCGCCGCTGCTGTTGGTCACCGCGGGGCTCGGCGCCGCGTTCATCCCCGGCGTCCCGGATTACACCCTCGACCCGCATGTCGTACTCCCGCTGCTGCTGCCCCCGTTGCTGCACACCGCCGCGCTGGACAGCTCCTACCTGGACCTGCGGGCCAACCTCCGGCCGGTGGCGCTGCTCTCGGTCGGCTATGTGCTGTTCGCGACGCTGGCCGTCGGGTACGCGGCGTACCTGCTCGTGCCGGACCTGCCGCTGACCGCCGCGCTCGTCCTGGGCGCCGTCGTCGCCCCGCCGGACGCCGTCGCGGCCACCGCGATCGCCCGCAAGCTGGGGCTGCCGCACCGGATCACGACGATCCTCCAGGGCGAATCGCTGGTCAACGACGCCACCGCGATCACCGCGTACAAGGTGGCGCTGGCCGCCGCCGTGGGGGCGAGCGCCACCTGGGGCGCCGGCCTGAGGGAGTTCACCGTGGCCTCCCTCGGGGGCATCGGCATCGGCGTCGTCCTGATGGTGCCGCTGCACTGGCTCCGCTGCCGGCTGCGGGAATCGGCGCTCCTGGAGAACACCCTCTCGCTGCTCATCCCGTTCACCGCGTACGCCGCCGCCGAACAGGTCGGGGCCTCCGGGGTGTTGGCCGTCGTGGTGGTCGGCCTCTACCTGGGCCACCGTTCCTGGCAGGTGGACTTCGAGACCCGGCTCCAGGAGGAGGCGGTCTGGAAGATGGTCTCCTTCGTGTTGGAGTCCGCGGTCTTCGCGCTGATCGGGCTCCAACTGCCGGTCGTGCTGCGGGGACTGGGGAAGTTCAGCACCGCGCAGGCGCTCGGGTACGCGGCGGTGGTGTTCGCCGTCGTGGTGCTGGCGCGCTTCCTGTGGGTCTTCCCCGCCACGTACCTGCCGCGGCTGCTCTCGGCCCGGATCAGGACCCGGGAACCGGACACCACCTGGCGGGCACCGGTCATCGTCGGCTGGGCCGGGATGCGCGGGGTGGTCTCGCTGGCCATCGCCTTCTCCATCCCCGCGACGGTGCAGGCCGGCGGCCCCTTCCCGGCCCGCAACCTCGTGCTCTTCCTGACCTTCACCACCGTCATCGCCACCCTGGTCGTCCAGGGGCTGACGCTGCCGCCGCTGATCCGGGCGCTGCGGCTGCCGGGCCGGGACGCCCAGGCCGAGACGCTGGCCGAGGCACAGGCCCAGAACGAGGCGTCCCGGGCCGCCGAGGACCGCCTCGACGCCCTGCTCCAGGACGAGCGCAACGCCCTGCCGGGGCCGCTCGTCGACCGGCTGCGCACGGTCCTGGAGCGGCGCCGCAACGCGGTGTGGGAGCGGCTGGGCGCGGTGAACGAGGTGACCGGGGAGTCCGCCGACGACACCTACCGGCGGCTGGCCCGGGAGATGATCGACGCCGAGCGGCGGGTCTTCGTCGAACTGCGGGACGCGCGGAGCATCGACGACGAGATGATGCGGACGCTGCTGCGCCGGCTGGACCTGGAGGAGGCGGCGGCCTACCGGGAGGGCGCCTCATGACCCGTCCCGTGGGCGGCGGGGCGGCTACCCGGTCCCGGTGACGACGGCGACGACGGTACTGCCGGACGGGAAGGCGCCCCGCTCGACCAGGGCCGTCAGCGCGAACAGCAGCTTGGCGACGTAGACCCGCTCGACGGGCAGGCCGTGCCGCGCCTCGAACGCCTCGGTGAACGCGTCGAGTTCGGGGGTGCGGCGGGCGTAGCCGCCGAAGTCGAAGCCCTCCGCCAGCGTCCAGTCGCCGCGCGGCCCGCCGAAGGCCGCGCGCTGGAGGTCCGCGACCGTCTCGTGCAGGAAGTGCGGGCTGCCGCCCTTGAGGACCGGGACGCCCAGCGCGCGCTGCCCGGGCCCGAGGCCGGCGGCGAGCCCGGCCAGGGTGCCGCCGGTCCCGCACGCCACCGCGACCGCGTCGGCGTGCCCGCGCAGCTCTCGGCCCAGCTCCGTACAGCCCTGCGCGGCAAGGGAGTTGCTGCCGCCCTCCGGTATCAGGCGGAAGGCGCCGAAACGGTCCCGGAGGGCGGCCAGGACGCCTGGGTCGTCCTTGCGGCGGTAGGTGGCGCGGTCGACGAAGTGCAGGCGCATCCCGTCGGCGGCGCAGCGGGCCAGGGACCAGTTGAGCGGGGCGTGGGCCAACTCGTCGCCGCGGACCACGCCGATGGTGTCGAACCCCAGGAGCCGGCCGGCCGCTGCCGTGGCGCGCAGGTGGTTGGAGTACGCGCCCCCGAAGGTGAGCAGCGCGCGGTCGCCCGCCTCGGTGGCGGCGCGCAGATTGGGCGCCAACTTGCGCCACTTGTTGCCCGGGAGGGCGGGGTGTATGAGGTCGTCCCGTTTGAGGACGAGGCGGACGCCGCGGCGGGCGAACGGCCCGTCGTCGACGGGCTGGAGAGGGGAGGGCAGGCGGGGGCGGAGCGCTTGGGGCGCGGGGGAGGAACGGGTCACGGCAGCGGGGAGGGAGGAGGGGACGGGGGTGCGGTGCGGCCGGGCGTCAGTC
Organism: Streptomyces sp. WZ-12; assembly: GCF_028898845.1. Taxonomy (NCBI): domain Bacteria; kingdom Bacillati; phylum Actinomycetota; class Actinomycetes; order Kitasatosporales; family Streptomycetaceae; genus Streptomyces; species Streptomyces sp. WZ-12. The sequence goes on along the minus strand of NZ_CP118574.1, from coordinate 3,306,443 downwards.
GTGCAGGAAGCCGTCGCCGTGGGCGCTGATGTGGGCTTCGAGGGCCGACAGGGCGCTCTGGGTGGCATCGGGGGTGCCGCTGCCGCGGCGCTCGGCGTAGTAGGCGGCGCCCAGCTTCCTCAGCAGGTCGTTGCCGGCGCGCTGCTGCTGCAACTCGTCGACCTTCTGCCGGCCTTGCGCCAGCCCCTGCTTGGCCTGCTCCTTGGCGCGGTCGAGAAACCCTGACATTGCTGCCTCCCTGGGCGTACGGGTCGGTGGGCCCGACCCGGTGTCGGATTCGTTACGGGATCAACGGCGGGGAGGGCCGTGCGGTTCCCGTGCCAGGCTGGGGGATGTGGGCGAGGAGCGCGACATGGGTGACCCGGTCGGTGCACCCGACCCGGGTCCCGACCGGGCGGGCCTCGGGGGCGTTGACGGGGGGCTCCGATGGGGGCGCTCCTGCGGGCGGGTTAGCGTGTCCGTTATGGACTACCAGGCCGTTCTTGAGGAGGTAGCGGCCTATGCGAGGCCGTTCGTGGGGCGCGGGCACGTCGCCGACTACATTCCGGCGTTGGCGAAGGTGTCCCCGGACCAGTTCGGGATCGCGGTAGCCGACATCAACGGCGAGGTCTACGGGACCGGCGACTGGGAGGTCCCGTTCTCGGTGCAGTCGATCTCCAAGGCGTTCTCGCTGGCGCTGGTGATGGCCGGGTCCCACGGCCACGACGACATCTGGCAACGGGTCGGCCGGGAGCCCTCGGGGACGCCGTTCAACTCCCTGGTGCAACTGGAGTGGGAGAACGGGATTCCGAGGAATCCTTTCATCAACGCGGGCGCGCTGGTGGTGACCGACCGGCTGCTGACCATGACGGGCGATGCCAGCACCTCGATGCTGGAGTTCCTCCAGACCGAGAGCGGGAACCCGGAGTTGGCGTTCGACCAGGCGGTGGCCGACTCCGAGGCCGACCACGGCGACCGGAACGCGGCGCTGGCCCACTTCATGGCGTCGTTCGGGAACCTGGAGAACCCGGTGCCGAGCGTGATCGAGCACTACTTCTGGCAGTGCTCGATGGAGATGACGTGCCGGGACCTGGCGGTGGCCGGCGGGTTCCTGGCCCGGCACGGGCTGCGGGCGGACGGCAGCCGGCTGCTGGAGGCGCGCGAGGCCAAGCGGATCAACGCCGTGATGCTGACCTGCGGGACGTACGACGCGGCGGGCGAGTTCGCCTACCGGGTCGGGCTGCCGGCGAAGAGCGGCGTGGGCGGCGGCATCGTGGCCGTGGTACCGGGGCGGTGCACGCTGTGCGTGTGGAGCCCAGGGCTGGACGCGCGGGGGAACTCGGTGGCCGGGATGGCGGCGCTGGACCAGTTCACGACGCTGACCGGCTGGTCGATCTTCTAGCCGGCGGCCCGCGCGCGGGCGCCCGGCCCCGGGCCTGGCGTTGTGGGGCCGGGGGCGGCGGCGCATGGTGGGCGGTAGGAGGTGCACCTGCCATGGAGCATGAGATGCGCGCTGAGTATGCGGAGGGCGTGCTGCCGCACGAGGACACGCCGGTCAGGAAGTGGCACATGACCCGGGTGGGCGCGACGACCGCGATGTGCGGGCAGCCGCTGGCCCCGGCCGCCGCCACCCAATCGGCCGGCAAGTGGGGAACGGCCGAGGCGCAGCCGTTCTGCCGCACCTGCGGCGTGATGTATCTGGAGGAGCACCCTCAGGACACCGAATGAGCCGCACCGGGCGAGGCGGACGCCGTCCGGCCACCCGGTGACCGGGCGGCGTCAGGGGCTGGCGACGACCTGGCCCGCGTAGGAGAGGTTGCCGCCGAAGGCGAACAGCAGGACGGGGGCACCGGAGGGGATCTCGCGCCGTTCCACCAGCTTGGACAGGGCGAGCGGGACCGAGGCGGCGGAGGTGTTGCCGGAGTCGACGACGTCCCGGGCGACGACCGCGTTGACCGCGCCGATCCGCTCCGCGACCGGCTCGATGATCCGCAGGTTGGCCTGGTGGAGGACGACGCCGGCGAGGTCCTCGGGGCGGATGCCGGCCCGGTCGCACACCTGGCGGGCGATGGCGGGGAGTTGGGTGGTGGCCCAGCGGTAGACGGTCTGGCCCTCCTGGGCGAAGCGGGGCGGGGCGCCCTCGATGCGGACCGCGTTGCCCATCTGCGGGACCGAGCCCCACACCACCGGGCTGATGCCGGGTTCGTCGGCGGCGGTGACCACCGCGGCGGCGGCGCCGTCCCCGACCAGGACGCAGGTGGAGCGGTCGGTCCAGTCGACGACGTCGGTGAACTTCTCCGCGCCGATGACCAGGGCGCGGGTCGCCGAACCGGCCCGGATGGCGTGGTCGGCGGTGGCCAGGGCGTGGGTGAAGCCGGCGCAGACCACGTTGAGGTCCATCGTGGCGGGGGAGGCCAGGCACAGGCGGGCCGCGACCCGGGCCGCGGTGTTGGGGCTGCGGTCCACGGCGGTGCAGGTGGCGACCAGGACCAGGTCGATGTCCGCGGCGGCGAGGCCCGCGGTGGCCAGTGCCTTCGCGGCGGCCGCGGCGGCCATCGCGTCCACGGTCTCGTCCGGTGCCGCGATGTGCCGGGTGCGGATGCCGACGCGGCTGCGGATCCAGGCGTCGTCGGTGTCGACCATGCCGGCGAGGTCGTCGTTGGTGAGCACGCGAGAGGGCTGGTAATGGCCGAGGGCCAAGATGCGCGACCCGGTCATGAGGTCCCCTGGGGTACGTGGAGCGGGTGGTACCCGGACAGTCTCGCCGGTCGGCGACGGGGGACGGCTGTGCGAACCGCCAACGTTCGGCGGCGAGAACTGGAGGCTTCCGACGCCCGCCGGCCCCTGGACGCGGGGCGCGACCGGGGCCGGCGGGCGACGGGGCGGGCGTCAGCGCAGCGCGCGAAAGCGCCGCAGGCGGAGGCTGTTGCCGACGACGAAGACCGAGGAGCAGGCCATCGCGGCGCCGGCGATCATCGGGTTGAGCAGGCCGGCGGCGGCCAGCGGCAGCGCGGCGACGTTGTAGCCGAACGCCCAGAAGAGGTTGGTGCGGATGGTGCCGAGGGTGGCTCGGGCCAGCCGGATGGCGTCCGCTGCGGTGCGCAGGTCGCCGCGGACCAGGGTGAGGTCGCCGGCCTCGATGGCGGCGTCGGTGCCGGTGCCCATCGCCAGGCCGAGGTCGGCGGTGGCCAGCGCGGCCGCGTCGTTGACGCCGTCGCCGACCATGGCGACCGAGCGGCCCTCGGCCTGGAGGCGCTCGACGACGGCGACCTTGTCCTCGGGCAGCACCTCGGCGATCACCTCGTCGATGCCGACCTCCGCGGCGACCGACTCGGCGAGCGCGCGATGGTCGCCGGTGAGCAGGACCGGGGTCAGCCCCAGGGCGCGCAGTCGGCGGACCGCCTCGGCGCTGGTGGGCCGGACCGCGTCGGAGACCACCAGCACGGCGCGGGCGGCGCCGTCCCAGCCGACCGCGATCGCGGTGCGCCCGGCCCGCTCGGCCGCGTCCTTGGCGGCGGCCAGCGCGGGCGGCAGCGGCTGACCGCGGTCGGCCAGCAGCCGCTCCCGGCCGACGAGGACGGCGTGCCCCTCGACGGTGCCGCGGACCCCGAGGCCGGGGACGCCGGCGAAGTCCTCGGGCACCGGGAGGGCGCCGGAGGGCTCGGCCTCCTGGGCGGCGCCGGCGACGGCCCGGGCGATGGGGTGCTCGGAGGAGTGCTCCAGCGCGCCGGCCAGCCGCAGCGCCTGCGCGCGGGTCACGCCGTCGGCCAGGTGCACGTCGGTCAGGGCCATCGCGCCGGTGGTGACGGTGCCGGTCTTGTCCAGGAGGACGGTGTCGACGGTGCGGGTGGTCTCCAGGACTTCCGGGCCCTTGAGGAGGATGCCGAGCTGGGCGCCGCGGCCGGTGCCGACCATCAGCGCCGTCGGGGTCGCCAGGCCCAGCGCGCACGGGCAGGCGATGATCAGCACCGCGACCGCCGCGGTGAAGGCGGCCACCGCGCCGTGCCCGGTGGCGAGCCAGCCGGCGAGGGTGCCCAGGGCGAGCGCGATGACGACCGGGACGAAGACCGCGGAGATCTTGTCGGCGAGCCGCTGGGCCGCCGCCTTGCCGTTCTGCGCGTCCGTCACCAGCTTGGCCATACGAGCGAGTTGGGTGTCCGCGCCGATCCGGGTGGCCTCGACGACCAGCCGGCCGCCGGCGTTGACGGTGGCGCCGGTGACGGTGTCGCCGGGGGCCACCTCCACGGGCGCCGACTCCCCGGTCAGCAGCGCGGCGTCCACGGCGGAGGAGCCCTCCACCACCCGCCCGTCGGTGGCGATCTTCTCCCCGGGACGGACCACGAAGCGGTCGCCGACGGCCAGTTGACCCACCGGGACGCGCACCTCGCGGCCGGCCCGGAGGACGGCGACGTCCTTCGCGCCCAGCTCCATCAGGGCGCGCAGCGCGGCGCCGGCCCGGCGCTTGGCGCGGGCCTCGAAGTAACGGCCGGCCAGGATGAAGGTGGTGACGCCGGCCGCGGTCTCCAGGTAGAGGGCGTCGCCGCCGTCCGTACGGGACAGCGTCAGCGCGAAGGGGTGGGTCATCCCGGGCGTGCCCGCCGTCCCGAAGAACAGCGCCCACAGCGACCAGCCGAAGGCGGCGAGGGTGCCCAGGGAGATCAGGGTGTCCATGGTGGCCGCGCCGTGCCGGAGGTTGGTCCAGGCGGCGCGGTGGAAGGGCCACGCCCCGTACACCACCACGGGGGCGGTCAAAGTCAGCGAGAGCCACTGCCAGTTGGCGAACTGCAGCGCGGGGACCATCGCCATCAGGACCACCGGGACGGCGAGCGCCAGGGAGACCGCGAGGCGCTGCCGGAGGGCGGCGAGCGGGCCGTCGTCCGCCGGGGCCGGGCCGTCGCCGGCGTCCTCGGCGGACGGCTCCGGGGCGGGCGGCTCGGGGACGGTGGCGGTGTAGCCGGTCCGCTCCACGGTGGCGATCAGGTCGGCGGTGGCCACGCCGCTGCCCTCCGCGAGCGTCACCTGCGCCTTCTCGGTGGCGTAGTTGACGGTGGCGGTGACCCCGTCCATGCGGTTGAGCTTCTTCTCGACGCGGGCCGCGCACGAGGCGCAGGTCATCCCGCCGATCTCCAGCTCGACGACGGGCCCGTCGATCGCGGTGGTCATGACGGCTGTTCCTCCTGTTCGCGGGGCCGTGGGACACCGGTGGCGGCCGGCGTGGCGACCGCCCTCCGTCGATCCCGACCAACACCTTACCCCCCTGGGGTATTCCCGCCGCTCGGCCCCGCCGCGTCGTCCGTCGCCCCGGCCCCTGCCGCCCGCACCGCCCGGCCGCCCAGGTCCCGCACGTAGGCGGTCAGCTCGGCTGGCTCATGGACCGTGAACTCGAAGCCCAGCAGCATCAGTCGCATCGCCAGCCACTCCAGCGAATCCGGCGTGCTGCGCCAGCGGCAGCTGCCCGCGTCGAGCGGGGTGACCTCGCCCACCGCCGGCCCGCCGAGCCGCGCGGCCACCTCCGCCGCCGGCCCCCGCACCGTCGCCACCGCCCGGTACCCGGCCGTGAGCCCGCGCATCCGCTCCCGGACGTACGTCCCGGCGTCGGCCGCCGGCAGCTCGCGCGGCGGGGTCCGCACCCCGGTGGCGAACGGCTCGGCCAGCCGGTCCACCCGGAAGATCCGCCAGTCGTCGCGGTCGTTGTCGTACCCGACCAGGTACCAGCGGCGGCCTGCCGCGACCAGGCGGTGCGGCTCCACCAGGCGCCGGCTCGGCTCGCCCGCGTGCACCCGGTAACGGAAGCGCACCCGCTCGTGGTTGGCGATCGCCGCGGCCAGCACCGTCAGGTGCTCCGGGTCGACGGTCGGGCCGTCGCCGCCGGGCATCGGGACGGTGGCGGTGCCCAGGGTACTGACCCGGCGCCGCAGCCGGGCCGGGAGCACCTGCTCCAGTTTGGCCAGCGCCCGCACCGACGCCTCCTCGATGCCGACGAGGGTGTGCCCGGCGGTCGAGCGCAGGCCCACCGCGATGGCCACCGCCTCCTCGTCGTCCAGCAGCAGCGGCGGCATGGCGGTGCCGGCGGCCAGCCGGTAGCCGCCGTCGGCGCCCAGCGTGGCGTGCACCGGATACCCCAGCTCGCGCAGCCGCTCGATGTCGCGGCGGATGGTGCGGGTGGTGACCCGCAGCCGCTCGGCCAACTCCCGGCCGGGCCACTCCCGGGGCGTCTGGAGCAGGGACAGCAGATTCAGCAGGCGTGCCGACGTCTCACTCATGGGAACGATGATGAGGGAGGAAGTAGGACGGATACTGTCCTAGGGCGCCAGGGGTTCAGGGCTTTTCGGGACGGTGCGCGGTGGCGGCAGACCGCGCACCGGGGCCCGCCGGCGCGCGGGGCGCACGCGGGGCAAACGCGGGGCACGGAGTCCACCACGGGCCGGTGCGGAGTGCGCAAAATCAGGCGGCCGACATACCGTCGGCGCGCGCCCACGGGCGATACTGACCCGGTGTCGATGATCAGCAACCTCCGCAAGGCCGTCCGGCTGCCGCAGCCGCGTCGCGGCGCGGTGGACCTCAGCCACCCCGCGCGCTCGCCGCTGGGCACCGCCGTGGTGAACTGCGCGGTCTACGTCGGCGGGGTGCGCCAGGACGGTCACCGACCGGCCGACGAGGCGATCCGGCAGGTCCGGCGGACCGGTGACGGCTTCGTCTGGATCGGGCTGCACGAGCCGTCCGAGGTGGAGTTCGCCGGCATCGTCGAGCTGTTCGGGCTGCACCCGCTCGCCGTCGAGGACGCGGTCCACGCCCATCAGCGCCCCAAGCTGGAGCACTACGACGACTCGCTGTTCACGGTCTTCAAGACCGTGCGCTATGTGGAACACGACCAACTCACCGACACCAGCGAGGTCGTCGACACCGGCGAGATCATGGTCTTCACCGGCGCCGACTTCGTGATCACCGTGCGGCACGGCGGCCACGGCTCGTTGGGCCCGCTGCGCGAGCAACTGGAGCGCGAGCCCGGGCAGCTCGCGCTCGGCCCGTCGGCCGTGTTGCACGCCATCGCCGACCTCGTCGTGGACGACTACCTCGACGTCGCCGCCGCCGTCCAGGACGACATCGACGACGTCGAGAGCGAGGTCTTCTCGGTCCGGGGCAGCCGCGGCGCCGGCCGGATCTACCAACTCAAGCGCGAGCTACTGGACTTCAAGCGGGCGGTGACCCCGTTGGACCGCCCCCTCCAGGAGCTCGCCACCCGCTCGCCGCAGCACATCGACCCCCGGATCAAGACCTACTTCCGGGACGTCGCGGACCACCTCGACCGGGTCCGGGAGCAGATCACCGGCTTCGACGAACTGCTCAACTCGATACTCCAGGCGCACCTCGCCCAGGTCGCCAACGCCCAGAACGAGGCGATGCGCCGGATGTCCGCCTGGGCGGCGATCCTGGCCGTCCCCACCATGGTCACCGGCGTCTACGGCATGAACTTCGCGTACATGCCGGAGAAGAACTGGACCTTCGGCTATCCGCTGGTGATGGCCGTGATGGTGGGGGTCTGCTGGCTGATGCACCGCGGCTTCAAGCGGAACGGCTGGTTGTAGGGCGCCTCCGGGGGATCTGCGCGGGGCCCAACGGGCCCGTCGGGGACGGCCGTTCGGCCGCCCCTTCCGTTCATCGCCCCGCGACGTGCTGCGGCCGGGCGGCGCCGAGTCCCATCGCCACCTGCGGGACCAGCAGCACCAGCAGCACCGCCAGCGGCACCGTCCAGGAGCCCGAGGCGTCGTGCACCGCGCCCAGCACCGCCGGGCCGGTGGCGGCGAGGATGTAGCCGAAGCACTGGGCCATGCTGGAGAGTTGGGCGGCGTGCCGGGTGTCCGGGGCGCGCTGGACGATGAACAGCAGCGCCAGGCTGATCGCCGCGCCCTGGCCGAGGCCGAGCAGCGTCATCCACAGGTACGCGCCGCCGACCGGCGCCGCCCAGACCCCGACGAAGCCCGCCGCGCACAGCACCGCGCCCAGCGCCGCCAGGGTGCCGGCCCTCAGCCGGCGGCCGACGATCACCGGCGCCAGAAACGAGCCGGCGATCCCCAACAGCGAGGAGAACGACAGCATCCAGCCGGCGTCGCCCGCGCTCATCCCGGCGTCCTCGAAGACCGTCGGCAGCCAGGCGGCGGCCGCGTAGTAGCTCAGCGACTGCAGCCCCATGAAGCCGGTGACCTGCCAGGCCAGCGGGGAGCGCCACAGCCCGCGCACCGGGTGGGCGGCCTGCCGGGCGGCGGCCTCGGAGACGTCGGTGCGGGTGCGGATCTGCGGCAGCCAGACCACCAGCGCGAGCAGCGCCAGCGCGCCCCAACAGGCCAGCGTGGCCTGCCAACTGAGCCCCGCGGCCTGCTGCACGGGGACGGTGATGCCGGCCGCCAGCGCCGCGCCGCCGAACAGCGACATCGAGTACAGCCCGGTCATCAGGCCGGCCCTGGCCGGGAAGTCCCGCTTGATCAGGCCGGGCAGCAGGACGTTGGCGACGGCGATGCCGGCGCCGATCACCACCGTCCCGGCGAACAGCGCCACCACCGAGTCCAGCAGCCGCAGCCCGGTGCCCAGGCAGATCAGCGCCATGGTGGCCAGCAGCGACCGCTCCATCCCGAAGCGTCGGCCCAGCCGCGGCGCGACCGGTGCCAGCAGTCCGAAGCAGAGCAGCGGCAGCGCGGTCAGCAGGCTGGTGGCGGCCGCCGACATCCCGCTCTCGGTGCGGATGGTGCCGACCAACGGGGAGACCGCGACCAGCGCCGGGCGCAGGTTCAGCGCCAACAGGACGACGCCGAGGCCGAGATAGAGGGCGCGGCGGCCGGTGGTGCCGGTGGGCGCGGGGCCCCCTCCGGGCGCGGTCGTCGGCCCGGCGGCCGGCCGCGCCTCGGATATCTCCGTCGGCGGTCCTTGGGTCATGACTGGGCTTCCTCCTGTGTCCCGTCGTTCCGGGCCGTCCCGTTGGTGGCACCGGCGGTCTTGGTCTTCTGGGCCGGTTCGGCGGGCGCCTCGCGCAGCACCTGCGCCGCCTCCGCGAGGTGCGTCAGCGCCGCCCGCTCGGCGGCGTCCGGGTCCCGCGCCTCGATGGCGTCGACGATCGCGGCGTGCGCGTCGAACTGGTGCCGGACCGCGTCGGGCAGCAGCGGCGTGTCGACCACGGCCGCCAGCGCCTCCCGCAGCGCGTCGCTGAACTGCTCGTACAACTCGGCCAGCAGGCCGTTGTGCGCGGCGGCCGCGACCGCCCGGTGGAAGCGCATGTCCGCCTCCACGAACCGGGCCGCGTCGCCGGTGTCCCAGGCCCGGCCGCGCACCGCCAGCGCCTCCCGCAGCGCGGTCAGGTCCTCGTCCGTGCGGCGCTCGGCCGCATAACGGGCGGCATCGCGCTCCAGGCACGAACGGACCTCGTACGCCTCCAAGTTGGCGGCCCGGCGCAGCCGGCGCTGGACCGCCGCGCCGAAGCCGCTGCGGGCCCGGACGTAGGTCCCGTCGCCCTGCCGCGGCTCCAGCATTCCGGTGTGCACCAGGGCGCGGACCGCCTCGCGGACGGTGTTCCGGCCGACGTCCAACTGCTCGACCAGCACCGGCTCGGCGGGGATCTTCGCGCCGACCGGCCACTCGCCGTCGGCGATCAGCCGCTCCATCTGCTCGATGACCAGCTCGACGAGGCTGGTGCGGGCGGTACTGCGCAGCGGCATCGGCGCCGTCCTCTCGTTCGCGGGGCGTGGGTTCCGCGTCCGTCGGCACTCATCCGACGGGGCGCCGATTCCACCAGTGATGGGAACATCCCATGTTTAGCCGTGTCAAACGGCGCGGCTTAACCTGAGGGCGACGACGCCCGGTCGCACGCGCAGAGCAGAAAGGCCCGCGGACCATGGACGAACCAGCCCGCCGCCCGCTGCCCTGGCAGGGCCAGTGGCCGGTGATCGGCGCGGTGGCCGTGGGCGGCGCCCTCGGCGCCTCGGCCCGCTACGGCGCGGGGCTGCTCTGGCCGAGCGCGCGGGACGCCTTCCCCTGGACCACGCTGCTGGTCAACGTGGTCGGCTGCGCGCTGATGGGCGTCCTGATGGTGCTGATCACCGAGGTGTGGAGCGCCCACCGGCTGCTCCGCCCGTTCCTGGGCACCGGCGTCCTCGGCGGCTTCACCACCTTCTCCACCTACGCGGTGGACATCCAACGTCTGGTGGGTGCCGGCCGGTTGCCGCTGGCCCTGGCCTATCTCGCCGGCACCCTGCTCGCCGCACTGGCCGCGGTGGCGCTCGCCGCGGCCACCACCCGCGCGCTGGTCGGACCGGGGCGGCGGGCGGCATGACCGACGACGTGACGGGCGGCACGGCGGGCCGCGGCCCGGCCGGGTCCCCGGGCGGGCCGGTGCCGGCCGGCGAGCCGGGCCTGCGGCTGACCGTCTTCGTCGGCGAGCAGGACCTCTGGCACCACCGGCCGCTCTACGCGGAGATCGTGCACCGCGCCCGCGCGGCGGGGCTGGCCGGGGCGAGCGCCTTCCGCGGCATCGAGGGTTTCGGGGCCACCTCGCTGATCCACACCCACCGACTGCTCTCGCTCAGCGAGGAGTTGCCGGTGGCGGTGATCGTGGTGGACACCGAGGAACGGGTGCGGGCGTTCCTGCCGCAACTGACCGAACTCCTCGCCGGCGGGGGCCTGATGACCCTCGACCCGTGCGAGACGATCGCGTTCCGGGGCCGGGCGGGCACGGCCGCCGGCGGGGAGGACTCGCGCGAGTGAACTGGCTGCTGGTGGTGGCCGGTGCCATGGTCGGGGCACCGCTGCGCTTCCTCACCGACCGCTTCGTGCAGTCCCGGCACGACTCCGTCTTCCCCTGGGGGACGCTCGCCGTCAACGTCGGCGGCAGCCTCGTCCTGGGCGTGCTGACCGGCGCCGCGGGCCCGGACCTCCAACTGCTGTTCGGCACCGGCCTGTGCGGGGCGCTGACGACCTACTCGACGTTCTCCTACGAGACGCTGCGGCTGGCCGCCGACGGCGCGCGCCGGTACGCCGCGCTCAACGTGGTGCTCAGCCTGGTGGCCGGACTGGCCGCCGCCGGCGCCGGGTTGGCCCTCGGCCAGGCCCTCTGGCGCTGACCGGTCAACTCCCCTTGCACGCGCAAGCGGTGGGGCTCGGGAGGAGCCCCACCGCATGGGCGGACGTACGGCGCGCGAGGGCTGGTGGGGGGTACGGAGGCCGACCCCGCCAGGTGCCGGGCTCCGTCAGCCCCGGCCCGCCGTCCGCCCGGTCTCCGTCAGCCCGGCCGGGCGGACGACGGGCGACCGCCGTGCCGCGTCCCGGAGGTGACCCGGGAGGTCAGCCGCCGAAGTGGACGCCGGCCAGGCCGTTGGCCCAGAGCTGGTCCACCTGGGCGCGCTCGTTGGCGTCCGGCTGGGTGTTCTGGCAGGACGGGCCGGGCCCGCCACCGGACATCAGCTCGCTGCACGGGCCCTCGTAGTGGTCCGGCAGCCCCAGCACGTGACCGGTCTCGTGGGCGACCACGCGGACCGAGTTGTACTGCTGGGCCTGGCTGTGGTCGATGAAGACGAAGCCCTTGCCGTGGCCGTCGGTGCTGGCGTACGAACCGCGCGGGTCGTCGCCCTCCTTGTACTGGAAGTCGCCGCCGCCGCTGCCCGCCTGGAGCTTGACGTTCTGCACGGCGCCGTTCCAGATGGAGGCGCTCTGGGATATCTGGTCCGCGAAGGACGGCGCGGCGCTCGCGTCGTAGGTGACGGTCACCGACTTCAGGGACGGGTTGGCCAGGTGCTTGGCCTTGGCCACCGCCATGACGGCGTTGAAGAACGCCTTGGTGTTCGCCTTCTCGGCCGCCGAGCCGGTGTAGGCGGCGATCGAGGCGGGGGTGCTGTGGTGGGGGGCGGAGTGTGCGGTGGCGGGCGCGGCCGACACCGGTGCGGCCGCGGCGAGCGCGGCGGCGAGGCCCAGACCGAGCGCAGCCGACAGCGCCGTCTTGGGAGTTCTCATGTGGGGGGCTCCTTTATTTCCGAGGGGCCGTACGGCCGCCGTGTGGGGCGGCGGCCGGGGCCCTGCGGATTTCTTGGTGCCGTTGAGTGTGGACGGAGTTCACCCGGAAGGCGGAGATGCCAGGTGGCGATAGCGCGGGTCAATACCCCGGGTGGCGACCGGCCAACGCGCTGGTGAAGGGCCGGAGTTCGGACCGGTGGTGAAAGCCTGGTGTGAGTTGCGCCTGCGCGTTTATGCTCCGGGCGTGGAGCTTGAGGTAAGGCATCTTCGCGCCCTGTGCGCCATCGCCGACACCGGCAGCGTGCGCAAGGCGGCCCGTCAGCTGGGGATGACCCAACCCTCCTTGACCACCCAGCTCCACCGCATCGAGAAGGCCCTCGGCGGTCAGCTCTTCTTCCGCGAGCCGACCGGCAGTCGTCCCACCCCGCTAGGGCATTCGGTGCTCTGTCGCGCCCGGCCGATAGTGGCCGAAATGCGCGCGCTTGTCGAGGACGTCGCCTCGGTCTCCGTACGGGAGGAGGGCACCCGGCTGCGGATCGGCAGCACCAACAGCCCGGCCGTCGCCGGCTGGTTGCGCCGACTGCGCGCCCGCCTGCCGGAGACCGACACCACGATACGCACCGACGTGTCCGCCAACGCCCTGCTCCACATGGTCGCGATGGGCCAGCTCGACGCGGCCTTCGTGCACGAGGTCGAGGGCGCCCCGCTGCGCGTCCCCGACGGGCTGCTCGCGCACGAACTCCTCGCCAGGGAACCGCAGTTCATCGCCCTCGCCGAGAGTCACCCGGCGGCCGGCCATCCCGTCGTCCGGGTCGCCGACCTGGCCGCCGACCAGTGGATGGTCGACCCGACGGTGGACGGCGAGTGGGCCGGCCTGCGCCGCATCTGGGCCGCGGCCGGCATCAACCCCCGGGTGGTGCACGGCGATTACCTCACCGCCGTGGACCTCGTCATGGCCGGCGAGGTGGTCACCCCCTGCCAGCCCACCGCACGCTCCCGCCCCGGCATGGCGATCCGCCCGCTGTACGGGGACCCGTTGGCGGTCCGGCTGTTCATGGCCTGCCGCGCGGACGGCCCGCCGGCCGCCTCCGCCGACGACCTGTTCGCCGACCTCACCGCCGCCTACACGGAGATCGCCTGGGCCAGCGAGGCGTACCACGACTGGCTGGTCCGGCACGGCGGGCCGCTGTCGGTCGAACACTGAGGCGTCAGGGGCTTATAGGGCGGGGCTATCGCCCGCCGCCGGGCGGTCCGTGGCGCTACCGGGAACGGCCGCACCCGGCCCGCGACGTCCGCCGGGTTGCGGCGGGGTGCGGACCGGGTGCGGTCGGTTCCGGGACCGGGCGATCAAAGTGAGCGCCGGCCGGGCGGGTTGAGACGGGCTCAGCCCTTCTTGGTCGCCCAGAAGATCTTGTCGATCTGGGCGATCAGGTCCAGGGCCTTCTGGCCGGTGGCCGGGTCGTTCGAGCCCTTGGCGGCGCTGAGCGCCTTGAGGGTGTCGTTGACCAACTGGTGCAGCTCCGGGTACTTCTCGAAGTGCGGGGGCTTGAAGTAGTCGCTCCACAGCACCGAGACGTGGTGCTTGGCCAGCTCGGCCCGCTGCTCCTTGATCAGGACGGCGCGGGTGCGGAAGTCCGGGTCCTCATTGGCCTGGTACTTCTCCTGGACGGCCTTGACCGACTCGGCCTCGATGCGGGCCTGGGCGGGGTCGTACACGCCGCAGGGCAGGTCACAGTGGGCGCTGACCCGGATCTTCGGGGCGAACAGGCGGGAAAGCATGTTCAGTCCTTCCTCGTGATCGTCTTCTCAGGTGCGAGATTACTCGGTGCGGGAAGGCTTTTCTCGGGCGCCCCGGGGGTCTTAGGGCAAAAGTCCGGCACCGGGTCGGGACTGATGGAGGATGGTCCGTGAGGGTCGGACGGGGGCAGCAGTGGGAGGTACGGATGCCGGAGCGGGTGCGCGGGCCGGAGCGGGGCGTGGACGACGGCGCGGAGTCGGCGCGCGGCGGGCCGCTGCGGGCGCTGGGGCTGGCCGAGGTCTACAACCCGTCGATGGTGCCGACGCTCAGGCCCGGGGACCAGCTCGTGGTCCGGTACGGGGCGGCGGTGCGCCCCGGTGACGTGGTCGTGCTGCGGCACCCGTTCCGGCAGGACCTGCTGATCGTCAAGCGGGCGGTCGAGCGGCGGGACGGCGGCTGGTGGGTGCGCGGCGACAATCCGTTCGTGGAGAACGACAGCCGGGAGTTCGGGGCGGTCCCCGACGAGCTGGTGATCGCCCGGGCCTGGCTGCGGGTGCGGCCGCCGCGCGGGCTTCAGCGCTCGCCGCGCGCGGTGCTCGACTGGGGCGCCTGGGCGCTGTCGGCGGTACGGCCGCTCTCCCGGCGCTTGCGGGCGCGGTAGGCGGCGACGTTGGAGCGGGTGGCGCAGCGGTCGGAGCAGTAGCGCCGGGACCGGTTGGTCGAGGTGTCCAGATAGGCGTTGCGGCAGGGTCTGGCCTCGCAGATGCCCAGCCGGTCCACGCCCAGCTCGGTGAGGTGGAACGCCAGGCCCATGCAGGCGGTCGCGGTGTAGCCGGCGGTGGCGTTGGCGGCGTGGTCGGCGATGTGCATGTGCCACTTGGGGCGTCCGTCGTCATCACGGAACTCGTGGCCGGAGATCTGCGGGCTGACCGGGAACTCCATCATCAGGGCGTTGAGCAGGTCCACCGCGCGCACCTCGTCGCCGCCGTCCGCCGCCTCGAAGACCGCCCGCAGCCGGGAGCGGACCGCCCGCAGCCGGGTCACATCGCTCTCGGTGGCCCGCCGGGCGGCCTGCTGGGCGACGCCGAAGAGTTCGCGGACCGCCTCGACCGAGCTGAGACTGTCCCCGCCGCGCTCGGGCTGCTCGGTGTTGACCAGTCGCACGGCATAGTCCGAGTAATAGGCCAGTTCCACTTGTAATCCTTACGGGACGGCGTCTAAGGTGCAAGCACCCAGGCGTAATGGGTGTTGTCAGTACGAGGGTATTACGTACCGGAGGGGTGGCAATGACCGAGACCGTGCTCGACGGCGACTGGCAGGCGTGGCAGGACAGTTGGGACCGCCAGCAGGAGTGGTACATGCCGGACCGCGAGGAGCGGTTCCGGGTGATGCTCGACATGGTCGAGGCGCTGGTGGGTCCCAAGCCCCGGGTGCTCGACCTGGCGTGCGGCACCGGCAGCATCTCCGACCGGCTGCTGAGGCGGTTCCCCAAGGCCGAGAGCGTCGGCGTCGACCTGGACCCGGCGCTGCTGGCGATCGCCGAGGGATACTTCGCAGACGAGCCGCGGATCCGCTTCGTCCGGGCCGACCTCAAGGACCCGCAGTGGCCCGCGCGGCTGCCCCACGACTCCTTCGACGCGGTGCTCACCGCCACCGCGCTGCACTGGCTGCATGCGCCCGAACTGCGGGCGCTGTACGGGCAGTTGGGTGGCCTGGTCCGGGACGGCGGGGTGTTCCTCAACGCCGACCACATGCCCGACGAGGAGACCCCGCGGATCAACGCCGCCGAGCGGGAGTTCCGGCACGCCCGGATGGCGCGCGCCAAGGAGGCCGGCGCGGTCGACTGGGCGGAGTGGTGGCGGCGGGCCGCCGCCGACCCGTACCTGGCCGGGCCGACCGCCGAGCGCTTCGCGATCTACGGCGAGCACGCGGACGGCGAGACGCCCCCGCTGCGCTGGCACGCCGAGGCGCTGCGCGCGGCCGGGTTCGCCGAGGTGCGCCCGGTATGGGCCTCGCCGACCGACAGCCTCGTGCTGGCGCTGAAGTAACCCCCGGCGCCGCGCGGGCACCCGGCGCGGGGGGCGGGACCGCGCCGGTCCCGTCCACCGCGCCGTCGCGGTCGGTCCCGTCAGAGCACCTTGGACAGGAACGACTGGGTCCGTTCGTGCCGGGGGTTGGTGAGGACCTCGCGCGGGTGGCCGGATTCGACGACCACGCCGTCGTCCATGAAGACCAGCGAGTCGCCGACCTCGCGGGCGAAGCCCATCTCGTGGGTGACCACGACCATCGTCATGCCGTCGGCCGCCAGGTCCTTCATCACGTCCAGCACGTCGCCGACCAGCTCCGGGTCGAGGGCCGAGGTCGGCTCGTCGAAGAGCATCAGCTTGGGTTCCATGGCCAACGCCCGGGCGATCGCCACCCGTTGCTGCTGGCCGCCGGAGAGCTGCGAGGGGTAGTTGCCGGCCTTGTCGGCCAGCCCCACCCGGTCCAGCAGCTTGACCGCCCGCTCCCGCGCGGACGCCTTGGCCTCGCCCTTGACCTGGACCGGCGCCTCCATGACGTTCTCCACCGCGGTCATGTGCGGGAAGAGGTTGAAGCGCTGGAAGACCATCCCGATGTCCCGCCGACGGGCGGCGACCTCGCGGTCGCGCAGCTCGTAGAGCTTGCCGTGGTGCTCCCGGTAGCCGACCAGTTCGCCGTCGACCGACAGCCGGCCGGCGTTGATCTTCTCCAGGTGGTTGATGCACCGCAGGAACGTCGACTTGCCGGAGCCGGAGGGGCCTATCAGGCAGAACACCTCCCGGGGCGCCACCTCCAGGTCGATCCCCTTGAGGATGTGGGCGTTGCCGAAGGACTTGTGGACGCCCTCGGCCTTGACCATCGGGACGGCGGCCTTGCCGGAGCCGGTGATCGCGGTCCTGCTCGTGGGCTTGCTCATGCCGCACCTCCGGCGCGGTTCGGGCCGGCCAGCTTCGCCCTGAGGCGCTGGAACGGGGTGGGCGGAAGCTGGCGGCTGGAGCCGCGGGCGTAGTAGCGCTCCAGGTAGTACTGGCCGATGCTGAGCACCGTCGTGGCGATCAAGTACCAGGCGGCGGCCAGGATCAGCATCTCGACCACCACGCCGGAGTCCCGGCCGACGTTCTGCGCGGCCTGCAACAGGTCGTAGTACTGCACCGCGATGACCAGGGACGAGGTCTTGAGCATGTTGATGACCTCGTTGCCGGTCGGCGGCACGATCACCCGCATCGCCTGCGGCACGATGATCCGGCGCAGGGTCTTGCCGTGGCTCATGCCCAGCGCGTGCGCGGCCTCGGTCTGGCCCTCGTCGACGGCGTTCAGACCGGCCCGACAGATCTCGGCCATGTACGCGGCCTCGTTGAGGCCGAGGCCGAGCAGCGCGCACAGGAACGGGGTCATGAAGTCCGACCACTCGTCCTTGTAGATCGGCATGATGTCGATGTACTGGAAGACCAGGCCGAGGTTGAACCAGAGGAAGAGCTGGACGTAGACCGGGGTGCCGCGGAAGAACCAGACGTAGAACCACGCCACGGTCGAGGTCACCGGGTTCTTGGACTGCCGCATGACCGCCAGGATCACGCCCAGCACGATGCCGATCACCATCGCCAGCAGCGTGATCCACAACGTGTTGCGCAGACCCTTGAGGATGTCCGCGTTGAACATGTACTCCGGTATCGCGCCCCAGTTGACCTTTCCGGAGGCGAAGGCCCGCACGAGCAGCGCCAGCAGCCCGATGACGACGAGCGCGGCGACCCAGCGGCCGTAGTGGCGGACGGGGATGGCTTTGATGGGCTCGGGCTGGGGCGGAGCGGCCGCCGGCGGCTCGGCCGGCTTGTCGACGTCGACTGACACAGGGCTGCCTTTCAGCGTGTGACGGGAGAGGCGTAACGGAGGGACGCGCGGACCGCGCCGGCTTCGGCGGGTCGAACGCCGGCCTCAGGAGCCGCCGTTGATCTTCACTTCCTTGACGCCGGCGTCCCTGACGTTCCACTTGGCCAGGACGGCGTCGTACGCGTGGTTCTTGATCACCAGCTCCACGGCCGCCTTGATCGCGTCGCGCAGCTTCTCCTGCCCCTTGGGGACGGCGATGCCGTACGGGGCCGCCTTGAGCGGGGCGCCGCCGACCATCTGGAAGTCGTTGCCGCCACCGGAGACCTTCACCGCGTAGGCCGCGACCGGGTAGTCGCTGGAGACCGCGTCGACCCCGCCGGTGCGCAGCCGGGTCTGGGCCTCGGAGTCGTTGTCGAACGCCTCGATGGAGATCGGCTGTTGGCCGTCCGCCTCACAGGACTTGGACTTCTCCTTGGCCAGGTCGTGCGAGACGGTGCCGCGCTGCACGGCCAGCTTCTTGCCGCACATGGTCTCCCAGCCGTCGATGCCCTGGGTCTTGCCCTTCTGCGTGTAGAGCGAGACGCCGACGTTGAGGTAGTCCACGAAATCGACGCCCTCACCGATCTTCTTGCCGGTGGTGGAGTCGACGCCCTGCTGGCGGTCCTTGGTGTCCGTCATCGCCGACACCGCGATGTCATAGCGCTGGGACTTCAGGCCGCCCATGAGGGTGTCGAAGGTGGCGTTGTTGAAATTGAGCTTGATGCCCAGTTCCTTGCCGATGGCGGCGGCGAGATCCGGATCGATGCCTTCCACCTTGCCGTTCGACCGGAACTCCACCGGCTTGTAGGTGATGTCCGAGCCGACCTGGAGCATCGCCTTGTCCTGGACGTCCTTGGGCAACTTGCTGAAAAGCGGGGCGTGCGGATTCCGGTTCTTCGCCGCCTCCCGCCGGGCCTGCGCCGCCTGGGTCTGGTCACCGCAAGCGCTGAGCAGCAGCAGCGATGCGGTGACCGTGGCTATCGCGGCAGCAGTCTTGACGGACCTGCCGGGCCTGCCGGCCGCCGCGCGACGGGTGGTGTCTGCGGTCATGCGGATCCTCCTGCGGATGGGTAACCGACGTGCCAGTGTGGGCAGCCGATGCGCTGGTGAGAAGGGGGTGGGCACACACCTTTGGGCACCTTTGGGCGTCGCGCCCTCGGTCGGTGACGGAATCTTGCCATCCGGACTCCGGTATTCGGACTGCCGTTCAGGTCAAAATCGCATAACGGACGGGCAATGGTCACTACCGGCCTTCCGGCGCAAGGGAATCGGCTGCCCGCGGAGGATAGGGAGAACGCCGACGAAGGGGCGATGTCTCGGAATACGGACGGCCCGGAGGGCGTTCAGTGATTTTGGGCATTCCGTCGCTATTGTCGGGGCCTTGTACCAGCAGGTAACGAATCTGACTCGTCGGCGTGCATGCCCGTCCGGTAGAAAGGGTCGTTACACCCCTCATCCGGGGCTCAGGGCGCGTGTGCGGCGCGCCCGGCGTCCGTACCTCCCCCCGCGTGGCGGCCATCCGCGGCGCAGGGCGCGGGCGCGGTGCCCGCCCACCCCCCAACCAGGGAGTGGCCACCCTCAACTGATTTACGACAAAGGGGTCTAAGAACAGTGGCAGCGGAGATCGTCAATCCTCGCAGCGATCGCGAGACCGGTGCGGGCGGCGCGGACGGCACGTCCGGCGAGCCCTTCGACCCGGCCTTCGCCCTGCACCGCGGCGGCAAGATGGCCATCCAGGCGACCGTGCCGGTCCGCGACCGGGACGACCTGTCCCTCGCGTACACGCCGGGCGTCGCCAAGGTGTGCAGCGCCATCGCCGAGCGGCCCGAGCTCGTGCACGACTACACCTGGAAGTCCCAGGTCGTCGCCGTCGTCACGGACGGCACGGCGGTGCTGGGGCTGGGCGACATCGGGCCGGAAGCCTCCCTTCCCGTGATGGAGGGCAAGGCCATCCTCTTCAAGCAGTTCGGCGGTGTCGACGCGGTCCCGATCGCGCTCGCGACCACCGACACCGACGAGATCGTGGAGACCGTCGTCCGGCTCGCGCCGTCCTTCGGCGGCGTCAACCTGGAAGACATCTCGGCGCCGCGGTGCTT
The DNA here is from genome assembly GCF_028898845.1 of Streptomyces sp. WZ-12. Taxonomy (NCBI): domain Bacteria; kingdom Bacillati; phylum Actinomycetota; class Actinomycetes; order Kitasatosporales; family Streptomycetaceae; genus Streptomyces; species Streptomyces sp. WZ-12. Next base: position 3,286,751 of record NZ_CP118574.1, on the reverse strand, counting down.
CGAGATCGAGCGCAGGCTCCAGGAGCGGCTGGACATCCCGGTCTTCCACGACGACCAGCACGGCACCGCCGTGGTCACCCTGGCCGCCCTGCGCAACGCCGCCAAGCTCACCGAGCGCGAGCTCGGCGACCTGCGGGCGGTCATCTCCGGCGCCGGCGCGGCCGGTGTCGCCATCGCCAAGATCCTGATCAACGCGGGCATCGGCGACGTGGCCGTCTGCGACCGCAAGGGCGTGGTCTCGGCGGACCGGGACGACCTCACCGACGTCAAGCGCGAGCTGGCCGGCTTCACCAACAAGGCCGGCCTGACCGGTTCGTTGGAGTCGGCGCTGGACGGCGCCGACGTCTTCATCGGGGTCTCCGGCGGCACGGTGCCGGAGGAGGCGGTGTCGAAGATGGCGAAGGACTCGCTGATCTTCGCGATGGCCAACCCCAACCCGGAGATCCACCCGGACGTCGCCCACAAGTACGCCGCCGTGGTCGCCACCGGGCGCAGCGACTTCCCGAACCAGATCAACAACGTGCTCGCCTTCCCCGGCATCTTCGCCGGCGCCATGCAGGTGCGCGCCGCGCAGATCACCGAGGGCATGAAGCTCGCCGCCGCGGAGGCGCTGGCCGCCGTCGTCGCCGACGAGTTGAGCGCGGACAAGGTCATCCCCTCGCCGTTCGACGAGCGGGTCGCCCCGGCCGTCACCGCGGCCGTCGCGGCCGCCGCCCGCGCGGAGGGCGTGGCCCGGCGCTGACCGGTCCGCCGCGGACCGACCACCGGAAAACGGGCCGGGCCGACACCCCCAAGGGGTGCCGGCCCGGCCCGTCCGCATGGGGCGGCGTCGGCGGGAAACGACCGCACGGATCCGGCCACCCGCGCGCACCCGCCGGGCGGTGCGTGTCACACCCGCGCCCGCTGTCGCGGGGCCCGCCGGCGGCCTACTTTGGGATCATGTTTGCTGCCTACGCCGCCCGCATCGACCGCGATCAGCCGCTCTCCGGACTGGAATTGGGGGAGCGCCCGGCCCCCACCGCCCGCCCCGGCTGGACCACCGTCGACGTCAAGGCCGCCTCCCTCAACCACCACGACCTGTGGACGCTGCGCGGCGTCGGGATCACCGAAGCGTCGCTCCCGATGATCCTCGGCTGCGACGCCGCCGGCATCGACGAGCACGGCAACGAGGTCGTCCTGCACTCCGTCATCGGGCAGACCGGCCACGGCGTCGGCCCCGACGAGAAGCCCTCCATCCTCACCGAGCGCTACCAGGGCACCTTCGCCGAGCGGGTCACCGTGCCCGCCTGGAACGTCCTGGCCAAGCCCGCGGAGCTGTCGTTCGAGGAGGCGGCCTGCCTGCCCACCGCCTGGCTGACCGCGTACCGGATGCTGTTCACCAACGCCGGCGTCCGGCCCGGTGACAGCGTGCTGGTCCAGGGCGCCGGCGGCGGGGTGGCGACCGCCGCCATCGTGCTGGGCGCCGCCGCTGGCCTGCGGGTCTTCGCCACCAGCCGGGACGAGGCCAAGCGCAAGCGCGCCGTGGAGCTGGGCGCCGAGGCGGCGTTCCCGACCGGTGAGCGGTTGCCCGGGCGGGTGGACGCGGTGATCGAGACGGTCGGCGCGGCCACCTGGTCGCACTCGATCAGGTCGCTGCGGCCCGGCGGCACCCTGGTCATCTCCGGTGCCACCAGCGGCTTCACGCCCAAGAGCGGCGAGCTGAACCGGATCTTCTTCCTGGAGCTGAAGGTCGTCGGATCGACCATGGGCAGCAAGGAGGAGCTGGCCGGACTGCTCGACTTCTGCGCCGCCAAGGGCATCCGGCCGGTGATCGACTCGACGCTGCCGCTGGACCGGGCGCGCGAGGGCTTCGCGAAGATGGCGGAGGGGGAGCTCTTCGGGAAGGTCGTGTTGACGGTCTGAGCCGTCGGCACCGGCCCCGAAGGGGCGTCAACCGCGGCCTGGCGGTGGGACGTTGACCAGGCTCCGGTGCGGCACATAGGTGGGCACGGCCGGTACGCCGGGCGTGCCCACCGCCGCGTCGTCCGCCGGTACCGCCGGGGCGGGAGCGACCCCGGGCAGCGCCTCGATCGCCGCCCGCAGTCGGGCCGGAGCGGCGCTGTCGGCAAACGCCCGCCAGGCCGAACGGCCCCGCCACTCGCCGAAGTTGAGCACCCGGCGGCCGTCCTGGGAGAAGTGGAAGTGGGCGCCGAGCAGCCCCGGGACGGGCTCCTCGGCCAGCATCCCGAGCACGGTGTCGGCGAGGGCGCGCTGGGCGTCCGCTGTGGCGGTGGCGAACGTCGGGGTCACCACGAACTCCGGTGTCCGCGTGGCGCGTTCGGCGGCCACGTGGCTGCGGTGGTGGCGGTAGCGGACCACGCCCGGGCGGCGGATGCCGGGGAGGGCCGCGTCGACGGGGGCGAGGGCGGCGGGGCGCCGGGTGCGCACCCACTCCCGGTGGGCCGCGTCGTCGGTCCACTGCGCGTAGTTGAGGACGTGGCCGCCGTCGGTGCTCAGGAAGGTGGTGAGCGTCAGCATCGCGGCCGGGCGGGGCTGCGCCTCCCAGGCGTCCACCACCGCGTCGGCCGCCGGGCGTTGGAAACGGGCGTCCGGTACCAGCCAGGGGCTGATCAGGACGGTGCCGGTGTCGGGCCGTTGGACGTCCGGGAATTCGAGGGTCGGGGCGGGGTCGGTCGGGGGCATGACGGCTCCGTTCGCGTGGGGCTCTTCTGGGTGCGGCACGAGCCTGATCCCTCAAGTGCGGTTGAGGTCAAGGGGGTTGGGGTGCGGAGGGGCACCTTTGAGAAGAGGGCCGTCAATCGGGGTTGACGCATTCTGTCCGTCAACCTACGTTGACATCATGACCGAAGCAACGGATCTCGCCGCACGGGCGAGTGACCCGGACCCGCGGGCCGGGCTGCGTGCCGTCGCCGCGCTCCGCCGGCTGCTGGAGCAGTTGGAGGCCGTACAGGTGCGCAGCGCCCGCGCGAAGGGTTGGTCCTGGCAGGAGATCGCCGCCGAGCTGGGGGTCAGTCGGCAGGCGGTCCACAAGAAGCACGGGAGGCGTTGATGTTCGAGAGGCTCACGGTCGGGGCGCGGGCGGTGGTGCGCGACGCCGGGGCGCACGCGGAGCGCACCGGCAGCGACACCATCGGCGAACCGGAGCTGCTGCTGGCGGTGTTGGACCGCCGGGGCACCCCGGCCGCCGCGGCGCTCGACGGGCTCGGCGCGCCACGGGCGGCGCTCGCCGACGACCTGGCGGCGGCCCGCCGGCGGGCCGGCCTCACGGCGGCCGACGCGGCGGCGCTGGCCGGGCTCGGGATCGACGTCGAGGAGGTCATCGCGCGGGTGGAGGAGGCGCACGGCGCCGGGGCGTTGGCCGCCGGTGGTCGCCGGGGCGGGCGCGGCAAACGGATGCGCCGGGCGTTCGCGCCGGAGGGCAAGGCGGTGCTGGAGCGCGCCCTGCGGATCGCGCTCGGCCGCGGCGACCGGCATGTCGGCGACGAGCACCTGCTGTTGGCGCTCACCGCCCGCTCCGGACCGGCCGGGGCGGTGCTCGCCGGCCGCGGGGTGACGTACGAGGCGGTGGCGCGGACGCTGGCCCGGCCGCCCGCCGAACGCGCGGGCTGAGGGCGGTACGTGGGGCGCCGGCGGCCGGCTCGGCCTCCGCAGGGGACGGAACAACGGCGGCCCCGGGTCGGGGGAGCGCACGTGGGCGCCCGACCACCGGGTCCGCCGGCCCGCGCCTACGCCCCCCGGCCGGCCCCCGGGCCGCCGTCCGCGCCCGTGCCGTCGTCGGGGGTCGCCGAGGCGTCGTCGCCCGCCCCGGGGCGGCGCAGCAGCGTGCCGATGTGGGCGGCGGCCGACGCCAACCGGCGGTGGGACTCGGCGTATTGCTCCGCGGTGACGCCGTGGTCGCGGGCCGCGTCCCGCAGGTCGTCGCGGAAGCGGTCCAGCAGGCGGTCGAAGTCGCGGGCCGGATCGCCGCTGCCGGGCTCGGTGGCCCAGGCGGGCGCGGCGGGCTCGGGCGGCGCGGGCGCCGCCCCGGCGGCCGGCGCGGCGGCCTCCTCCGGGGGCGCCGACTCCGGGGCCTCCTTGGTGAGGTCGACCCGCTCGACGGTGACCCGCGGGCCGTCCGCGGCGCCGTCGCGCTCGCCGGCACCGGACGGGGCGCCCGTGAAGCGGCCGACCTCGCGGGAGACCTCGGCCAGCGCCTCCTTCACCGCCGCCGACCAGTCCCCGGTGCGCACCACACCCTGGGCCTGCTCCTGGACGGTGCGGATCACCCGCTGGACCTCCTCGCGGGCGAACACCTGGGCGTCCCGGGCCTGTTTGCGGGCCCGCTGGGCGTCCTGCCTGGCGCGCCGGCTCTCCTCCTTGGCCCGCCGGGCCTGCTCCTTCCACTCCTCCTTGGCGCGCCGGAACTCCTCCTTCGCCTGCCGCCAGGCGTCCTTGTCGCCGTACGCGCCGTCGAAGTAGTCCGAGGCTTCCGGGAACGGGCGCCCGCCCGGGGCCCCGCGACCGGCCTTGCCGCCGGCCTTCCCGTTGCCCTTCTGGCCGCCCGCGCGGGCCTGTTGGGCGGCCTCCTTGACCTCGCGGCGCAGATCGCGGGCCGAACCGCTGACGTCCTCGCGGATGTCGGAGGCGAGCGCCGCCACCGACTCGCGGATCTCCAGCTCCAGATCGGCCAGTTCGCCGCCGCGGTCGGCGAGCTCGGCGCGGCCGGCGCCGGTGATGGAGTAGACCTTGCGACCGCCCTCGGTGGTGTGGGACACCAGGCCCTCGGCCTCCAGCTTGGCCAGCCGGGGGTAGACCGTGCCAGCGGACGGGGCGTAGAGCCCCTGGAAGCGCTCCTCCAGGAGGCGGATGATCTCGTAGCCGTGCCGCGGGGCCTCGTCGAGCAGCTTGAGGAGGTAGAGCCGCAGGCGGCCGTGGGCGAAGACGGGGGGCATGCTCAGAGCACCTTCTTCCCGGCGGGCGGGGTCGTGGGGGAGGGGCCTTCGCCCGGCGCGCCGGACGACGCGGCGCCGGCGGGGCCGTCCGACTCCTCGTAGGCGGGGCGGCGCAGCAGGGCCAGGGCGCCGGAGACCGTGGTGGCCCGGAGGCGGCCGGTGCCGGCGCCCAACGAGCCGGTGATCCGCTTGGCGCCCCACTGGCCGGTGACCCGGAGGTCGACGAAGGCGTTGGTGACCGCGCCGGTGGTGGTGCCGGCGTCCACCTTGGCGTCGGCCGGGTCGGGCAGCCGGATGGCGATCTCGCCGGAGACCGTGGTCAGTTCGATCTCCGCGCCGGTCGCCGGATCCAGGTCCAGCACCATGTCGCCGCTGACGGACTCGGCGCGGACCGCGCCGCCGGTGCCGTCGATGACCGTCAGATCGCCCGAGACGGAGTGGAAGCGGAGGTCGCCGGTGAGTGCCTGGGCCTCGACGTTGCCACTGACGGTGTCGGCGCGGACCGCGCCGGAGAGGCCGACGAGGGTGCCGTCCCCGTTGACCCCGCGCAGCTCCGTGGGGCCGGAGATGCCGGAGACGACCGCGCCGGCGCCGACCACGCCGACCTCGACGCGGGTGGTGGCCGGCACCGTCACCGAGACCACCGCGCTGCGCTGCCAGCCCCTGCGGTCGAGGAACTTCAAGAAGCCCTTCCAGGGCAGGTCGTCATAGCCGACGGAGAGGGTGCCGTCCTCGTGGGAGACCGACACCGGCGGGCCGTCCACCGCGGAGACCTCCAGGCGGGCCGGGCCGTCCTCGGTGGTGCCGACGACGTTGACGGTGCCGCCCACCAGGCGCACCGTCAGCGTCCGGACGGGCTCGGCGAACTCCAGCGTGCGCGGCCCGGAGACCGTCCACTCGGACTGGGCTGACATACCTGGCCTCCCCTGGGTAGGCGGACAACGCAACATATCGCGTCTTCGTTAGACACGATATATCGCAGTCCGGGAGAGTCAAGCGGGCTCAACCCCGACCGTGCCCTGATACGCCCCTTGCGTTCCCCTAGGTGACGGCCCCGTGCGCCCTACGCCCCTACGCCCTACTCGGCTACGCCCTACTCCTCGTCCTCGTCGTCCAGCCGGGCCAGCCAGGTGGCCAGCCGCTCCACCGGCACCTCGAAGTCCGGGTTGAGGTCGACGAAGGTCCGGAGCTGATCGGCCACCCACCCGAGGGTGACCTCCTCCTCGCCGCGCCGGTTCTCCAGCTCCTCGATGCCGCGGTCGGTGAAATACACGTGCTCTCCAGCAGGTCAAAGGGACATTGCGGCCAGGATAGGCAGCCGCGCGGACCGCCCGTGCCGCGGGCCGCCGGCCTCCGCGCCGGGCCCGGACAGCCCGAAGGGCCCGCCCCACCCTGGGTGGGAACGGGCCCTTCGGGGCCGTGGTCACGGACTAGACGCTCACGCGTCGAAGACCTCCGCCACGAGCTGGGCCTGCTCGGCCTGGTGCCGCTTGGCGGAACCGACCGCAGGCGAGGAGCCGTGCGGCCGCGAGATGCGGCGCAGGCGCTCACCGTGCGGGACGTCGGCGCCGACCGCCAGGTCCAGGTGGTCGATCAGGTTGAGACCGAGGAACGGCCAGGCACCCTGGTTCGCCGGCTCCTCCTGCGCCCACAGGTACTTCTCGGCGTTCGGGAACTTGGCGATCTCCGCCTGGAGTTCCTTGCCGGGCAGCGGGTACAGCCGCTCGATCCGGACCAGGGCGGTGTCGTTCGCGCCGCGCTTGGTCCGCGCCTCCTCCAGGTCGTAGTAGACCTTGCCGGAGCAGAAGACGACCTTGCGGACGTCCTCGGGCTTGACCGTGCTGTCGCCGATGACCGGCCGGAAGCCGCCGGTGGTGAACTCCTCCGCCTTCGACGCCGCGGCCTTCAGACGCAGCATCGACTTCGGGGTGAAGACGACCAGCGGCTTGTGGTGCGGGTTGTGCACCTGCCAGCGCAGCAGGTGGAAGTAGTTCGACGGCAGCGTCGGCATGGCGACGGTCATGTTGTTCTGCGCGCAGAGCTGGAGGAAGCGCTCGATCCGGGCCGAGGAGTGGTCCGGGCCCTGGCCCTCGTAGCCGTGCGGCAGCAGCAGGGTGACGCCGGAGGTCTGGCCCCACTTCTGCTCCGCGGACGAGATGAACTCGTCGACGACGGTCTGCGCGCCGTTGGCGAAGTCGCCGAACTGCGCCTCCCACATCACCAGCGCGTCCGGACGGGCCAGCGAGTAGCCGTACTCGAAGCCCATCGCCGCGTACTCGCTGAGCAGCGAGTCGTAGACGTTGAACCGCGCCTGGTCCTCGGACAGGTACAACAGCGGGGTGTAGTCGTTGCCGGTCTCCCGGTCGATCAGCACCGCGTGGCGCTGGCCGAACGTGCCGCGGCGGGAGTCCTGGCCGGCGAGCCGGACCGGGGTGCCCTCCATCAGCAGCGAACCGATGGCCAGGGTCTCGCCCATGCCCCAGTCGATCGTGCCCTCTTCGACCATCGTCGCCCGGCGCTGGAGCTGCGGCAGCAGGCGCGGGTGGACGGTGATGTTCTCGGGGATGTTGACCTGGGACTCGGCGATCCGCTTGACGACCTCCTGGGAGACCGCGGTGTCCACGTGGACCGGGAACTCCGCCTGCGGCTGCGGCACTTCCACCGCACCGGGCGCCGTGGTGGCGTCGCGGACCTCGGTGAAGACCTTCTCCAACTGACCCTGGAAGTCCTGGAGCGCCTGCTCCGCCTCTTCGAGGGTGATGTCGCCCCGGCCGATCAGCGACTCGGTGTAGAGCTTGCGCACCGAGCGCTTCTTGTCGATCAGGTCGTACATCAGCGGCTGGGTGAAGGCCGGGTTGTCCAGCTCGTTGTGGCCGCGGCGGCGGTAGCAGATGAGGTCGATGACCACGTCCTTGTTGAACGCCTGGCGGAACTCGAAGGCGAGCCGGGCGACCCGGACGACGGCCTCGGGGTCGTCGCCGTTGACGTGGAAGATCGGCGCCTCGATCATGCGGGCCACGTCCGTGGCGTACATGGACGAGCGCGACGACTCCGGGGCGGCGGTGAAGCCGACCTGGTTGTTGATGACGACGTGGACCGTGCCGCCGGTGCGGTAGCCGCGGAGCTGCGACATGTTCAGCGTCTCGGCGACCACGCCCTGGCCGGCGAACGCCGCGTCACCGTGCAACTGGATCGGCAGGACGGTGAAGTCCGTGCCGCCCTTGTTGATGATGTCCTGCTTGGCGCGGGCGATGCCCTCGACGATCGGGTCGACGGCCTCCAGGTGGGAGGGGTTCGCGGCCAGGGAGACGGTGATCTGCTCGCCGTCCAGGCCGGTGAACGTGCCCTCGGCGCCCAGGTGGTACTTCACGTCGCCGGAGCCGTGCATCGACTTCGGGTCGAGGTTGCCCTCGAACTCCCGGAAGAGCTGGGCGTAGGACTTGCCGACGATGTTGGCGAGCACGTTGAGCCGGCCGCGGTGGGCCATGCCGATGACGGCCTCGTCCAGCCGCGCCTCGGCCGCGGAGTCGATGACCGCGTCCAGCAGCGGGATGACCGACTCGCCGCCCTCCAGCGAGAACCGCTTCTGGCCGACGTACTTGGTCTGCAGGAAGGTCTCGAACGCCTCGGCGGAGTTCAGCCGGCGCAGGATGCGGAGCTGCTCGTCGCGCTCGGGGGACTTGTGCGGGCGCTCGACCCGGTCCTGGATCCACTTGCGCTGCTTGGGGTCCTGGATGTGCATGAACTCGATGCCGGTGGTGCGGCAGTACGAGTCGCGCAGCACGCCCAGGATGTCGCGCAGCTTCATCATGGACTTGCCGGCGAAGCCACCGACCGCGAACTCCCGCTCCAGGTCCCACAGGGTGAGGCCGTGCTCGGTGATGTCCAGGTCGGGGTGCTTGCGCTGGTGGTACTCCAGCGGGTCCGTGTCGGCCATGACGTGGCCGCGGACCCGGTAGGAGTGGATCAGCTCGAAGACCCGGGCGGCCTTGGTGACGTCGTCGTCGTGCGAGGCGTCGATGTCCCGCATCCAACGGATCGGCTCGTAGGGGATCCGCAGCGACTTGAAGATGTCGTCGTAGAAGTCGTTCTCGCCGAGCATGAGCTGGCTCATGACCCGCAGGAACTCGCCGGAGGCGGCGCCCTGGATCACCCGGTGGTCGTAGGTGCTGGTCAGCGTCATGACCTTGGAGACGCCCAGCTTGTTCAGGGCGTCCTGCGAGGTGCCCTGGAACTCGGCCGGGTAGTCCATCGAACCGACGCCCATGATCATGGACTGGCCGGGCATCAGACGCGGCACGGAGTGGACGGTGCCGATGCCGCCGGGGTTCGTCAGCGACGCGGTGACCCCGGTGAAGTCGTCCATCGTCAGCTTGTTGTCCCGGGCCCGGCGGACGATGTCCTCGTACGCCTGCCAGAACTCGAAGAAGCTCAGCGTCTCGGCCTTCTTGATGGCCGCGACGACCAACTGGCGCTCGCCCTTCGGCTTGACCAGGTCGATGGCCAGGCCGAGGTTGATGTGCGCCGGCTTGACCAGCGTCGGCTTGCCGTCCTTCTCCGCGAAGGAGTAGTTCATCGACGGCATGGCCTTGAGGGCCTGCACCATCGCGTACCCGATGAGGTGCGTGAAGGAGACCTTCCCGCCGCGGGCGCGCTTGAGGTGGTTGTTGATGACGATGCGGTTGTCGAACAGCAGCTTCACCGGGACCGCGCGGACGGACGTGGCCGTCGGCAGCTCCAGGGACGCGCTCATGTTCTTCGCAACGGCGGCCGACGGGCCGCGCAGGGTGACGAGCTCGGGGCCCGCGGGGGCCTCGCCGGTGGGCGCGCTCTTCGCCGGGGCGGCCTTCGCCGCGGGCTTCGCGGGAGCGGCCTTGGCAGGCGCGGGCGCAGCAGCGGCGGCCGGCTTGGCCGGGGCGGCGGGCTGGGCCGGCGCGGCCGGCTGGGCGGGGGGCTTCGGCCCGTCCGCGGCGGGGGCCGCCGGGGCAGGTGCCGACGGAGCCGGGGCCGCCGGAGCAGCGCCTGCTGCCGGCTGGTTCGGCGCGGTGGCACCGCCCGGCTTGTAGTCGGCGAAGAAGTCCCACCAGGCTCGGTCTACCGAGTTCGGGTCCTGGAGGTACTGCTGGTAGATCTCGTCGACGAGCCACTCGTTGGAACCGAACGCCGCAGCGGGATTCTTCCGCTGCTCTTCCTGTTCGGTCGAGACACTCGCACTGTTGGGGGACTGTAGCGACACGGCGGCAACCGCCCTCTTCCGCTTCCTAAGGTGGTGGACAGCGGGAATAAAGGCTACGCCTCTTGTGACCTTTGGTGCAGTCCGGGAGGGTCACTCGTCGCGCACGTCACATTCACCGAAGGGTTTCAGGGCCTGACTTGGCGGGAAACACACGAGGTTTGCCCGCGTGCGGGTAGCGCGCATCGCCGTAGCACCCCGGAAATCAGTGCTCCCACCACCGACCCTACGTCAGCCGACGTCAGCCCCGGGATGACGTGAGCCCCGGAAGAGTGACTCGGATCCGGCAACCCCGGGGTGACTCGGCCACCCCGATCCGGCCGCCGTGCAGGTCCACCGCCCAGCGCGCGATCGCCAGGCCCAGCCCCGTCCCGCCGTCGGTGCCCGGGCCGGAGGAGCCGGGGCCGCCGCGGTTGAACCGCTCGAAGACCCGGTAGCGCTCCGACTCCGGGATGCCGGGGCCCTCGTCCTGGACCTCCAGCACCAGGCTCTCCGGCCCGTCGCCGCGGCGGGCGCGCACGGTGACCCGGCCGTGCCGCGGGCTGTGCTTGATCGCGTTGTCGATGAGGTTGGCGACGACCTGGTGGAGCCGCTCGGCGTCGGCGTGCGCGGTCAGCTCCGGCGGGGAGACGTCGAGGTGGAGGTGGACGTCGGTGCGGGTGTGGGCGCCGGAGCCGGTGACGCCGGAGAGGGTGGAGGCGCCGCGGCTCATGTTGGCCTCCTTGAGCACCCCGGACAGGTACGGCCAGACCTCGAAGCGCCGGGCGTGCAGCGGGACCACGCCGTTGTCCAAACGGGACAGGTCCAGCAGGTGCTCCACCAGGCGGCCCAGGCGTTCGGTCTGCTTCAGGGCCGTGCGCATGGTGTCCGAGTCCGGCTCGCAGACGCCGTCGACGACGTTCTCCAGCACCGCGCGCAGCGCCGCGATGGGGGTGCGCAACTCGTGCGAGACGTTGGCGACCAGTTCCTTGCGGTGGGTGTCCACCGCCTCCAGGTCGGCGGCCATGCGGTTGAAGGCGTCGGCCAGGTCGCCGAACTCGTCGCGGCGGCCGGCGCGCACCCGGCGGGTGTAGTCGCCGTGCGCCATCGCCCTGGTCACCTCGGTCATCTCGCCGAGCGGGGCGGTCAGGCCGGTGGCCACGAACTGGGTGATCAGCAGCGAGGCGATGATCGAGAAGACCGTGATCACCCGCAGCTCGGTCGCCGAGTGCATCGCCACGAACACCAGGAGTGTGGTGATGATCACCGAGACGATCACCAGCGCGCCGAGCGCGGCCTTGACGGAGCGGTACGGGTCCAGCGGCCGCAACCCCTCCCAGAACCGGTCCCACAGGTCCCGTGCGCGCGGCCGCCACCGAAGCGTCATGCCGGCGGGGTCTCCAGGGCGTACCCGACGCCGTGGACCGTGCGGATGCGCTCGGCGCCGATCTTGCGGCGCAGCGCCTTGATGTGGCTGTCGACCGTGCGCGTGCCGGAGGCGTCCGCCCAGTCCCAGACCTCGGCCAGCAACTGCTCGCGGGAGAGCACCGCGCGCGGGGTGTTCGCCAGGCAGACCAGCAGGTCGAACTCGGTGGGGGTGAGGTGGACGTCGGTGCCGCGCACCCGGACCCGGCGCTGGGCGTGGTCGATCTCCAGCTCGCCGAGCCGCAGGATGCCGCTGCGCGGGGTGTGCGCGGCCAGCGCGGCCCGCTCGACCCGGCGCAGCAGCACGTGCACCCGGGCGGCCAGTTCCCGCATGGAGAACGGCTTGGTCATGTAGTCGTCGGCGCCGACGCCGAGGCCGACCAGCATGTCGGTCTCGTCGTCCCGGGCGGTGAGCATCATCACCGGCACCGGGCGCTGCGCCTGCACCCGGCGGCACACCTCCAGGCCGTCGAAGCCCGGCAGCATCACGTCGAGGACGAGCAGATCGGGCTGCCACGCCTCGGCGGTGTCCACCGCCGCCGGGCCGTCGGTGGCCGTCTGCACCTGGAAGCCCTCGGCGCGCAGCCGGGCCGCGATGGCGTCGACGATCGTCGGATCGTCCTCCACGACCAGCACCCGGCGCTGGGCGCCCGGCGTGGCCGCGGTGGTGCCGCCCTGGGTTGTCTGAGTCTGGTCCATCGCCCGCCCCTGCATGTGCCCTGCGTGGTCGCGTCTTGCCTGCGTGGTCGTGTCTTGTCGCGTCGTGCTGGGCAGCAGCGTAAGGGCATGATGTGACAGTCGGCTACGCGCCCTACGCGCACCGGAGCCCAAGGTGGACAACGTCCGGGACGCCTCGGGCAACCGGGATCTCTTCGGTCCGTACGCCCCCGAATCCGGCGTTTTCCAGCGCCCGTTCGAACGCCGGGGACGGCTGGGCCGACCACACCGCGAGCACCCCGCCGTCGGTCAGCGCGGCGCGGCAGGCGGCCAGTCCGGCGGGGGAGTAGAGGGTGTCGTTGTCGTCGGTGACGGTCCAGTCGGGGCCGTTGTCGATGTCCAAGCACAGGGCGTCGTAAGGGTGTTGGGCGGCGTCCGTGCGCAGGTGGGCCAGTAGGTCGGTGGGCAGGACCGCGGTGCGCGGGTCGGCCAGCGCCGGGCCGGAGACCGTGGCGAGCGGGCCGGCGCGGTGCCAGTCGATCACCGCCGCCTCCCGCTCGGCGACCGCGATCCGGCCCCAGCGCGGCTCGGCGGCCGCCCGGGCCAGCGAGAAGCCCACGCCCAGCCCGCCGATCAACAGCGAGGGGCGGGGGCGGTCCGGCGGCAGCGCGGCGAGCGCCGCGTCGACCAGCAGCCGCTCGGAACGCCCGTCGGAGGTGTCCATAAGGAAGCAGCCGTTCGCGATGATCTCGTAGACCGGACCGGCCTCCCCGGGGGCCGCCCCGACCGGGTCGCGCTGCCGGAGCACCACCTCCCCGTGGGGGCCCTCGCGACGGTCCAGGGTGCGTACGGCCGGTTCGGCGCCGGCGTGCGGATGCCAGGGGTGAACGGGAGCCATGCGGCCATCTTTAGCAACGTCCCCTCCGGTCGGTCCACCGACGGCGGGCGGCGGCCTCGCGCGGGGGAGGGGGCAACACCGGTGCACCACACGGGGGTTGCCGGCCGTGACGGATATCACTCACATAGCTGACTCATGGGTTGGCCGGGCACAGTGGGGCGCGAACGGTGCGCGGGGGCGGGGAGAGGACCTGGGATGACGAGTGCGGCGGAGCCGGTCGACGGCGCCCCGGTCGGCGACGGGGCGGCCCCGACCGTGGCCGGCCCCGGCGGCGCGGCCCCGGCACTGCTCGCCGGTGTCCCCCGCCAGCGCGGGGAGGCGGCCGCGGCCGCCCCCGACCCGGTGGACGCCCCGGCCCGCCGCCCCTGGCAGGGCCTGCGCCCCTGGCGGCTGCTCCCCACCCCCACCGGCGCCCCCTTCACCCTCTGCTACGCGCTGCTGCTCCTGGCCACCTCGTTCTACGCCGACCACGGCAACCCCTCGGTGGTCGCCGCGCTGCTCCAGGGCTCCAGTACGGACGTGACCCACCTCGCGCAGGCGCCGCTGCTGGTGCTCGTCGCCAGCGCGCTGTGGATAGCCGGCGGGGTGACCTCCGGGTTCGCGCTGGTCTTCCTGTTCGTGATGACCGCCCTGGAGCGGCGGATCGGCGGGGTGCGCACCGCGGTGGTGTTCTTCGGCGGCCATGCGCTGGCCACCCTCGCCACCGAGATGCCGGTGGGCTTCTCGGTCGCCGCCGGGTCGCTGCCGGACAGCTCACTGCACCGCCTCGACTACGGGATCAGCTTCGGCGTGATGACCTGTATCGGGGCGCTCGCCGGGCTGTTGCCCGCCTGGGCGCGCTGGCCCCTGGTGGCCGCGGCCGGCTACCAGGCGGTGGCCGGGCTGCTCAACGCATCGGACCCGCTGACCGATTGGGGTCATCTGCTCTCGTTCGTCCTCGGCCTGGCCGCCTGGCCGCTGCTCCGGCACTGGCGGGCGCAGCGCTCCGGACCCGCCCCGCTGCTGGGCGACCTGGGCCACCCGGCGCTGCGGGCGCCCCGGACGCCCTGACCCCGGCCCGTCCGCCGGCGGCGCCGATCCCGGAGAATGGGTCGCCTCGCGGGCGCCGCAACGGAAGGGCGACCGCCGGCCGCAGGAGCTGAGAACGTGTCGCACGAGCGTCGCCCCACCCAGGAGGACCGCGCGTCCACCCCGCCGCAGGCCCCGGAGGCCGACCGGCTGCCGCTGCGCTCCGACTGCGGAAACTGCTTCGGGCTGTGCTGTGTGGCGCTGCCGTTCGCCCGGTCCGCGGACTTCGCGCTGGACAAGGAGGCCGGGCGGCCCTGCCCCAACCTGGCGACCGACTTCCGCTGTGGCATCCACCGGGACCTGCGGCAGCGCGGCTTCTCCGGCTGCACGGTCTTCGAGTGCTTCGGCGCCGGGCAGAAGGTCTCCCAGGTCACCTTCGAGGGGCGGGACTGGCGGAGCGCGCCCGAGACCGCCCGGCCGATGTTCGACGCGTTCGCCGTGCTGCGCCAACTCCACGAGCTGCTCTGGTACCTCACGGAGGCGGTGGCGCTGCCGGCGCCCGGTGCGAGCACCGACTCCACCGGAGCGGCCGGCGCCGCGCTGCCTGCCGCGGTACGGGAGGAGTTGCGCTCCGCCCTGGAGAAGACCGAGCGGCTGACCCTGGGGACCGCCGAGGAGCTGGCCGCGGTGGACGTGGCCGGGCACCGCGGTGAGGTCAACGTCCTGCTGCTGCGGGTCAGCGAAGCGGTCCGGGCGAGGGTCCCGGGCCGTAAGAAGGAGCGGCGGGGCGCGGACCTGATGGGGGCCCGGCTGAAGGGCGCCGACCTCAGGGGCGCCAACCTCCGCGGCGCGTATCTGATCGCCGCCGACCTGCGGGGCGCGGACCTGCGGAGCGCGGACATGATCGGCGCCGATCTGCGGGACGCCGATCTGCGCGGCGCCGACCTCACCGACGGCCTCTTCCTGACACAGGCCCAGGTGAACGCCGCCCGGGGCGATGCGCGCACCCGGCTGCCGCGGGGGCTGCGCCGCCCCGCCCACTGGTAGCGGCACCCTCCCGCAGGGCCCATGCGCCCTGCCCCGTAACCGAGTTGCCCCGCGCTGATCGCTCACAGCGAACAGGTGGCGGGGAACAACCGCCGGCTCCCCGGCATTGAGTGGGTAAAGCTCAACTTGCTTGCCGAAGGGGAGATCATGACTGCTGAGCCGGCGTCCACACCGCTCACCCTGCCCGTGCTGCCCCTCGATGACGAGGTCGTCCTGCCCGGCATGGTGGTGCCCCTGGACCTGTCCGACGCCGAGGTGCGCGCCGCGGTGGAGGCCGCCCAGGCCGCCGCCCCGTCGGGCGCCAAGCCGCGGGTGCTGCTGGTGCCGCGGATCGACGGGACGTACGCGGCGATCGGCACGCTCGGACGGATCGAGCAGGTCGGCCGGTTGTCCGACGGCGACCCGGGCGCCCTGATCCGGGGCCTGGGCCGGGTGCGGATCGGTTCCGGCACCACCGGACCGGGCGCCGCGCTCTGGGTCGAGGGCACCACCGTCGAGGAGCCGGCCCCCGAGCCCCCGCCGGGCGCCGTCGCCGAACTCGTCACGGAATACAAGGCGTTGGCCACGAGCTGGCTGCGCAAGCGCGGCGCCTGGCAGGTCGTCGACCGGGTCACCGGCATCGACGACGTCCCCACGCTCGCCGACAATGCCGGCTACCTGCCCTTCCTCACCGTCGAGCAGAAGCTCCAACTCCTGGAAACCGTCGACCCGGTGGCCCGACTGAAGTACGCCACCGAGGTGCTGCGCTCCCACCTGGCCGAGCAGGACGTCGCCGAGTCCATCGCCAAGGACGTCCAGGAGGGCGTCGACAAGCAGCAGCGGGAGTTCCTGCTGCGGCGCCAACTGGAGGCGGTCCGCAAGGAACTGGCCCAGCTCAACGGCGACCCGGAGGACGAGGGCGACGACTACCGCGCCCGGGTCGAGGCCGCCGACCTGCCGGAAGAGGTGCGCAAGGCCGCCCTCAAGGAGGTCGACAAGCTGGAGCGGGCCAGCGACCAGAGCCCCGAGGGCAGTTGGATCCGCACCTGGCTGGACACCGTCCTGGAGCTGCCCTGGAACGAGCGCACCGAGGACGCCTACGACATCGCCGGCGCCAGGGCCGTGCTGGACGCCGACCACGCCGGACTGGAGGACGTCAAGGAGCGGATCACCGAGTACCTGGCGGTCCGCAAGCGGCGGTCGGAGCGCGGGCTCGGGCTCGTCGGGGGGCGGCGCGGGGGAGCCGTGCTGGCGCTCGTCGGGCCGCCCGGCGTCGGCAAGACCTCGCTCGGCGAGTCCGTGGCGCGCGCCATGGGGCGGAAGTTCGTCCGGGTCGCGCTCGGCGGCGTCCGGGACGAGGCGGAGATCCGCGGCCACCGGCGCACCTACGTCGGCGCGCTCCCCGGCCGGATCGTGCGGGCCGTCAAGGAGGCCGGCTCGATGAATCCGGTCGTCCTCCTGGACGAGATCGACAAGGTGGGCTCCGACTACCGGGGCGACCCGGCCGCCGCCCTGCTGGAGGTGCTGGACCCGGCGCAGAACCACACCTTCCGGGACCACTACCTGGAGGTCGAACTCGACCTGTCCGACGTGGTGTTCCTGGCCACCGCCAACGTCCTGGAGGCGATCCCGGAGCCGCTGCTGGACCGGATGGAGCTGGTCCGGCTGGACGGTTACACCGAGGACGAGAAGGTCGTCATCGCCCGCGACCACCTGGTGCCGCGCCAACTGGAGCGCGCCGGCCTGGCGGCGGGCGAGGTCACCGTCGAGGACGCCGCGCTGCGCAAGCTGGCCGGCGAGTACACCCGCGAGGCCGGTGTGCGGAATCTGGAGCGGTCCCTCGCCCGGCTGCTGCGCAAGGTGGCCGCCCAGCACGAACTGGGCGAGCGGAAGCTGCCGTTCACCGTCGGCGCGGACCAACTGCGGTCGCTCATCGGGCGCCCGCACCACACCCCGGAGTCGGCGCAGGACCCCGCCGAGCGGCGGACCGCGGTGCCCGGCGTGGTCACCGGCCTCGCGGTCACCGGGGCCGGCGGCGACGTGCTCTACGTGGAGGCGTCGCTGGCCGACCCGGAGACCGGCGCCTCCGGGCTCCAGCTGACCGGTCAGCTCGGCGACGTGATGAAGGAGTCGGCGCACATCGCGCTGTCCTTCCTGCGCTCGCACGGTGCCGAACTGGAGCTCCCGGTGGGTGACTTGAAGGAGCGCGGCGTCCATCTGCACGTCCCGGCCGGTGCCGTCCCCAAGGACGGGCCCAGCGCGGGCGTCACGATGACCACCGCACTGGCCTCGCTGCTGTCGGGCCGCCAGGTCCGCCCGGACGTCGCGATGACCGGTGAGGTCTCGCTGACCGGGCGGGTGCTGCCGATCGGCGGCGTCAAGCAGAAGCTGCTGGCGGCGCACCGCGCCGGCATCACCACCGTGATCATCCCCAAGCGCAACGAACCCGACCTGGACGACGTCCCGGCCGAGATCCTCGAAGCGCTGGAGGTGCACCCGGTCGCGGACGTGCGGCAGGTGCTGGAACTGGCCCTGACGCCGGCCGCGAACGGGGAGCGGCCCGAGGTCCCGGTGGCGGCGTAGGAGCCGGGCGCCGGCGCGGCGGAGGCCGGCCCGTCCCCCTGCGCGGGAGGACGGGCCGGCCCGCCGTGCGGTCAGCCGTTGGCCAGCGCCTGGAGGCGGTCGTACGCCCCGTTGAAGCGGTTGTGGTCACCGACCGTCGGGCCGGTCGAGGTGTACTGCCAGATGGTGTGGAAGCCCCAGCCGCCCGGGAGTTCGCCGACCGAGGAGCCGTAGCGCGGGACCCACAGCGGGTTGGTGCCCCCGAACGCGGCGGAGTTGCCGGTGCACTGCTTCCACCAGTTGGTGGAGGTGTAGAGCACCGCGTCCCGCCCGGTGCGCGCCTTGTAGGTGGCGAACCAGTCCTTCATCCAGTTCACCAGCCCCGCGGCGCTCAGCCCGTAACAGGTGGCGCCGTAGGGGTTGTACTCCATGTCCAGCGCGCCGGGCAGGGTCTTGCCGTCCTTGGACCAACCGCCGCCGTGGGCGACGAAGTAGTTGGCCTGGGCGGCGCCGCTGGAGGTGTCGGGCGTCGCGAAGTGGTAAGCGCCGCGGATCATGCCGGAGTTGTAGGAGCCGTTGTACTGCTGCGCGAAGGAGGGGTTGGTGTAGCTGGTCGACTCCGTGGCCTTGACGTAGGCGAACTTCACGCCGGCGGTCCACAGCGTCGACCAGGCGACGTTGCCGTTGTGGCTGCTGACGTCGACGCCCTCGACGGACGCGGTCAGCGAGGGCGGCGGCAGCACGCCGGCCTTGCCGCCCTCGTGCCTGGCGATCTGGGAGCCGGCCCAGTCCTGTCCGGGGTGGGTGGGCTCGGGGGCGCGCCGGGCGGCCGTGGCGCCGGCCGTGCCGGGCAGGCCGACGAGGAGGGAGACGGTCGTGAGCAGGATCCCGGCCACGGCCGCGCGGGAGCGCGCGGGGCGGTGGGTGGGGGAGCCGGATCTGAGCACGGGCATTACGTGCCTCCATAGATCTCGGTGGATCTCGGTGGATCCCGGTCCGATGGGGGAAATCCGAGGGAGCGGACGTGACCTTTTGAGGGGGAGGTACCGGCGCCACACTTGGTGTGGCCATG
Source organism: Streptomyces sp. WZ-12 (assembly GCF_028898845.1). NCBI lineage: Bacteria > Bacillati > Actinomycetota > Actinomycetes > Kitasatosporales > Streptomycetaceae > Streptomyces > Streptomyces sp. WZ-12. The sequence continues at coordinate 3,267,960 of NZ_CP118574.1, read as the reverse complement.
CCAGAACTGACGATACGCGCGTAGACCCCCGTGGTAAAAGGGGTGCGCGGACCGCCGTTGGCCTCACCTGCGAAATACTGTCCCAACTGCGGTTCCGCTTGGCCGGGAAGGAAATGTCCCGGCGCCGGGAAACGCGGGAGAGTGCACCGGGGGAACATCGGGGAAGCACCGGGGGAATTGCTGGACATGCGGGAAGACGCGGGAAAGGGCGCTGACGTGCAGGACACCGGAGCCGGCGGTACCACGGCGGAGGGCGAGCCGATGGGCGTGGACCCCGCGTTCCTGGCGCTGGAACGCGAATTGGCGGTGTTCCTGCGGCGGGCCCGGGCCTCCTCCGGCGAGCTCTCGCGCGAGGTCCACCCCGATCTGGAGTCGGCCGCCTACGGGTTGCTGGTGCGGCTCGCCGACGCGGGGGCGCAGCGGGCCACCGATCTCGCGGCGTTCTTCGGGGTCGGGAAGGCGACGATAAGCCGGCAACTGCACGCGCTGGAGCGGCTGGGGCTGGTGGCACGGGCACCCGATCCGGCCGATGGGCGGGCGGTGTTGGTGCGGATCACGGAGGAGGGGCGGGAGCGGTTCAACCGCGTGCGGACCGCGCGGCGGGCGCGGTACGCGTGCAACCTCGCGTCGTGGGACCGGGCGGAGGTCGCGGAGTTGGCGCGGTTGTTGCATCGGTTGAACGCGGAGCAAGAGGGGGAGGAGGGGTGACCCCCTCCTGAACCCGCGGCCCTCCGGCCGGGCCTGGGCCCGGGGGCCTTCCCCTTTGGGGGGTGCTCCGTTGCCCGTGGTGCCGGTGCCGGGGGCTGCGAGGCGTGGTTGTCGGACTGCTTCGCTTTACGTCCGACAACCGCGCCCCTCCGCCCCCGGCACCTCGCGTCGGATCCGGCTCACTGGTGGTGGGGGTGGGCGTCAGGGTGCTTTGCGGCGCCTCCGGTTGAGTTCCGGCCTTTCTGCGGGTGGCGGTGTCTCACGTCGTCGCGTGGATCACCGCCGCGTCGTCGTGGGGCTTGCCGCGGGGGTGGGTGGTCGAGTGGGGGTCGGCGTTTTCCAGGGCACGGACGCGGTCGATGAGGGCCTGGGGGCCGGCCGTTGCCACCAGGGCGGCGCATTCGGCCCAGGTGCCGGCGTGGAAGACGTCCACCCAGCGGGTGGCGCCGTCGGTCAGTGCGGTCAGGGAGCGGATCTCGGCGCGCGGGGCGGTGCCGGTGAGGGCGCGGGTGGCCACGGAGGGGTCGGCGGCGGCGGTGAAGAAGCCGTTCTCGGTGTTCCGGAGGGCCTCCACGGCGCGGACGTACTCCCGGGCCGCGGCGGCGCGTTCGGCCGAGTCGCGGGGGAGGGCCCGGACCGCGGCGCGCTGCGCGCGGACCGCGGGCGGCAGGGTGTCGAGCCGGGTGTCGCGCACGGGCTGTACCGAGCCGTCCGCCTTCGCCACGAGCAGTACGGAATCGGACAACACCAGGTGTTCCACGGTGTCCGCGGACCAGCGGGCGGCGACCACCGTCGCCTGTGGCGTGCGGGGGTGAGAAAGGTCACAGGTTCCGCGGTGGGTGGCGGCCGTTTCGGCCAGGGCCGCGGCCAGTACCTCAGTGAGCGTCATGTCGCGGCGTGAAACCGACAGTTCGAGCATTGCGCCCCCCAGGCGCGCGGTGAACCACGGCACGGAATGGACGCAGCCGTCGTCCCCCTCCGGCGGGGTCACCCCGTCCAGTAGCACCAGGGCGCCGCCCTCCCCGGAGGCAGGCAGGGCGACCGATGCGTAGTCCTCGTTGGGGCGTTGGGGATCGCCCGGCTCCGTGGCGAGTGCGATGCGCATGTCGGAAAGTCTGCCGGAGGTGGCCGGAACGCGGCGGTGGCCGGGCGCCGTGGCGGGCCGGGCGAGTAAAGGTGGCCCGGGGTCAGTTGGCGGCCCGGGGCCGGCTGCGGGCGGGCATCCTTCCAGGACCGGCACGCATCTCCAAACCCGCTTTGGGGTTGCGCGGGGTTGCGGCCGAAACTGATGTGGCGCGGAAGTTGATGGTCAAACTGCGATTGTTGTTCACTCGTTCAGGTGGCCGGAGATGTGTTGCCGAGCCACTGCGCGGCGCCGATGGAATGGTCATTTCCCGGATCAACCGGGGTGGTCAGGACGTTCGTCGCGACGCGCAGAGCCGGGCTGTTCCCCTTCGCGGGATGGTGCGCTGCCGCGTTCTTCGCGCAGATCCGACCCGCGAGCGGTGAGCGAGCCGGGTCCGCGACGCCAACACGGCGTGGGCAGGCGAGACAGGAATGCGAGCAGCGGTGCGGAAGAAGCGGCTTCGGGGCGGCGCAGGGAAGCCGGGGTCACCGGCCGGATCAATCTCGGTACCGGGTTCCGGTACGGGACCGGGCGCGGCAGGCGACGGCGCGGACGGCTCGGGACGGCGTCCCGCGCGGGTCCGCAACCGGCTCGTGGGGGCCGTGGCCGTGGTCGCCGTCGCGGTGCTGGGGGCCGGCGCCCCCGCAGTGGTGACTGCTGCCGACAACGCCAACGGCAGTCAACATCTGGTCGATCTCGCCGGGGTGAACGCGAAGGCCATCACCCTCGCGCACTCCCTCGCCGACGAGCGCGACGCGATGACCGCGTACGTCGCCGGCGGGCGCACCGGCCGCAACGTCAGCCAGGCACCCACCGAGTCCCAACGCGCCCAGGTGGACCGGCAGATCGACGACCTGCGCGGCCAGGCGCCCGGCGACTCCGCCGCGTTCGCCGCCGCCGACAAGCTCCTCAAGCAACTGCCGGACACCCGGCAGAAGGCGCTCGCCGGGCCCGCCACCGCCGACCAGGTCTACGACTCCTACAGCGAGGTCGTGCAGGCGCTCGGCGGGATCAGCGACGACATCGCCCGGGGCCTGCCCGCCCGGGCCGACGGCGGCGCCGCCGACACCCGCGCGCTGCCCGCCCTCGGCCGGGCCACAGACCAGGCCGCCGCCGCCCGGGCGTTGCTGCTCGCCGGCCTCAAGGCGGGCGGCAGCCAACCGAAGTTGACCGCCGCCGCGCAGGTCGCCCACGTCCGCGCGCAGGGGGCGCTCGGCGACTTCAACCAGGCCGCGAGCCAGCAGGCCCGGGACCGCTACCAGCGCACCGTCAACGGCAGCGACGTCGACACCGCCGAGCGCTATCTGACCAAGCTCACCGACCGGCCATATCTGGACGCCACCGCCATGGCGTTCAGCCGGAGCCGGGTGGAGGCGGCCCTGACGGCCCGGGTCGGGCTGATGCGGGGCGTCGAATCGGCCCTGGCCACCGCCGAGATCCAGCGCCTGGGCCAGCTCCGCGACGACGACGTGACGGACCTGGAGATCGCCGTCGGGCTGGAGGGCCTCTGCCTGCTGGTGGCCGTCGGCACCGGCATCTGGGCCGCCCGCACCCTGACCCAGCCGCTGGCCGCGCTGCGGATCGGCGCCAAGCGGCTGGCGGCCGACCCCGGCCACGAGGAGCCGATCAACTACAAGGGCCGCAACGACGAGTTCGCGGCCACCGTCCGGTCGGTCAACGCGCTGCACGCCCAGGTCGCCGAGACCGCCCGGCGCACCGCCGAACTGGAGGGCGAGCGCAAGCGGTTGGTCGGGTCACGGCAGCGGCTGGTCGCCGAGCGGGAGGTCCTCCAGGAGCAGGCGGAGGGGCTCAAGGAGGAGGCGGCCGCGCTCGCCGAGCGGCTGGCGGTGCTGCGCACCGGCATCCACGGCCGGTTCGTCAACCTCTCGCTGCGCACCGTCGGCCTGGTGGAGCGCCAACTCGGCGTCATCGAGTCGCTGGAGGAGTCCGAGCAGGACCCGGAGCGGCTGGAGACCCTCTTCAAGCTGGACCACTACGCCGCGCGGATGCGCCGCAACAGCGAGAACCTGCTCGTCCTGGCCGGCGCCGAACAGCACGGCAGCAGCCACTCGGGGCCGGTGCCGCTGCTGGACATGCTGCGCGCCGCGGTCAGCGAGATCGAGCGCTACGAGCGGGTGCGGATCGCCTCGCTGCCGCCGCACGCCCAGGTCGCCGGGTTCGCCTCCGACGACCTCAGCCACCTGGTCGCCGAACTCCTGGAGAACGCCACCGCGTTCTCCCCGCCGGACGCCCATGTCGAGCTCTCCGGCTGGCTGTTGGAGAGCGGCGAGCTGATGCTCTCCGTCGAGGACGAGGGCATCGGGATGACCGCCGACCGGCTGGCGGAGGTCAACGAGCGGCTCGCGGACGCCGAGTCCGCCTCGACGTCCGAGACCGTGGACGAGGCGCTGGGCCTCGGCCTGTACGTGGTGGTCCGGCTGGCCGCCCGGCACGGGGTGCAGGTCCAGCTCCGGGACCGGAAGCAGGGCGGGGTCACCGCCGTCGTCGTGCTGCCCGGTTCGATCCTGCCGAACCGGCCGGGGCCGGGGCCGGTGCCCCAGGGCGCGGCGGCGGGCACCGGCGGGCCGGCCCTCCCGGGCTCGATCGCCGAGGCCAACTCCAACACCCTCCAGACGCGGACGCACCGGCTCGACCCGGCCGGCCCGCCGGCCCCCGCGGAGCCGGTGGCCCCGGCGCCCGCACCGACCCCCGCGCCCGCGCCCGCCCCGGCGGCGCAGGCCGCGCCGGAGCCCGCTCCCCAGGAGCCGGCCGCCCGGCGCGGTCTGGCCGGCGACCCGTTCGTCGCCGCGGCCGAGCGCGCCATCGACGCGGCGGGGCTGGGCACTTCGGCCCAGGCCCCGGCGGAGCAGGCGCCGTCGGGCCCGCCGGCCGCGCCCTCCGTACCGGCCCAGTCGAAGGCCGCACCGGAACCCGTCGCGCCGGAGCCGGCCGCCTCGGCCCCCGAACTGAGCCCGTACGGCCCGCAGTCGGCCGGCCCGTACGCCTCCGCCGGCAACGCCGCCGGGACCCCCGGCAACGCCACCGGCGAGCACACCCGCCCCGGGGAGGCCGCGCCGCAGGGCGCGTCCCCGGCCGAGGGCGTCCCGGCGCCCGGGAAGCGCCGGCACGCCGCCCCGGCGCCGGCCACCGCCGACCCGTACGCCATCGGGCCGGACCAGCACGCCCGCCCCGTCCAGGGCGGGGAGCCCGCCGGAGCACCGGAGCCCACCGCGGCCCCGGACCCGGCGTCCCAGGGGGAGGCACAAGAGGAGGCACCCGACGCGGCCGGACCGCCGCGCCGGACCGCCACCGGGCTGCCCAAGCGCACGCCCAAGAACGTGGCGCAGAAGAAGGCGCCCGCCGCTCCCCGGCGGACGGGCGCCGCCAACGCCGAGGCACTGCGCCGTCGGCTCGGCGGATTCCAGCAGGGGGCACGAGACGGCCGGCGCGACGTCGCCGCCGAGATCGCGGAACGTACCGCGGAGCAGACCATCCCACAGACGGACACCGACGGAGCGGGGGCCCCGGGAGACAGCCGGATCGGCGAGGAGGCACGCGAGTGATGGCGCAAGCGCCCACTGCTTACGGACACGGATTGAGCACCCAGGCACGCAATCTGCACTGGCTGCTCGGGAATCTGGTCGACGAGGTCCCCGGCGTCCGCTCCGTCGCGGTCGTCTCCTCCGACGGTCTGCTGCTGCTCTCCTCCGACCCCGAGCAGGGCGGGGCCATCGCCGGCCACGGCGGCGAGCAGGGCGGTCCGCGCGGCTCCAGCGCCGACCTCGCCACCATCGTGTCCGGCCTCGGCAGCCTCACCAACGGGGCGGCCAAGCTGATGGACGGCGGCACCGTCAAGCAGACGATGGTCGCGATGGACGAGGGCAGCCTCTTCGTCATGTCGGTCAGCGACGGCTCGCTGCTCGGGGTGCACGCCACCCCGGACTGCGACATGAGCGTCGTCGCCTACCACATGGCCCTGTTCGTCGGCCGGGCCGGCCATGTCCTCACCCCCGAACTCCGCACCGAACTCCGCAAGTCGATGGAGAACGTCCAGTGAGCAGTAGCCCGAAACTCCCCGTGCGCGGCGGGGAACGCAAACCCGCGCGGGTCCGCCCGTATTCGCTCACCGGCGGCCGGACGCGCTTCGGCCACGTGCTGCTCGTCGAGACGTTCGTGGCGGCGCTGGACGCCCCCGAGGAGCGGCGCGAGTTGACCTCCGGCGGCTGGGGGGACCGCGTGATGCCGGAGATGCGCGCGATCGTCGAGCTGTGCCGTCGGATGCGCTCGGTCGCGGAGATCTCCGCGCTCCTCAAGATGCCGCTGGGTGTGGTCCGCGTCCTGCTCAGCGACCTCGCCGACCAGGGAAAGATTCGCGTCTACGGCACCGGGCACGGCACCGGCCGGCCCGACCGCGCGCTGCTCGAAAGGGTGCTGAGTGGACTTCACAGGCTCTGACACGATAGCGGCCGGCACGGAGCCGGCCGCCGGCTCCACGGCACCGGCCGCCCCGGCCACCGCCGCCGACGCGGGGCTGCAGAGCTGGCAGACGGACCGTTCGCAGGCGCCGATCGCCACCAAGATCGTGGTGGCGGGCGGCTTCGGCGTCGGCAAGACCACCTTCGTCGGGTCGGTCTCGGAGATCACCCCGCTCCAGACCGAGGCGGTGATGACCGAGGCCAGCGAGGCGACCGACGACCTGTCCGCGACGCCGGAGAAGACCACGACCACGGTCGCCATGGACTTCGGCCGGATCACCCTCGACCAGGAACTGGTGCTGTACCTCTTCGGCACCCCCGGCCAGCAGCGCTTCTGGTTCATGTGGGACGACCTGGTGCGCGGCGCGATCGGCGCGATCGTGATGGCGGACACCCGGCGGCTTCAGGACTGCTTCCCGGCGCTGGACTACTTCGAGAGCTGCGGGCTGCCGTACATCGTCGCGGTCAACCACTTCGAGGGGACCGAGCTGTACGACGTGGAGGACGTCCGGGACGCGCTGACGGTCCCGCCGGAGGTGCCGGTCGTGGTGATGGACGCCCGGCGCCGGCCCACGGTCATCCAGGCGCTCCTCGGGCTGGTCGGCCACGCGCTGGACGTCACGCCCGAGTAGCCCCCGCCTTCCGCCACCCCCCTCCCCCCGAACCGCAGGAACGAAAGAAGCGCGCCGCCATGCGGAAGATACTCATCGTTGGAGCCGGCCAGTCCGGTCTCCAACTCGCCCTCGGCCTCCAGACGCAGGGCTACGACGTCACCCTGATGTCCAACCGCACCGCCGACGAGATCCGCTCCGGCCGGGTCATGTCGACGCAGTGCATGTTCCACACCGCCCTCCAGCACGAGCGCGACCTGGCGGTCAACTTCTGGGAGGGACAGGCCCCGCGCATCGAGGGCCTGGGCGTCTCGGTCGCCGCCCCCGGCAGCCACGCCGAGCCCGGCGGCAGCCAGCGCGCCATCGACTGGGTCGGCAAGCTGGACGGCTACGCCCAGTCCGTCGACCAGCGGGTCAAGATGGCCGGCTGGATGGAGACCTTCGCGCAGCGCGGCGGCCAACTGGTCATCCACGGCGCGGCAGTTTCCGACCTGGACTTCTTCGCGCGGCGCTACGACCTGACGCTGGTCTCCGCCGGCAAGGGCGAACTGGTCTCGATGTTCGGCCGGGACGCCGCCCGCTCGCCCTACGACGCCCCGCAGCGCGCCCTGGCCGTCGCCTACGTGCACGGCATGGGCCCGCGCCCGGAGCACCCGGAGTTCGACGCGGTGCGCTGCAACCTCGTGCCCGGCGTCGGCGAGCTGTTCGTGATGCCCACCTTCACCGTCAGCGGCCGGGCCGACATCCTCTTCTGGGAGGGCGTCCCGGGCGGCCCGGTGGACGCCTTCCAGGGCGTGCGGGACCCCAGGGAACACCTGGCCCTGACCCTGGAGTTGATGAAGACGTTCCTGCCGTGGGAGTACGCCCGCAGCACCGGCGTCGAACTGACCGACGCAGGCGGCACGTTGGCCGGCCGCTACGCCCCGACGGTCCGCAACCCGATCGGCCGGCTGCCCTCCGGCGGCCTGGTGCTGGGCGTCGCGGACGTGGTCGTCGCCAACGACCCGATCACCGGCCAGGGCTCCAACTCGGCCGCCAAGTGCGCCGCTTCCTACCTCTCGTCCATCGTCGAGCGCGGGGAGCGCCCGTTCGACGGCGCGTGGATGCAGGCCACCTTCGACCGCTACTGGGAGACCGCCCAGCACGTCACGAAGTGGACCAACGCGATGCTGGCCCCGCCGCCGGAGCACGTGCTGAACCTCATCGGCGCCGCCGGCCAGCTCCAGCCCGTCGCCGACCGGTTCGCCAACGGCTTCAACGACCCGGCCGACTTCGAGAACTTCTTCTTCGAGCCGGAGAAGACCGCCGCCTACCTGGCGTCGCTGACGGGCTGACCCAAGGACCGGCCGGGGTGCCGGCGGCCGTTCGCGGACCGCCGGCCCCAGGCGTCAACGCCGCCTGCGCCAGGGCCACTTGGGGGCGAGGCCGGCCCGTCCCTCCGGGACGTAGGTGTACTGCCAGCCGCGCGGCAGGCCCAGGCGGCCCGGCGGGCCCGGGACCCGGCGGTAGACGTGTACCTCCGGCGGCCGCCCGTCGTCGCGGGGTACGGGGATCTCGTAGCTCTTCGGGGGCAGCCCGGTGGGGCCGACCAGGACGGGCAGGACCCGGCCGTCCAGGGGACCGCCGACGAAGAGAGTGTTCTCGCTGCGCACTGGCTCAAGTCTTACAGCAGATGGGCGGCGTCGCTGACGACGGGCAGGAGGCGGCGCGCGAAGTCGCCGGCCGGGCCGTTGCGGGCCTCCAGCTTCAGGGTCGCGCGGATCACCCGGGCGGTCCCCGCATCGCGGGCCGCGGTGGCGGTGAGCAGCGCCACGAAGTGGTCCACCAGCCAGTCCCGCAGCTCGTCGAGGCCGGGCTGCTTCTCCTCGTCGAGCCAGATCAGCGAGGCGGCCTCGACCGAGGCGATCCACATCCGGACCGTCGTCCGCAGCCGCGGGCTCGGCTCCGGGGCGCCGAGGTGGTGCAGGATCTGCTCGGCCGCGGCCCGCCGGACCTCGTCCACGATCGCGTTCGTCCGGGACGTCTCCACCACGCTGCCGCTCTGCAGCAGCGCGGAGAACCCGGCGTCGTGCTGGTCGACGAAGGCCAGGTAGCGGTCGAGGGCGCGGCCCAGCCGCCGGGTGAGCGGGCCGATCTCGGGCTCCGCGAAGCACTGCTCCAGCTCGTCGGCGGCGCTGCGCAGCGCCGCCTCGTACAACTGCTGCTTGCCGCCGGGGAAGTAGCGGTAGACGAGCGGCCGCGAGACCTCGGCGGCGGTCGCGACGTCGTCCAACGAGACGTCCTCCGGCGCGCGCTGGGCGAACAGGCCCAGCGCCGCGGCCAGGAGCTGGCTGCGGCGCTGCTCCACGCTCAGCCTGCGGTAGGCGGGTCTGGGTACTGCTGGGGCGGTGCCGCTGCCGTTCATGAACAGCAGCGTAACCGCCGGGGTTTCAGCGTCGTACAGGTGCTCGGGTCCCACCGGTCGCGGGGGGAGCGATCAGGCCAACAGTCCCGAGCTGCGCCACAGTCGGCGGCCGACCCCGCGCAGCACCCCGATGTCGTCGAGGCCGTGTCGATGTGCGGCTCCGCCGCGTGGCCGTCAGTCGTTTCGGGGGGCGGGCGCTGGGGCGGGTCTCAGGCCAACAGTCCCGAGCTGCGCCACAGTCGGCGGCCGACCCCGCGCAGCACCCCGATGTCGTCGAGGAAGTCCGTCAGGCGCCTGGCGCCGTTCTGCATGACCTCCCGCCGGTGGCCGCTGGCCTTCACCTGGGCGACCGCCTCGTTCCGGTCCAGGCCGACGTTGGTGTAGACCTCGGGGTTGACGAACGCCACCGCGAAGACCCGGGCGAACTCGCCGGAGGTGACCCGGGTGAACTCCTGTGACCACTTGGGCGCCGTCACCATCTGCCGCCGCAACTCCTCGCGGGCGTAGCGCACGTGCCGGGCCTCCTCCACCACGTGGATCCGGGTGACGCCGCGGACCAACGGCTGCACCCGCTCGTCGGCGAAGGTCAGCCGCTGCATCCAGTCCAGGACCTCCTCGCCGAGCAGGGTCGCGGTGAACGAACCCGGGGTGGTGGAGATCGTCTTGAAGAGGCGGCCGAGGTGGTGATGGACCCGGCTCACCGGGTACCAGGGCGTGTCCCCGCGGGAGATCAGCCGGGCGAACATCTTCGAGTGCCGGCACTCGTCCTCGATCTCGGTGAGCGCGTACCGGACGTGCGCGCTGGTGACCGGCTTGTCGTAGATGTGCCGGACGAGCAACTGCATCAGGATCATCTCGAACCAGATGCCCAACGAGGCGAGCGCCGCGGCCTCGTGCTGGGAGAGCAGGATGCGCTGTTCCTGGCTCATCCGCCGCCACAGCGGGGTGTCGTAGAGCGATACCAGCTCCGGCGGCCAGAACCACTTGCCCTCCTCGAAGGGCGCGTCCCAGTCGAGTTCGGCGTCGGGGTCGAAGGAGTGCTTGGCGGAGGAGGCGAGCAGCCGCTCGGCGACCTGCTCCCGGTCCTTGAGCGCCCCGAGGGCGTCCCGCAGGACTTCGATATCCGTCACGGTCATTGCGGTGGGCGCGCTCGTCATGGCTCTGGCTACACCTCACGGTCGAAAGTTACCCGCGGTCACATGCGGCTCCCCCTTATGAGACTGCGTGTCAGTAAGCGCGTCAATCCCTCGCGCACGACTTCTTGACCCGCCGGTAATGAGCGTGTGAACCTGCCAACAGCCGGCCCGGTAGCGGGCGTTGGCGGGCGGAGGAGGTACCGGACGGTGTCCATCCGAGAGCTGTACGTACAGGACCCAGGCGATCCCCTGTGGACCGTGCCGGCCACCGGCGCGGCCCGCTTCAACTGGGAGTACGACGAGGGACGTGACCGACTGCTGGCTCTCTACCAAAAGGGCAAGGACAAGCAGTGGGACGCCACCACCCGGATCGACTGGGACCTGGAGGTGGACCCCAAGGACCCACTCGGCACCCCCGACGACGCCCTGGCCGTGTACGGGACGAAGTACTGGGGCCGGATGACCGAGAAGGACCGCGGCGACCTCCGACAGCGCTTCACCGCCTGGCAGTTCAGTCAGTTCCTGCACGGCGAACAGGGCGCGATGGTCTGCGCGGCGCGCATCGTGGAGTCCGTCCCCGACCTGGACGCCAAGTTCTACTCGGCCACCCAGACCATGGACGAGGCCCGGCACGCGGAGATCTACGGCCGCTTCCTCAAGGACAAGATCGGGATGCTCTACCCGGTCGACGACAACCTCCGGGCGCTGCTGGCCGACACCCTCGCCGACTCCCGCTGGGACATGCCCTACCTCGGCATGCAGGTCCTCATCGAGGGCCTGGCGCTGGCCGCGTTCGGCATGATCCGCGACACCACCAACAAGCCGCTGCCACAGCAGATCCTCGCCTACGTCATGCAGGACGAGGCCCGGCACGTCGCCTTCGGCCGGATGGCGCTGCGCGACTACTACCGGCAGCTCACCGACGCCGAGCTCCGCGAGCGCGAGGAATTCGTCATCGAGGGCTGCTACTTGATGCGCGACCGGCTGCGCGGCACCCAGGTCCTTACGGACTTCGGCATCCCGCCGCAGGAGGCCGCCGAGCTCACCGAGGGCTCCGAGTTCCTCCAACTCTTCCGGAAGCTGCTGTTCAGCCGGATCGTCCCGTGCGTGAAGGACATCGGCCTGTGGGGCGAGCGCCTCCAGCGTGCCTATGTGGACCTCGGCGTCTTCGGGTTGGGCGACGCCAACCTCGACCTGCTGATGACCCAGGACGAGGAGCTCGCCGAGAAGCTGGACGCCGAGCGGTTCGCCACCGAGGAGGCGGCCCGCACGGCAGAGGTGGCCGAGGCCGTCGCCCGGGGCGCCGACGAAGGGTGAACTCCCCGCCCGCCGTGGCAGGATCCGCCCATGGACACCGACGACCGACGGCGCGCCGCGGTGCGCGGCAGCATCGAGGGCCTGGCGCACGGCGACGCCTTCGGTGAACGCTTCTTCCCGCTCCTCCGGACCGAGGAGGAGGCCCGCGCGCTGATCACCGCCCGCCGCCTGCCGCCCGACCCCCACTGGCGCTGGACCGACGACACGGCCATGGCGCTCGACCTGCTGGCCGTCCTCACCGCACACGGCGAGGTCCAACAACCCGCCCTCATGGCCCGGTTCGCCGCCACCCACCGCGCCGACCCGGGCCGCGGCTACGGCCCCGGCATGCACGCCCTGCTGCCCCGCGCCGCGGCCGCGCCCGAGGGCTGGCGGGAGTTGGCGCACGCCCTCTTCGGCGGCGAGGGCAGCCTCGGCAACGGCGCCGCCATGCGGGTCGCCCCGCTCGGCGCCTGGTTCCACCACGACCTCGACCGCGCCGCCGAACAGGCCGCCCGCTCCGCGGAGGTCACCCACGCCCACCCCCAGGGCATCGCCGGCGCGGTCGCGGTGGCCGTGGCCGCCGCGCTCGCCGCCCGCGGCACCCCCCTCGCCCTCCCCGAGATCGCCGCCCGCACCCCCGAGGGCCCGGTCCGCGACGGCCTGCTGCGCGCCGCCCAACTCCCGCCCGACACCGTCCCCGAGGACGCCGCCGCCATCCTGGGCAGCGGCCACCGCGTACGCGCCGAGGACACCGTCCCGTTCGCCCTCTGGTGCGCCGCCCGCCACCCCGACGACCTCCCCACCGCCCTGTGGACCACCGCCGCCGGCCTGGGCGACGTGGACACCACCTGCGCCATCACCGGCGGCGTAGTGGGCGCCCGTAGGGGGACGGGAGCGCTGGGGGAGGAGTGGACGCGCAGGCGGGAGCCGTTGCCGGAGTGGCTCGACTAGGTGTATTGCCCTGTGAGGTTCGGGGGCGGAGGTTCGGGGGCGGACTGCTTCGCTGTCCGTCCGGCCACCCCGCCCCGGAGCCCCCGAACCCGGCACCACGACGCGACCGGGGGCACGCCCCGGCGCCCCGAGCCGGACCAGCCGCCCATCCCGGCCCTCAGCCCGACTCCGCCCCGCCCGTCAGGAACCCGCTCAACTCCCCCTCCACGGCGGCCGACCGCAGCTCCGGCAACGCATGGTGCCCGACCCCCGGCACCGTCACGACCCGCGCCCCCGGCAGCCCCCGCCCCGCCGCCGCACCGACCTTCCACACGTCGTGCGCCCGACTCCCCCCGGCCACCAGCACCAGCACCGACGTCCCGGCGGCCGCCAGCCGAGCGAGCTCCGGCCGTGCCCCGGTGACCGGCCGCAGGCCCCGGAACTCCCGGCCGCCCACCCCCATCAGCCGCACCAACTCGGGCGCCACCCCCGGACCGCCGCCGCACTCCCACGCCAGGAACCGCCGGGCCCCGGCCTCACCGGGCCGGACCAACAGCGGCACGGCCCGCACCAGATACGACACCCGGTAACCGGCGAAGACCTGCGTCGGATCGAGCAGCACCAGCCGCTCCACCCGGTCGGGCGCGTGCACCGCATAGCCCGCCGCGATCCAGCCCCCGTACGAGTGCCCCATCAGCGCGACCCGGTCGAGCCCGAGCCCGTCCAACAGCCCGTCCAGCCAGGCCATCAGGTCGGCCGGCCGACGCAGCGGCCGCCCGGTGGGCACGGTCAGCCCCGGCGTGCCCGGCACGTCCACCGCGTGGACCCGGTGCGTCCGGGCGAGTTCGGCGACCCGCGCGTACCAGCCGGCGGAGGTGGCCCCGCCGCCGCCCAGCAGCACGAGCGGCGGCCGCCCGACCGCCCCGCAGGCGTTCACCCGCGTGGTCCCGAACTCCCCTTCGTGCTCGACCGGTTCGACCGGCACCGGCCAGAGCGCCAGGGCCCGCCCGTACGCGGCGCGGAACGCCGGGGACGGCGAGGACGCGGAAGGGGCGGCGGGACCGGAGGGCGTGGGGCTCGCGGACACGGGTGCCTCCGATGCGGGGAAGAGGGCGGACGGACGTCCGGGCGGGCGCGGTGCCTGACCCGACACGGTACGCCGCAAATGCCGGTCGCGCGGGGCCAGTTGGCGATCGTTACGCCGCCTACCGCCGCCCGGAGCGGGCCAGCCACCGCCCCTCGTGGCGGGACACCTCGATCGGCCGCCCGAAGCAGGCCGCCATCCGCGCGCCCGTCAGCACCTCGGCGACCGGCCCGAGCGCCTGCACCCGCCCGTCGCGCAGCAGCACCGCCCGGTCGATCGCCGGGGACAGCTCCTCCAGGTGGTGGGTGACCGTCACCGTCGCCAACTCCGGCCGGCCGACGGCCAGTCGGTGCAGCGCGTCGATCAGGTCCTCGCGGGACGGCAGGTCCAGGGCGTTGAACGGCTCGTCGAGCAGGAGCAGCGACGGGTCGGCCATCAGCGCGCGGGCGATCAGGATCCGGGCCCGCTGGCCGCCCGAGCAGACGCCGAACGGCCGCTCCGTCAGCTCCTTGCAGTCCAGCTCGGCCAGCAGCTCGTGGGCCCGTTCCCGGGTCTCCTGGTCGTACCTGCGCCACAGCGGCTGCACGGTGCCGGTGGCGCCGGTCAGCACCACGGTGTGCGCGATCGCGTCCTGCGGCACCTTCTGGGCGCCGGACACCAGGCCGATGGCGGCGCGCAGTTCGCGCACGTCGACGCGGCCGAGCCGGTGGCCGAGCACCTCGACGGTGCCGACGGTGGGGAACATCAGCGCGCCGATCAGCCGCAGCACGGTGGTCTTCCCGGCGCCGTTCGCGCCGAGCAACGCCCAGTGCTCGCCGGCGCGCACGGTCCAGTCGATGCCGTCGAGGATGACCTGGTCGGTGGTGTAGCGGCGGACGCCGACGCCGGCGAGGGCGGCGATCACCCGCCCCGCGTCCGGGGATCGGGGTTCCGAGGGCTGCGTGGGAGTCATCGCGGAAGGTTAGCTGCGCGTGGCACGTTCTCGTCGGGGCGTCCGGGACGTGGGACCCGTGGGGTGCCGCCCACGTTGTCGGCTCTCCCGCCGTGGGGGTTGCTGTCTGCGCCTGCGGCGCGGGGGCGTTGTCCGCTGCGCGGGGTTGTCGGGTGCGGTGACGGGCCTCCGGGGCCGGTGGTCGTGGTCGGCTGCCGGAGCGTGGGGTCAGGGGAGGCCGGCCGTCAGCACCGCCCTGGCGATCGGGCCGGCGCTGCCGCCTCCGCTGATGTCGTCGCGGTCGGCCTCCGCGTCCTCCACGACCACCGCGACCGCCGCCGTCGGCTCGTGGCTCTCGCGGTTGCGGACCCAGGCGATGAACCAGGCGTACGGGGTGCCCTCGTTGCGCACCCCGTGCTGGGCCGTCCCCGTCTTGCCGCCCACGGTGTACCCGTCGATGGCCGCGGTGTGCCCGCTGCCGTGCTCGACGACCTCGGCCATCAGCTCCTGGAGTTGCTGCGCGGTGCCCGGGTTCATCACCTGTCGGGTGGGCCCCCGGGGCCCGGTGCCGACCGTCACCCCGTACGCGTTGGTCACCCGCTCCACGAGGTACGGCGGCGTCAACTGGCCGTCGTTGGCCACCGTGGACGCCACCATCGCCATCTGGAGCGGGGTGGCCGCGGTGTCGTACTGGCCGATGGCGGACAGCGCGAGCTGCGCCGGGTCCAGGTCCGGGTCGAAGGTGCTCGGCGCGACGGGGGAGGGCAGCCGCAGCCCGGCGTCGCCGAAGCCGAACCGCTCTGCCGTGCGGACCATCGGGCGCAGCCCCACGCCGACGCCCAGCCGCGCGAAGACGGTGTTGCAGGAGAGCCGGAACGCCTCCCGCAGGCCGATGTGTTCGCAGCCGTCGGTCGGATTGCCCAGTGAGGTGCGGGTGCCCGGCAGGATGTACGGGTCGGGCACGTCCAGCGGAGCGTCGAGGTCCTTGACCAGCCCGGACTCCAGCGCGGCCGTCGCGGTGACGACCTTGAAGGTGGAACCGGGCGGATAGGTCTGCCGCAGCGCCCGGTTGAGCATCGGCCGGTCCGCCGCCCCGTTCAGCCGGCGCCAGGCGGCGGACACCGAGCGGCCGTTCCCGGAGAGCTCGCCGGGGTCGTACGAGGGCGAGCTGACCAGCGCCAACACCCGCCCGCTGCGCGGCTCGACGGCCGCCACCGCGCCCTTGCGGCCGGCCAGCCCGCGGTACGCGGCGCGCTGCATCGCCGGATCGACGGTGGTCTCGACCCGGCCGGCGGGCGGCCGCCGGCGGATCAGCCGGTCCCACCAGGGGAACCCGGCCAGCCGCTCGTCGGTCCCGGCGAGGATGCCGTCCTCGGCGCGCTCCAACAGCGACGTGCCGTACGTCTGCGAGGCGAAGCCGGTGATCGGCGCGTACAGCGGGCCGTCGGTGTAGGTGCGCTCGTAGCGCAGCCGTCCGCCGCTGTCCCGCGACCCGGTGACCGGGCGGCCGCCGACGACGAGCGTGCCGCGCGGCTGGGCGTAGCGGGCGATGGCGGGCCGCCGGTTGGCCGGGTTCGCGGTGTAGCCGTCCGCCTCGAAGACCTGCACCCGGACGGCGTTGACCAACAGCGCGGTCAGCAGCAGGAAGGAGAACGCGGCGGTGTGCCGGATGCCGCGGATCACCGGGCCGCCCCGACGGCGTCCGCGGCGGCCCGCGCCGGCCGGACCGGGGCCGGCGCCCGCGGCCCCCGCGCCCGGTCGCTGAGCCGCACCAGCAGCGCGACGATGATCCAGTTGGTGACCACCGACGAACCGCCCTGGGCCAGGAACGGCATCGCCATCCCGGTCAGCGGGATCAGCCCCATCACCCCGCCCGCGATCACGAACACCTGGAGCGCCGGCAGCACCGCCAGCCCCACCGCCAACAGGCTGCCGAACTCCTCGCGCAGCCCGAGCGCCGCCCGGTAGCCGCAGGCCGCCGGCAGCGCGTACAGCACGAACAGCGCGCACAGCCCGGCCAGTCCGAGCTCCTCGCCCACCGTCGCCAGGATGAAGTCGGACTTGCGCGCGAACCCGATCAGCGACGAGTGCCCCTGCCCCAGCCCCGTCCCCAGCGTCCCGCCCGCGGCGAACGCGAACAGCGACTGGGCCAGTTGCCCCGGCCCCCGGCCCGCCGCGATCCCGGCGAACGGATGCAGCCAGTCCGCCACCCGGCCGTGCACATGCGGCTCCAGCGCGCCCACCGCCGCCGCCCCGGCCGACGCCAGCAGCACCCCCACCGCGATCCACCCGGTCCGCCCGGTGGCGACGTACAGCAGCGCGACGAAGACCCCGAAGAACAGCAGCGAGGTCCCCAGGTCCCGTTCGAGGACCAGCACCCCGACGCTCACCAGCCAGATCGCGACGACCGGGGCGAGCACCCTCCCGGCCGGCAGCCGCAGCCGCCACACCACCTTGCCGGTGTGCGCCAGCGCCTCCCGGTTGGCCGCCAGGTACGCCGCGAAGAACACCGTGATCAACACCTTGGCGAACTCGGCCGGCTGGAGCGAGAATCCGGCCACCCTGATCCAGATCCGTGCCCCGTTGACGGCCGGGAAGAGGATCGGCACCACCATCAGGGCCAGCGCCAGCCCCGCGCACCCGTAGGCGCAGCGCTGGAGCACCCGGTGGTCCCGCAGCCCGGCCACCACCGCGATGAACAGCGCCACGCCCACCGTGGACCACACCAACTGGGCCGGCGCGGCATGGTCGTGCGCCGTCTCCAGGTCCAGCCGGAAGATCAGCACCAGCCCGAGCCCGTTGAGCAGCACCGCGGTCGGCAGCAGCAGCGGATCCGCGTACGGGGCGCCGAACCGCACCGCGAGGTGCGCCAGCAGCGCCAGCCCGCCGAGCCCGGCCGCGTACCGCAGCGCCCCGCCCGGCACCGCGTGCGCCCGCGCCAGCCCCACCACCAGGTAGCCGCAGAAGCTGATCAGCACCGCGCCTACGAGGAGGGCCAGTTCGGCGCCGCGCCTCTTGGGCCGGGGCACCGCCGCCGGCACGTCCCCCGCCCGTACCTCCGCCGCATCCGCCCCGTCCGCCACATCCACAGCGGCAACGTAGCAAGCAAAACGGTGCATTTCGGTCATGTCGCCCACTCCGTCAACCCCTCCCGCCCGACGGAACACGGACGGAATACGGCCGGGACACGGGTGGCCGAAAGTGCTCGCCGTCCCCTAGGGGAAGAATCAGGGACCTCACAGGGCGCGGGGCGCGGCCGTTCCGCGACCGACTCCGACGGCAGTTTGTAAACTCGGTCAGAACGAAAAGCAGAAGGCCGAGCTCGTCACGCTGATGCGGGCGACCGAACGCACCGGTCGACGCCATGGACCTGTGCCATGGCGCCGCACGCGAGGGGCTATGGCGTACGACACCGAGCACGCCAGTGAAGGTCCCGCGCCGTTTCGGCCCACGGGGGCGGCCGAGCGCGGGTGACCGTCCCCCGCGACGAAAGGCAGTATGAGCGCCATGACGACCCTCCGTTCCCGGATCTTCGCCTGGGCCGGCCGCCTCTACCTGGCGAGAACGCGGAAGAAGGGCTTCGACCTCTCCCGCATGTCCTTCCTGCCGGACTCCGTCCTGATGCCGCTGCGCCGGGACGGGCTCGACCCGGTCCCCGACCTCGCCGCCGTCCGCGAGCGCGAGCCCATCAGCAAGCTCCCGGTGCCGATAGCCGCCAACGTCTGGCTGGTCACCGGCTACGACGAGGCCAGGGCCGTCCTCGGCAACGGCCAGGCGTTCAGCTCCGACTTCACCAACCTCGTCGGCAAGGCCGGCGCCGGCGCCGAACAGAACCCCGGCGGCCTCGGTTTCGCCGACCCGCCGGTGCACACCCGCCTCCGCCGGCTGCTCACCCCCGAATTCACCATGCGCCGCCTGAGCCGGCTCACCCCGCGCATCCACGACATCGTCGAGGAGCGCCTCGACGCCATGGAGCGGGCCGGCCGCAACGGCGAGCCGGTGGACCTCGTCGCCGCCTTCGCCCTCCCCATCCCCTCCCTCGTCATCTGCGAACTCCTCGGCGTCCCCTACGAGGACCGCGACGACTTCGAACGCCTCAGCGCCGCCCGCTTCGACCTCTTCAGCGGCGCCAACGCCTCCTTCGGCGCCATATCCGAATCGCTCGCCTACTTCCGTGAGGTGGTCAAGAAGCAGCGCGCCAACCCCGGCGACGGCCTGCTCGGCATGATCATCCGGGAGCACGGCGACTCGGTCTCCGACGAGGAGCTCGCCGGCCTCGCCGACGGCGTCCTGACCGGCGGCTTCGAGACCACCGCCAGCATGCTCGCGCTCGGTGCCCTGGTCCTCCTCCAGGACCCGAAGCACTTCGCGGCCCTCAAGGACGGCGAGGACGTCGTCGACGCCTACGTCGAGGAGCTGCTGCGCTACCTCACCGTCGTCCAGGTCGCCTTCCCCCGCTTCGCCCGCGAGGACCTGGAGGTCGGCGGCGTCCGCATCGCCGCCGGCGACGTGGTGCTGTGCTCCCTCAGCGGCGCCGACCGCGACGGCGAACTGGGCCCCGACATGGAGCAGTTCGACCCCCAGCGCGCCAAGGCCCGCTCCCACCTGGCCTTCGGCTACGGCATCCACCGCTGCGTCGGCGCCGAGCTCGCCCGCATGGAACTCCGCGCCGCCTACCCCGCCCTGGTCCGCCGCTTCCCGACCATGCGCCTCGCCGCCCGCCCCGAGGACCTGGCCTTCCGCAAGCTGTCGATCGTCTACGGCCTGGACTCGCTGCCGGTCCGCGTGGACGGCTGACGGGCGTCCCACCCGCCGCGCGGGGGAGCGGCGCGGGCCCGCTCCCCGGCACCCCAACCCCGAGCAACGAAAGATCCCTTGACCGCCATCACGCCGGTCAAGGGATCAGTGCTTTGTGGGGGAGACGGCTCCTCCGCAGGCAGCCCCTCCGTGCGTAAACGGCCGAAACGTGCGGAGGGAAGGAGAGGGGCACGGGCGCCGAGAGGTCGAGACGCCTGAGGCGCCTGAGATGCCTGAGACGGGAAGGCCGAAAAGGCGGTGAAGAGAAGGTCGGGCCACCGGCCGCCGCAAGGCGCCGGGGCGAAACGCCAGTTGGGGACAAGACGGGCAGCGCCTCCCCCGTGCGCGCTGCCTGTCCTGCCCCTCACCCGGCCATCCGCCGCGCCACTGCGCGGAGTTCGGCCCGGTCCAACCGGTGCCACCGACGAGGAAGGCGCGATGGGAGCCGGGCGGCGTCCCGACCGAACCTCGCGTCGGCTAGATTGAAGTTATCCCGATTCAGTGAACCGATCAAGTCGTCGTTTCCGGCGCCGGTGACTAGAGTTCGTAGATCGAATCCAAGCCCGTCGCCCAGGAGTAACTGCCATGCCCGCTCGTCGATTCGACGGTCGCCGCGTACGCGCCGTACGCCGAGCCGCCGAGCTAGTCCAGTGCCAGGTGGCGCAGGCGGTCGGCGTCCGGGACACGGCCGTGGCGAGCTGGGAGACCGGTCACAGCTCGCCGCCCCCGGAGAAGCTGCCGGCGCTCGCCCGCGCCCTCGGGCAGGACCTCGACGAGCTGTTCCCCAGGGACGGTCTCCCCGATCTCGCCGATCTGCGCGCCGACGCCGGCTATGCGCAGCGCGACACCAAGACCGTCACCAAGACCAAGAGCACCGGCGCGGTGGCCAATGCCGAACGGGGCCGCAGGCGCCTGGGCGACGCCCTCGTCCAACCCCTTGCCGCCGCCTACGGGGTGAGCGTCGAGGTGCTCCTGACCGCACAGGAGCGCTCGTTCGGCCACGACGTCCCCGCGCCCCCGTCCCGACCGACCGCCGGGCCGACCGCCGGGCCGACCGCCGGGCCGACCACCAAGTCGGCTGCGGACACCGCCACCGGGCCGTCCGCCGGCCAGGAGCCGCGGTCCATCGCGGAGAAGATCGCCGGCCTGCTGAGGCTCTCGAAGCCCGACGCCCGCCCCACCCACGCCGAGCTCGCCGCCCGCGGGAACGAGCGTTGCGGCCAACCCGTGCTCTCCGAACGGCTCGTCGCCGAACTGCACTCCGGGTCGGTGACCGAGGCCCCGCCCGAGGCCCTCAAGGCGCTGGCCCTGGCCCTGGACGCCCCCGAGCTCTTCTTCTCCAGCCACGACCGCGAGGTGGACCGGATCGTCAGCGGGATACGGCTGGTCAAGGACGGCTTCACCGGCATGGCGGCGCGCGGCCGGGACGGCGGCGTGCCGGCCGAACTCATGGACTACATCAGCGAGATGTTCCAGGAGATCCGCCGCACCGAACTCCCGGACCCCCCACATCCGTCGGACGCGCCCTAGGGCGCGTCCGACGGATCTCCGCGGCGTCGCGGCGTCTGGCACGCCCGCTCGCGGCGTTGCCGACATGTCCCCATAGCTCCGCTATGAAGACATCCCGGCGCCTTGCGATCGCACGCACCAGACGCCGCTCCTTCCTCCACGGAGATCCGTCGGACGCGCCCTAGGGTGCCGTCACCTCGACATAGCGCTGCTGCCCGTCCTCGCGGGCGGCCAGCGCCGCCTCCCAGGCGACGCTCATCGGCGCCGGGATCAGATCCGGTCCGATCTCCCGCGGTGCCACGAACCGGTGCTCCGCCAGCTCCTCGGACTGCAGCACCATCGACTCCTGCTGGGCGCCGGTGAGCGTGCCGCCGTCGAAGACGTAGTAGACGTGCGAGCCGCGGCCGGGGACGGTGACCCACGCGCTCACCAGCAGGGGGCCGACCGCCGGCTCGACGCCCAACTCCTCGCGCAGTTCGCGCTCGCAGGCCGCGCGCGGCAGTTCGCCCTCGTCGATGCGCCCGCCCGGCAGGTTCCAGGCCGGCTTGTAGGTCGGCTTCACGATCAGCACGCGGCCGTCCTCGTCGGTAACGACGGCCCCGGCCGAGGCCCCGACACGGGCGTGAGCAGCGCTCATGGGTGACTCCTGGATATGTCGTTGGTCGACCGGAAGCGGGCCGACCGGAAGGTGGTCGTGGTCAGTTGGTCGAGCGTCGGTCGGCGGAACGGCGGTTGGTCGAGTGTCGGTTGGTGGAGATCGCCCGACGGTCGCTCGCCCGCCGGGCGTCCGTCCGTCACGCCGGGGTGGCCGCGCCCAGCAGTCGGACGGTGGCCGTCGGGTTGGCGCTCGCGTAGGCGTCGGCCACCGTCAGCAGCCACGGCACCTCCGCGGCCAGGCTCTCCCCGCGGCCAGGCTCTCCCCGCGGCCGGAGGGGAACGGCACGGGCGAGCCGACCGGGCGGTCGGCGCTCGCCATGGCGGCCCGGATCCAGTACGCCTCGGCGACGGCGTCCGCGGGCCGGCCGGCCGTCTCGGCCGCCGCCAACTCCGTGGCGTGCCGGTACAGATCCTCCGGCGCGCGCCGGCGCAGTTCGTGGATCGCGTCCCGGATCTCCGTGACGTACCGGCCGAGCCGGATCTGCGGGGACGCGTCGTGCGCGAAGATGTCCCGCACCGTGTTGAGCGGCGCCACCAGCCGGCTGCCCGGCAGGATGCGGCTCGGCGGGTACAGCACCAGATCGGGCACCACGAACGCCAGGTCGCGCCAGAGCCGGTGCAGCCGTCGGATCGCCGCGAGGGTCCGGTAGCGCAGCACGGCGACGTGGATGGTCGGCGCGATCACGCCGATCGCCCACAGGAGGAACGCCCCGTACAGCAGGGTGTCGGTCACCGCCTCCTGGACGGCGGCCGGCCCCTCGGGCATCGGGCTGACGGTGTTCCAGACCGCGCAGACGGCGCGCACCACGCAGTACAGCGTGGCCACGGCCATGCCGACGGCCATCAGCCACAGCCCGACGCGCAGCGTGCGGCGCGGCGCGTGCCGGGCCTTGCTGCCCCACTGGTATCCGCACAGCGCGGTGACGGCGCCGGAGTAGAGGTAGAACAGGCCCATGTACACGGCCAGTCCGGGCTCCCCGGCGTGCCGCTCCATGAAGTACGGGGAGGTGGGGACCTCGGTGCGGTGCAGCCAGAAGAGGAAGACCCCGGCCATGACGGCGATGGTGAGCGCGCAGCCCCACCCCGCGTGCCGGTGCACCGCGGAGGTGATCCGGACCCGACGGCTCGGCTCCGCGCCCGAGGCGAGCTCCCCGGCGTCGACGGCCGTGAGGTACCGCAGCAGCGTGCACATCGCCGCGATCGTGATGGTGTGCTTGAGCAGCGTGGCCAGGTCGGCCACGCCGATGTGGTCGACGAGGAACCTGCCGAGCGCGGTGCGCATCAGCCAGGCCAGCGCCAGCGCGGTGAACGTGCCCCACAGGGAGCGCTCCCGGGCCCGGCCCCGCAGCGCGGCGGGCGCCCGCCACAGGGCCTGCACCAGCAGCAGGCCCACGATGGTGTAGGCGATCGCATCAGTCACGGGGGCTCCTGCCGGGGTGGGTGAGGGTGTCGTCCAGTGCGCGCAGCGCACCGTCCTCGATGAACTCGTCGCTGTACGCGATGTGGTGGATGAGGTCCGCCACGGTCTCCGCGCGGGCCTCCTCACGGGTGCCGTAGCGCCGGCGGGCGGCCGCCTGCCCGCGCCCGATCAGCCGGTCGACCAGTTCGGCGGACGGATCGCCCGCCACTCGGTCCAGTACCTGTGAGGTGACCCCGTCGGCGTCGTCGCACCACAGGTGACCCAGCTCGTGAAGGATGATCTTCTCGCGGTGGAAGCGCGTGGTGCTCTCGACGTGCAGGATCAGATCGAGCGGCAGGGTCTCGTGCTTGAGCCACAGCCCGCACAGCCCGGTGCTCCCCAACAGCCGGTCCGGCAGCGGCACGAGCCGGATGGACCGGCCGCGCGCCGCGGCGATGTTCGCCACCAGGCCGTCGAGGTCGAACGGACGGGGAACGGGCATCTCCTCGACGATCCGCCGGGCTTCCTTGCGCACGGCACGGTGGTTGACCGGCCTCCCGCCTTCTTGGCGACGCCTCCTCCACCGCATGCGACTGGTTCCCTATACCCGTAAGCCCCGGAATCGGCAGACCAAACGATGGCAGCGCGTCATCCAGTCCACTCGATGAGTCGAAGCGACATTAGGCGATTTCCGGTTGCCCTTGTCAAGTGCGGGATTCACACCCTCGAACGCCTTGAATTCCCAGGCGAATTAGCTTTCCGCTCATTGCATCATCGCCGGCCATGCGGCTCGGCAGCGTGCCGCGACCGCGGCCGGTACCGCGCACCCCGCGCATGGCATCCCCGCCAACTCGCCCGCGCCGCCCACGGATTCCCCGCGCGTCCGCCAAGAACCGCAGCCCCGGCCCCAGTTGGCGACCGCGAGCGACGACGACCGGGCGTGCGCGACGCACCAGAACCGCCCCGACCCAAACGAAAAAGCCGGACCCAGTGAGACTGGATCCGACTCTTCCTCTTGGCATCTGCGCTGACCAATTGCGCTCTCGCGTCGGTCGAAGCGAAGTGCCCCCGGCAGGATTCGAACCTGCGCACACGGCTCCGGAGGCCGTTGCTCTATCCCCTGAGCTACGGGGGCTTTGCCGCTCGTTGCGGCGACGGGTAGAACACTACCAGCTCCGCCGGGGTGGTCATGAACGTTCCGGTGGTCAGGGCCGGGAGCGGGGTCCGGGAGGCGAAGGAGGGGCACCCCTGGGGACCGTCCGACGGGTCGGGTCGGACGGGCCCTAGCGCATGGCGGCGGGCGGTCGACGGCGGTCGTGGAAACGTCCCCCGCACGAGGGCGGAAGTGGGCAAAACCGGGACGCAGCCGCAGGGGCGCGCCTAGTCTCGTGGTGTGCCTGGCTTGTCCGGTCGGATCCTTGTGGTCGATGACAACAAGGTGATCCGGCAGTTGATCAGGGTCAACCTTGAGCTGGAGGGCTTCGAGGTCGTGACCGCGGCTGATGGTGCCGAGTGTCTGGATGTCGTCCACCGGGTCAGACCCGACGTGGTGACCCTGGACGTGATGATGCCGCGGCTGGGCGGGCTGCACACCGCGGCGCGTTTGCGGTCCGACCCGCGCACCTGGGACATCCCGATCGCCATCGTCAGCGCCTGTTCCCAGGGCGAGGTGGACAACGGGGAGTCGGTGGGCATCGACGCGTTCTTGGCCAAGCCGTTCGAACCGACGGATCTGGTGCGCACGGTGGGGATGTTGGTGCGCGAGGGGCGGCGGGAGCGCAGGGGGTGTGGCGGCCTCGCGGAGGGCGCCGGAGGAGCGGAGAACGGGCGCCCGGGCGGGGGCGCGTGGGGGAGCGACGGCGAGCCGGGGGCCGGGGGCGACCGGGCCGCCGGATGACGAGCGACGGAGCGGGACGGGTCCCGGTCGTCGGATGGGGAACGGGCGGCGGAGCGGGCCGGAGGGCCACAGGGCGAAACCCGCTCGCGTGGGCACCCCCTTCCTCCCATACGCTGGTGCTGTGACCCCGGAAGAGCTCTCCCGTACCGTCCTGCGCTCCGTGCGCGGGGCCGTCGCGGAGCGGGAGCTCTCCGTGTCCGTGCCGGCGCGGATCGTGGTGCAGTCACCGCCCCGGCCCGGCTGCGGGGAGTACGCCTCCAACGTCGCGCTGCAACTGGCCGGCCCCGCCGGGCTGCCGGCGCGCGAGGTCGCCGAGATCCTGCGGCGGCGCCTGACCGGGCGGGACGGTATCGCGCGGGTGGAGATCGCCGGCCCGGGATTCCTCAACTTCCACTTGGGCGGCGCGGCCACGGCCGGCCTCGTCGCGGACGTGTTGGCCCAGGGGGAGCGCTACGGCGAACCCCCGGCGCCGGGAGCCGCGGGGCCCGGCCGGCCCGGTGGCCCGGCGCGCTTCGCGGGGCAGTGGGCGCGGGCCCGGGAGGCCGTCGTCGGCGAGGTGCTGGCGCGGCTCGGCCGGGCCGCGGAAGCGGACACTCCGGACGCTCCGGACGCCGACGGTGAACTGGCCGGTCTGCTCGCGCGACTGGGCAGCGACGAGGCGCGCTGGGCGCTGCTGCGGCCCGCCGCGCACGACCCGGTGCGGCTGCCGGAGCGGCCGGTGCAGCACGAGGACAACCCGCGCTTCCGCGTCCAGTACGCCCACGCGCGCACCCGCGCAATGGTGCGGAACGCCGCCGAGTTGGGGTTCGCCGGCGAAGCGGGCGACGTCCGCGGCGAGGCGCCCGCGGCCGACCACCGGCCCCCGCAGGACGCCCCGACGCCCCTGACGCTCCAAACCCTGGAGACCTGCCTCGGCACGTATCCCACCGCCACCGCGACCGCCGCCCGGCGGTGCGCGCCGGATCGCGTGGTGCGCCATCTGGAAGCCACCGCTGACGCCTATCTGCGGTGGCAGGAGGAGTTCTGGCCGCTGCCCGTCGGCGGGGAGAAACCCTTGGCCGTGCACCGCGCCCGGGTGGCCCTCGCCGAGGCCACGGGGACGGTGCTGGGGAACGGCCTGCACCTGCTCGGCATCTCTGCTCCTGAACACGTCTGAATCCGGAGACCTCCGATGCATGCGTCCGACGTCGTGCGAACCGCACCGGTGGCCGTCCCGATCAGCACCTCTGAACGATCTTGAGGGGACCGTTTCCGTTATGAGCCGTTCCGCGCACCCCGCAGGCCCCCGGCATGGCGACGTACTGCCCGAGGGGCACTACGCCGGGCCGCCCGCCGACCTCAACTCCCTTGACCCGCAGGTCTGGTCCCGCACCGTGGCGCGCGACGCCGACGGCGCGGTGACCGTCGGCGGGCTGTCCGTGACCGCGCTCGCCGAGGAGTTCGGCACGCCGGCCTACTTCCTGGACGAGGCGGACTTCCGGGCGCGCTGCCAAGCCTGGAAGGACGCGTTCGGGCCGGACGCCGACGTCTTCTACGCCGGCAAGGCGTTCCTGTCCCGCGCCGTCGTGCGGTGGCTGCACGAGGAGGGCCTCCACCTCGACGTCTGCTCCGGCGGCGAACTCGCGACGGCGCTGGACGCGGGGATGCCCGCGGAGCGCATCGCCCTGCACGGCAACAACAAGAGCACCGAGGAGATCACCCGGGCCGTCGAGGCCGGGGTGGGACGCATCGTGCTGGACTCCTTCCAGGAGATCGCCCGGGTCGCGCACATCGCCGAGCGGCTCGGCAAGCGCCAGCGGGTGCAGATCCGGGTCACGGTCGGCGTCGAGGCGCACACCCACGAGTTCATCGCGACCGCGCACGAGGACCAGAAGTTCGGCATCGCGCTGGCCGGCGGCCAGGCCGCCGAGGCGGTCCGGCGCGCGCTGAAGCTGGACGGCCTCGAACTCATCGGCATCCACAGCCACATCGGCTCGCAGATCTTCGACATGGCCGGCTTCGAGGTCTCCGCCCGCCGCGTCGTGGAACTGCTCGCGACGGTCCGCGACGAGCACGGCGTGGAGCTGCCGGAGATCGACCTCGGCGGCGGGCTGGGCATCGCCTACACCTCCGACGACGACCCGCGGGCGCCGCACGAGATCGCCGAGGCGCTGCGCGGGATCGTCGGCCGCGAGTGCGCGGCGGCCGGGCTGCGGGTGCCGCGGCTGTCCGTCGAGCCGGGCCGGGCGATCGTCGGCCCGACCGCCTTCACGCTCTACGAGGTCGGCACGGTCAAGGAGTTGGAGGGGCTGCGCACCTACGTCTCCGTGGACGGCGGGATGTCGGACAACATCCGCACCGCGCTGTACGACGCGGAGTACAGCGTGGTGCTGGCCTCCCGGACGTCCGGCGCCGAGCCGATGCTGTCGCGGGTGGTCGGCAAGCACTGCGAGAGCGGCGACATCGTCGTGCGGGACGCCTTCCTGCCCTCCGACGTGGCGCCGGGCGACCTGCTCGCGGTGCCGGCGACCGGCGCGTACTGCCGCTCCATGGCCAGCAACTACAACCACGCGCTGCGCCCGCCGGTGGTGGCGGTCAACGACGGTGCGGCCCGGGTGATCGTCCGGCGGGAGACGGAGGAAGATCTCCTGCGGTTGGATGTCGGGTAGGGGCGGATCGCCGGGACCGGGCCCCGGATGAAATAAATGTCTCGGCATCCGGACGCGGGGCGGAAACCGCCGTCCGGTGCGTGAGACTGGTGCACGACCGGGAAACCGGTGCGTGACCAAGCAAGAAACCGCTGGATCGAAGAAAAGACGAGGTCGAATGATGCGTACGCGTCCGCTGAAGGTGGCGCTGCTGGGCTGTGGTGTGGTCGGCTCAGAGGTGACGCGCATCATGACGACGCACGCCGACGACCTCGCGGCCCGCATCGGCGCGCCCGTGGAGCTCGCCGGGATCGCCGTCCGCCGCCCGGAGAAGGTGCGGGCCGGCGTCCCGGCCGAGCTGATCACCACCGACGCCACCGCGCTCGTCAAACGCGGCGACATCGACGTGGTCATCGAGGTGATCGGGGGGATCGAGCCCGCCCGGGGGCTGATCACCACCGCCTTCGAGCACGGCGCGAGCGTGGTCTCGGCCAACAAGGCCCTGGTGGCGGCGGACGGCGCCGCGCTGCACGCGGCCGCCGAGAAGCACAACGCCGACCTGTACTACGAGGCGGCGGTCGCCGGCGCGATCCCGCTGGTGCGGCCGCTGCGCGAGTCGCTCGCCGGCGACAAGGTCAACCGCGTCCTCGGCATCGTCAACGGCACCACCAACTTCATCCTCGACAAGATGGACAGCACCGGCGCCGGCTACAGCGAGGCCCTCGACGAGGCCACCGCGCTCGGCTACGCCGAGGCCGACCCGACCGCCGACGTCGAGGGCTTCGACGCCGCAGCCAAGGCCGCGATCCTCGCCGGGATCGCCTTCCACACCCGCGTCACCATCGACGACGTGCACCGCGAGGGGCTGACCGAGGTCACCGCCGCGGACATCGCCTCCGCCAAGCGGATGGGCTGCACCGTGAAGCTGCTGGCCATCTGCGAACGGGCCGCGGACGGCGCGTCGGTGACCGCCCGAGTGCACCCGGCGATGATCCCGCTGACGCATCCGCTGGCGTCCGTGCGCGAGGCGTACAACGCGGTCTTCGTGGAGGCCGACGCGGCCGGCCAGTTGATGTTCTACGGGCCGGGCGCGGGCGGTGCGCCGACCGCCTCCGCGGTCCTCGGCGACCTCGTCGCGGTCTGCCGCAACAAGCTCGCCGGAGCCACCGGGCCGGGGGAGTCGGCGTACACCGCGCTGCCCGTCAGCCCCATGGGTGAGGTCGTCACCCGCTACCACATCAGTCTCGACGTGGCCGACAAGCCCGGCGTCCTCGCGCAGGTCGCGACGGTCTTCGCCGAACACGGCGTGTCCATCGACACCGTCCGCCAACAGGGCAAGGACGGGGAGGCGGACCTCGTCGTCGTCACCCACCGGGCGACCGACGCGGCCCTGTCGTCGACGGTCCAAGCGCTGCGCGAGCTGGACACCGTCCGCGGTGTCGTCAGCATCATGCGGGTCGAAGGGGAGTAGAGGAACCCATGTCTGCCAATTCCACCGTGGCCACCAGTAGGCAGTGGCGCGGAATCATCGAGGAGTACCGCGACCGGCTGCCGGTCAGCGACACGACCGAGGTCGTGACCCTCCGGGAGGGCGGCACGCCGCTCGTCCCCGCCCAGGTGCTGTCCGAGCGCACCGGCTGCGAGGTGCACCTCAAGGTCGAGGGCGCCAACCCCACGGGGTCGTTCAAGGACCGCGGGATGACGATGGCCATCACCCGCGCCAAGGAAGAGGGCGCCAAGGCCGTCATCTGCGCCTCCACCGGCAACACCTCCGCCTCGGCCGCCGCCTACGCGGTCCGGGCCGGGATGGTCTGCGCGGTGCTGGTCCCACAGGGCAAGATCGCGCTCGGCAAGATGGGCCAGGCGCTGGTGCACGGCGCCAAGATCCTCCAGGTCGACGGAAATTTCGACGACTGCCTGACGCTGGCCCGGGGCCTCTCCGAGAAGTACCCGGTCGCACTTGTGAACTCCGTTAACCCGGTGCGCATCGAGGGCCAGAAGACCGCCGCCTTCGAGATCGTCGACATGCTCGGCGACGCCCCTGACATCCACGTCCTGCCCGTCGGCAACGCCGGCAACATCACCGCCTACTGGAAGGGCTACCGGGAGTACGCGGCCGACGGCGTCGCCGCGCGCACCCCGCGGATGTGGGGCTTCCAGGCGTCCGGCAGCGCCCCGATCGTGCGCGGCGAGGTCGTCAAGGACCCGCACACCATCGCCACCGCGATCCGCATCGGCAACCCCGCATCCTGGGAGTTCGCCGAGCGGGCCAGGGACGAGTCCGGCGGCTTCATCGACGACGTGACGGACCGTCAAATCCTGGCCGCCTACCGCCTGTTGGCCGCACAGGAGGGCGTCTTCGTGGAGCCCGCCTCGGCCGCCTCGGTCGCCGGTCTGCTGAAGGCCGCCGAGGAGGGCAAGGTCGACCCCGGCCAGCGGATCGTCTGTACGGTCACCGGCAACGGCCTGAAGGACCCCGACTGGGCGGTCGCCGGCGCACCGCAGCCGGTCACGGTCCCGATCGACGCCGACGCCGCGGCCGAGCGCCTCGGCCTCGCCTGACCCCTCCGGGCAACCCCCGCAACCTGCGGAGACGTTCGGGGGCGGGTGGGCCGGCCAGCCGCCCGCCCGCCCCCGAACCGCACATTGCGCAAAGCCCCGGGCAAACGCTGCAAAGGCGCCGTTGAGGCATGTGCTGGCGCGCGACACGCATCGTGCGCCTCCTGTGCGCCCTATGTCGCGACAGAACCTTCCTTCGATAGGCTGGCACCCAACTCCCCTCCCCACGGCATAACGCAGTGGTGTGCAGGGCAGGTCAGAACAGACCCCACGAGCCGTCCGGGCGCTTCGGCGCCGCGGAGTCGTGCTCCGGGGCAGTACCGCAGCATCAATCAAGGAGAGTCATCGAGCGATGGCCGGTCCCGCGTTCCGCGCCGCCGCCGTCCGGGTGCGCACCCCCGCTACCAGCGCCAATCTCGGCCCCGGCTTCGATGCCCTGGGACTTTCCCTGGGGCTGTACGACGACGTCGTCGTCCGGGTCGCCGACTCCGGTCTGCACGTCGACATCGCCGGCGAGGGTGCGCAGTCGCTGCCGCGCGACGAAAGCCATCTGCTCGTACGGGCCATGCGTACCGCCTTCGACCTGCTCGGCGGGCAGCCGCGCGGCCTGGAGATCGTCTGCGCCAACCGCATTCCGCACGGCCGGGGCCTCGGCTCCTCCTCGGCCGCCATCTGCGCCGGCATCGTCGCGGCCCGCGCGGTGACCATAGGCGGCGAGCAGAAGCTGGACGACGCCGCGCTGTTGGAGCTCGCCAACGAGATCGAGGGCCACCCCGACAACGTCGCGGCCTGTCTGCTCGGCGGGTTCACGCTGGCCTGGACGGACACCGGCACCGCGCGGGCGATCCGCATGGATCCGGCCGATTCCATCGTTCCGGTGGTCTTCGTGCCCGGGAAGCCGGTGCTCACCGAGACCGCCCGCGGACTGCTGCCGCGCACCGTCCCGCACGTGGACGCCGCGGCCAACGCCGGTCGTGCCGCACTGCTCGTCGAGGCCCTGACCAGGCGCCCCGAGCTGCTGCTCGCCGCGACCGAGGACCGACTTCACCAGGACTACCGTGCCCCCGCGATGCCGGAGAGCATGGGCCTGGTGAACCGACTGCGCGCGGACGGCGTCCCCGCAGTCATCTCCGGTGCGGGCCCGACGGTCCTCGCACTGGTCGAAGAAGCGGCGGCCGACAAGGTCGCGGCGCTGGCGGGAGAGGGGTGGGCGGCCAACCGGCTGACCCTCGACGTGGCGGGCACCTGCGTGCTGCCGCTCGCCGGGTGATCACACCGAGTGATCGACGATCGCCGGTCTTGGAGAGGGGGAATGTTTGTTGGATCCGGTAGTGTTAACCTCAAGTCAGTACTCGACGCCAGTGTGGCGCGGTGCTTCGTGTCCCCCATCGGGACCATTTCTTCCGGGAGCCTCCCAAACTGCTTGGAACCCTTGTCCTGAGCAGACGTGAGCACGCTCCGGAATCGGCGTGACGACATAAGTCACATCCCAGATCTTCACGCCGGAGCCATGAATTGATTTCTCCGCCGAATCAGGCGGGACCACCGCCCCGGCCCGGTCCGTTAGACCAAGGAACCGGCCGGACAGCACAACCGGTCGCCGAGCCAGACAGGCCGACGCCCGCTCCAGGGAAGGACCCTTCGTGAGCGACACCACCGATCTGATGGGCGCGCGCACCGACGGCAGTGCCGCCACGCCCGCCACGGACGCTCCCGCCGCGCCTGCCACCACGCGGCGCCGCCGTTCCGGCACCGGCCTTGAGGGCATGGTCCTGGCAGAGTTGCAGCAGATTGCCTCGGGCCTCGGTATCAAGGGCACCGCGCGGATGCGCAAGAGCCAGCTGATCGAGGTCATCAAGGAGCGGCAGGCCGCCGGCTCCGGGGCCGCAACCAAGGCCGACGCGCCCGCCGCCGACGCCGAGACCAAGCCCAAGCGCCGGGCCACTTCCAAGGCCCGCACCGGTGAGGAGAGCGCCGAGCCCGCCAAGGCCGAGAAGGCCGCCAAGTCGACCAAGTCGACGGAGAAGGCCGGGACCCAGCAGCAGATCGACATCCCCGGCCAGCCCTCCCCGCAGGGCGGCGCCGCCGCCGAGGAGGCGCCGACCGGTGAGCGCCGCCGGCGCCGGGCCACCGCCCCCGCGGGCAGCCCGGACGGCACCGACGCCAAGGCCGAGTCCGCCACCGCGGTCAAGGCCGAGGCCAAGACCGACACCGCCGCGCAGGAGGCCGGCGAGGGCCGGTCCGCCAAGGGCACCGACCGCCAGGACCGCGGGGACCGCGGCCCGAAGGGCGAGCGGGGTCGTCGGGACCGTGACCGGGACCGCGACCGCGACCGTCGCAAGGGCGACGCGGGCGACAGCGGCGGCCAGGGCGGCAACCGTCAGCGGGACCGTCGGGACGGCGGCGACGACGAGGACTTCGAGGGTGGTCGGCGCGGTCGGCGCGGCCGTTACCGCGACCGCCGCGGGCGTCGTGGCCGCGAGGACTTCGCAGGCGAGCCGCAGTTGGCCGAGGACGACGTGCTGATCCCCGTCGCGGGCATCCTCGACATCCTCGACAACTACGCGTTCATCCGGACCTCCGGCTACCTGCCCGGCCCGAACGACGTCTACGTCTCGCTCGCCCAGGTCCGCAAGAACGGCCTGCGCAAGGGTGACCACGTCACCGGCGCGGTCCGGCAGCCCAAGGACGGCGAGCGGCGCGAGAAGTTCAACGCCCTGGTGCGGCTGGACAGCGTCAACAGCATGGCGCCCGAACAGGGCCGCCAGCGGGCGGAGTTCGGGAAGCTGACGCCCCTTTACCCGCAGGAGCGGCTGCGCCTGGAGGGCGAGTCGGGCGGCCTGACGACCCGGATCATCGATCTCGTCACGCCGATCGGCAAGGGCCAGCGCGGTCTGATCGTGGCGCCGCCGAAGACCGGCAAGACCATGATCATGCAGGCGATCGCCAACTCGATCACCCGCAACAACCCCGAGTGCCACCTGATGGTCGTCCTCGTCGACGAGCGTCCGGAAGAGGTCACCGACATGCAGCGGTCGGTCAAGGGCGAGGTCATCTCCTCGACCTTCGACCGCCCGGCCGAGGATCACACCACCGTCGCCGAACTCGCCATCGAGCGCGCCAAGCGCCTGGTCGAGCTCGGCCACGACGTGGTCGTGCTGCTGGACTCCATCACCCGCCTGGGCCGCGCGTACAACCTCGCGGCGCCCGCCTCCGGCCGCATCCTCTCCGGTGGTGTCGACTCGACCGCGCTCTACCCGCCGAAGCGCTTCTTCGGTGCCGCGCGCAACATCGAGGACGGCGGCTCGCTGACCATCCTGGCCACCGCGCTGGTCGAGACCGGCTCGCGGATGGACGAGGTGATCTTCGAGGAGTTCAAGGGCACCGGCAACCTGGAGCTCAAGCTCGACCGCAAGCTCTCCGACAAGCGCATCTTCCCGGCGGTGGACGTGGACGCGTCCAGCACCCGTAAGGAAGAGATCCTGATGGGCAGCGACGAGCTGGCCATCGTCTGGAAGCTGCGTCGGGTGCTGCACGCGCTGGACCAGCAGCAGGCCATCGAGCTGCTGCTGGACAAGATGAAGCAGACCAAGTCCAACGCGGAGTTCCTGCTGCAGATCCAGAAGACGACGCCGACCACGGGCAACGGCAACGACTGACGCCCGCGGCCGCGCCGCACTTCCACCGGGCCCCCTCACCCCTTCGCGGGTGAGGGGGCCCGGTTCATTCCGGTGTGACCCGCGCCGCGCGGGGCCGTGACCCGCTTGAGACCTTTCGCACAGATCGACGGCGCCTGCGGCGTTTACGCCGGACTGTGCCGCGCCGCGAAACCCCTGGTGAGGGCCGTGCCGCGGGCTCCGCGTCGGCGAGCGACGGCTGGTCCTTCTAAGAAAACGCTCATATTGGGCTGTGCAACCCTTCCGGTCGGCCCCCCGTCTGACTAGGCAATCCACCGCTTACGGCAGGGAGACGGCGAGGCGCAGTCGACCGACGAAGGACTGAGAACAGATGGCGCAGAGCGACGGGACCGGGCGAACCGCCGGAAGCGGAGGACGCTCCATACGTGGCACCGGACGGCGGCGCAAGGCCCCCAGCCGGCGGCACCGGATCCTCACCCGCACCCTGTGCGCACTGGTCGGCGTGGTGCTGCTCGGCGGCGCCGGGGCCGGCTACCTCTACTTCAAGTTCAACGGCAACCTCACGGGCGTCGACATCAACGCCGCCCTCGGCCGCGACCGGCCCAAGAACATCGACAACGGCTCGATGGACATCCTCGTCATGGGCTCCGACTCCCGCTCCGGCGCCAACGCCTCCTACGGCAAGGACGAGGGCGGGGCGCGCTCGGACACCGCGATGGTCCTGCACGTCTTCAAGGGCCACAAGAAGGCCAGCGTCGTCAGCATCCCGCGCGACACCCTGGTCACCCGGCCCGACTGCACCAAGGACGGCAGGACCGTCCCCGGGCAGCAGCGCGCCATGTTCAACACCGCCTTCGAGGTCGGCGGCCCCGCCTGCGCCGTCAAGACCGTCGAGTCGATGAGCGGCATCCGTATGGACCACTTCGTCGAGGTCGACTTCACCGGCTTCAAGAAGCTCATCGACGCGCTCGGCGGGGTGCCGATCACCACCACCAAGCCGATCGACGACAAGTACAGCCATCTGCACCTGGCGCCCGGCACCCACACCCTGGGCGGCGAGGACGCCCTCGGCCTGGTCCGCACCCGGCACGGCGTCCCCGGCGGCGACGGCAGCGACCTGGGCCGCATCCAGCTCCAACAGACCTTCATCAAGGCCCTGTTGAAGCAGGTGCGCAGCATCGGCGTGCTCTCCAACCCCGCCAAGCTCTACGACATCGCCGACACCGCCACCAAGGCCATCACCACCGACACCGACCTCAACTCGGTCACCGCACTGACTGGTCTTGCCAAGGAACTCGGCGGCATCTCCACCGACGACATCGACATGGTGACGCTCCCGGTGACCTACGACCCGGTCGACCCCGACCGCGTGCTGCCGCTCACCGCCAAGAGCCGGCAGGTGTGGGACGCGCTCCGCAACGACCAGGACATCCCCAAGGCCGCGCTCAAGGGCTCGGCGGGTGACAAGGGCGGCACGTCCCGCTACGTCAAGTAGCCGCCGCCGGCGCCGCGCCCGCCCGGGAATAGCGGAGGTCGTACCCCGGTTTTGGGAGATACGGCCAGTGCTGGCAAACTGGACCGTCGGCCCCGGTTCACGTGACGCAATCCGTGCCACGACCCGGTGCCACTCCCGAACCTAGGAGAATCCCTTGAAGCGCGACATCCACCCGGAGTACGTCGAGACCCAGGTCAGCTGCACCTGTGGCGCGTCGTTCACCACCCGTAGCACCGTTGCCGGCGGCACCATCCGCGCCGACATCTGCTCCGAGTGCCACCCGTTCTACACGGGCAAGCAGAAGATCATGGACACGGGCGGCCGCGTGGCCCGCTTCGAGGCCCGCTTCGGCAAGTCCGCCCAGGCCGCCAAGAAGTAGCGACCCGCAAGGCGCCGGCCTCCGGTCGCCCCTGGACAAGGGGGACCGGACCGGCGTCTTTGTCGTCCGTACCCTCTGCCCCCCCGGCTGAGGGCCGGCCCGCCGCACCGCGGCAACGGGGCGCAGCGCCCCGGGAAGCCACACCAGCAGTCAGCAGAGGAACACACGATGTTCGAGGCGGTCGAGGAACTGGTCGGCGAGCACGCCGACCTCGAAAAGCGGCTGGCCGACCCCGCGGTCCACGCGGACCAGCGCGAGGCCATGCGGCTCAACAAGCGCTATGCGGAACTGACCCCGATCATCGCCACGTACCGCGCGTGGAAGCAGACCGGCGACGACATCGGCACGGCCCGCGAACTGGCCGCCGACGACCCGGACTTCGCGAGTGAGGTCAAGGATCTCGAAGCCGCCCGCGAGGAGCTCACCGAGAAGCTGCGGCTGCTGCTCGTCCCGCGCGACCCCAGCGACGACAAGGACGTCATCCTGGAGGTCAAGGCCGGCGAGGGCGGCGAGGAGTCCGCGCTGTTCGCCGGCGACCTGCTGCGGATGTACCTGCGGTACGCGGAGCGGGTCGGCTGGAAGACCGAGATCCTCGACGCCAACGAGTCCGACCTCGGTGGCTACAAGGACGTCCAGGTCGCGGTGAAGACCAAGGGCGGCGGCGGGGCCACCGAGCCCGGCCAGGGCGTCTGGGCGCGGCTGAAGTACGAGGGCGGGGTGCACCGCGTCCAGCGGGTGCCCGCGACCGAGTCGCAGGGCCGGATCCACACCTCCGCGGCCGGTGTGCTGGTCACGCCGGAGGCCGAGGAGGTCGAGGTCGAGGTCGTGGCCAACGACCTGCGGATCGACGTCTACCGCTCCTCGGGGCCCGGCGGCCAGTCCGTCAACACCACCGACTCCGCGGTCCGGATCACCCACCTGCCCACCGGCATCGTGGTCTCCTGCCAGAACGAGAAGAGCCAGCTCCAGAACAAGGAGCAGGCGATGCGCATCCTCCGCTCGCGGCTGCTGGCCGCGGCCCAGGAGGAGGCCGAGAAGGAGGCGTCGGACGCCCGGCGCAGCCAGGTGCGCACCGTGGACCGCTCGGAGCGCATCCGCACGTACAACTTCCCGGAGAACCGCATCTCGGACCACCGGGTGGGCTTCAAGGCGTACAACCTGGACCAGGTGCTCGACGGCGAGCTGGACCCGGTCATCCAGGCGTGCGTCGACGCCGATGCGGCGGCCAAGCTGGCCGCCGCCCAGTAAGACCGCAAGACCTTTGAGGACCGATCGGCTGGAGGACCAGTGAACCTGCTGCTCGCGGAGGTGGCCCAGGCCACCCAGCGGCTGGCCGACGCCGGCGTGCCCTCCCCGCGCTTCGACGCGGAGGAGTTGGCCGCGCATGTGCACGGCGTCAAGCGCAGCCAGTTGCACACGGTCCCCGACGCGGACTTCGACGCCCGCTACTGGGAGGCCGTCGCCCGTCGCGAGGCGCGCGAACCCCTCCAGCACATCACCGGCCGGGCGTTCTTCCGCTACCTCGAACTGGCCGTCGGGCCGGGGGTGTTCGTGCCCCGCCCGGAGACCGAGTCGGTGGTCGGGTGGGCGATAGACGCGGTGCGCGCCATGGACGTCGTCGAGCCGCTGATCGTCGACCTCTGCACCGGCTCGGGGGCGATCGCCCTCGCCCTGGCGCAGGAGGTGCCGCGCTCGCGGGTGCACGCCGTGGAACTCTCCGACGAGGCCCTGGGCTTCGCCCGCAAGAACGTCGAGGGGTCCCGCGTCGTTCTCCACCACGGCGATGCGCTCACCGCGCTCCCCGAACTGGACGGGCAGGTCGACCTGGTGATCTCCAATCCGCCGTACATCCCGCTCACCGAGTGGGAGTACGTCGCCCCCGAGGCCCGCGACCACGACCCGGAGCTGGCGCTGTTCTCCGGCGAGGACGGCCTGGACACCATCCGGGGCATCGAGCGGACCGCGCACCGTCTGCTGAGGCCCGGCGGCGTGGTCGTCGTCGAGCACGCCGACACCCAGGGCGGGCAGGTGCCGTGGATCTTCAACGAGGAGCTGGGCTGGGCGGACGCGGCCGACCACCCCGACCTCAACAACCGGCCCCGCTTCGCCACCGCGCGCCGGGCGACGCCATGAGCCGCCCCGCCCAGGCGCCCGACGCAGGCGAGGCATCCGAAGTATTCGTTCCGCACGAGGAGGACCGCTAATGGCACGGCGATACGACTGCAGCGACGCGACCGACCGCGCGACCGGCCTGCGTGAGGCAGCCTCGGCCGTGCGGCGCGGCGAGCTGGTCGTGCTGCCGACCGACACCGTCTACGGCATCGGCGCGGACGCCTTCAGCCCGGAGGCCGTCGGCGACCTGCTGGAGGCCAAGGGCCGTGGCCGGGGGATGCCGTCCCCGGTCCTGGTCGGGTCCCCCAACACCCTGCACGGCCTGGTCACCGAGTTCTCCGAGCAGGCGTGGGAGCTGGTCGACGCGTTCTGGCCGGGGGCGTTGACCCTCGTCGCCAGCCATCAGCCGTCGCTGACCTGGGACTTGGGCGAGACCCGCGGCACGGTCGCGGTGCGGATGCCGCTGCACCCGGTCGCCATCGAGCTGCTCACCGAGTTCGGCCCGATGGCGGTCTCCAGCGCCAACCTCACCGGCCACCCCTCTCCGCAGGACTGCGACGCCGCGCAGGAGATGCTCGGCGACTCGGTCTCGGTCTACCTCGACGCCGGCCCGACGCCCGCCGCCGTGCCGTCCTCGATCGTGGACGTCACCGGCAAGGTGCCGGTGCTGCTGCGCGAGGGCGCCATCAGCGTCGAGGAGCTGCGCAAGGTCGTACCCGAGCTTGAGGTGGCGCATTGATGCCGCCGCCGCAGGGACGGGGCATAGCGGGACGAGGCGCCGACACCTTCTCCGTCCCGGTGGAGGACCCGCACTGCTTCCGGATCCTCCACGTCAGCACCGGCAACGTCTGCCGCTCGCCGATCACCGAGCGGCTGCACCGGCACGCCCTCCAGGAGCGGCTCGGCTCGTCACAGGCCGTCCGCGGCTGCGGGCTGCTCGTGGAGAGCGCCGGTACCTGGGGCCATGAGGGCGCCCCGATGGAGACGCACGCCGCGACGGTGCTCGCCGACTACGGCGCGGACCCGGCCGGCTTCATCGGCCGGGAGCTGCTCGACGAGCACGTCATCCGGGCCGACCTGGTGCTCACCGCCACCCGTGACCACCGCGCGCAGGTCATCTCCATGGGGCACTCCGCGGGGCTGCGCACCTTCACGCTGAAGGAGTTCAACCGGCTGGTTCGCGCCATAGATCCGGCCACGTTGCCGGCGCCCGACCCGGGGCTGCCCGACGGCGGGCTGGTCGAGCGGGCCCGCGCGCTGGTCGGCGCGGCCGCCGCGCTGCGCGGCTGGCTGCTGGCGCCCAACCCGGAGTCCGACGAGGTCCACGACCCCTACGGGGCGCCGATCACGTTCTTCCGCTCCATCGGCGACGAGATCAACAGCGCGCTCGACCCGGTCGTCACCGCCCTCACCGGAGTCCCGGCGCCGGCGTAGCGCGCCCGCGCACCCTCGCGTCCCAGGCACCCCGGGAACGGCCCTGACGGCCCCTCTGCGGCCCGTGGCCGGCCCCGGGACCCGATCGCTCGGCACGCCGCGCCCGATGCCTGAGCCGCGCCTACATTGGGATTGGGCCTGCCGGGCGGTCAGGGCCGGACGGGCCCCGGGGCACGTGCGACGTGCCCTGGTCCCGTACGAGGCCCGGAGCCAGCGATGCCCGCCACCACCGCGTCATCCCGCCGCACGTCCCCGGCCGGCGACCCCCGGACCGCCATCGCGGCCGAGGCCGTCGAGCAGCGGGCCCGGGCCGCCGCCCACGACCAGGTCACCAGGCCGCCCGGCTCTCCCGACTTCGCCGCGCTGCTGCGCCAGGACCCGGAGATCGCCGGCGTCCTGCTGGCGGAGAGCGGCCGGCAGAGCGACGGGCTCCAACTCATCGCCGCCGAGAACTTCGTCTCGCCCGCCGTCCTGGCCGCCCTCGGCTCCCCGCTGGGCAACAAGTACGCCGAGGGCTATCCGGGCGCCCGGCACCACAGCGGCTGCGAGATCGTCGACCTCGCCGAGCGGATCGCGGTGGAGCGCGCCACGGCCCTCTTCGGCGCCGAACACGCCAACGTCCAGTCCCACTCGGGCTCTTCGGCCGTGCTCGCCGCCTACGCCGCGCTGCTGCGCCCCGGCGACACCGTCCTGGCGATGTCCCTGCGGCACGGCGGCCACCTCACCCACGGCTCGCCGGCCAACTTCTCCGGCCGGTGGTTCGACTTCGCCGGCTACGGCGTCGACCCGGCGACCGGCCTGCTCGACTACGACGCGATCCGCGCACTGGCCCGCGAGCGCCGCCCCAAGGCCCTGGTGTGCGGCTCGATCGCCTATCCGCGCCACATCGACTACGCCGCCTTCCGCGACATCGCCGACGAGATCGGCGCGTATCTGATCGCCGACGTGGCACACCCGATGGGGTTGATCGCCGGCCGGGCGGCGCCCAGCCCGGTGCCCTACGCGGACGTGGTGTGCGCGACCACCCACAAGGTGCTGCGCGGGCCGCGCGGCGGGATGATCCTGTGCCGGGCGCGGCTGGCCGAGCGGATCGACCGCGCGGTGTTCCCGTTCACCCAGGGCGGCGCGCAGATGAACGCGGTCGCCGCCAAGGCCGTGGCGTTCGCGGAGGCCGCGACGCCCGCGTTCCGGGGCTACGCCCGCCAGGTCGTCGGCAATGCCCGGGCGCTGTCCGGCGGGCTGGCCGCGCAGGGCCTGACGGTCACCACCGGCGGCACCGACACCCACCTGATCACCGCGGACACCGCGCCGCTGGGCCTGGACGCGCGCACCGCCCGCGGCCGGCTGGCGGCCGCCGGCATCGTGTTGGACACCTGCGCGCTGCCCGGCGCCCAGCCGCCCGCGGGGTCCGGGACCTGCCCGACCGGGATCCGGCTGGGCACCGCGGCGGTGACGACGCAGGGGATGGGCGAGGCCGAGATGCACCGGGTCGCGGAGCTGATCGGGGCGGCGCTGCGGGAGGACGGCGCGGTGCGCGCCGCGGTCGCCGGGCTGGTCGGCCGGTTCCCGCCGTATCCGGATCAGGACTGAGCGCCGGCGGCTCCGGAACCGTCCGCGCGGCGCCCGGCGTCTTCTCCGGTATGCGCCCGTATTCACGGCCACTGGCCGGACACGCATAAGGTGTGGGGCTGTGATGGCCAGCTATCTCTATGGGGCAGCCCGTGCGTGAATACCTGCTGACGCTGTGCGTCACTGCCGCGGTGACCTACCTGCTGACCGGTCCGGTGCGGAAGTTCGCGATCGCGGCCGGTGCGGTGCCGGAGATCCGTGCGCGGGACGTACACCGCGAGCCGACCCCGCGACTGGGCGGGATCGCGATGTTCGGCGGGTTGTGCGCGGGGCTGCTGGTGGCCGCGCACCTGACCAACCTCAAGAGCGTCTTCGAGACCAACGAGCCGCGGGCCCTGCTGTCGGGCGCCGCGCTGATCTGGATCCTCGGCGTGCTGGACGACAAGTGGGGCGTGGACGCCCTGGTCAAGCTGGGCGGCCAGATGATCGCCGCGGGTGTGATGGTCCTTCAGGGGTTGACGATCCTGTACCTCCCGGTCCCCGGCATCGGCACGGTCTCGCTGACGCCGATGCAGGGCACCCTGCTGACCGTCGCGCTGGTGGTCATCACCATCAACGCGGTGAACTTCGTGGACGGCCTGGACGGTCTGGCGTCCGGCATGGTCTGCGTCGCCGCGGCCGCGTTCTTCATGTACACCTACCGGCTCTGGTTCGGTTACGGCATCGAGGCGGCGGCGCCGGCCACCCTGTTCTCGGTCGTCTTGATGGGCATGTGCCTGGGCTTCCTGCCGCACAACATGCACCCGGCCCGGATCTTCATGGGCGACTCCGGCTCGATGCTGATCGGCCTGGTGATGGCGGCCGGCGCGGTCTCGCTGACCGGCCAGGTCGACCCGGACCTGCTCAACCAGAAGGCGGGCGGTCTGCGCGAGGCGACCCACGCGATGGTGCCGGTCTACATCCCGCTGCTGCTGCCGCTGACGATCATCGCGGTGCCGGTCGCGGATCTGATTCTGGCCATTGTTCGACGGACCTGGAAGGGCCAGTCACCGTTCGCCGCGGACCGCGGGCACCTGCACCACCGCCTGCTGGAGATCGGCCACTCGCACAGCCGCGCGGTGCTGATCATGTACTTCTGGTCCGCGCTGATCGCGTTCGGCGCGGTGGCGTACTCCGCCAACGACGCCAGCATGTGGATCGTCCTGGGCATCGTGCTGCTCAGCACGGTCGGCCTGGTGCTGCTCCTGCTGCCGCGCTTCACCCCGCGGGCCCCGATCTGGGCCGAGCGGCTGGTCCCGCCGCGCTACCGCCGGGTCGTCCGCGCGGCGCTGGCCGTGGACGACCCGGCCGGGGGCGCGGCCGTGGACGAGCCGGGGGAGGAGCGTCGGTCGACGGTTCCGCCCGGGATCCACGGCGCCACGGCGATCGGCGACCGGTCACGTTTCGTGGACCGCCGCAAGGCGGGGAGTCACCGCTGAGGCCCCTCGTCGTCGCCCGAATGTGCGTCAGGAATCGGGACGGTTGACCCCATACCAGACAGATGATGGTTCGTCAGTGCACTGATGTGCAGAGTCACTCTCAGGTGTGACAGGATCCACACGAACCAGGTAAAGACCTCATCAAATAGTTTGTGATACCGTTCACGAAACCCGGCGATAGAGCCGAAGGGCCGTAGTGCGACGGTCCATTGGCCTGAAGGACCTTCCGCCGGCCGGGTCTACGCTCGTCCCTGACGACACCACCCCCATCCCATGCCGGAGCGCCACCATGCAGTCGAATGACGCCCGACTACTTCTCCACGCCGCCGTACCCACCGTTGCCGCCGGCGCCATCGCCGTTGCCGTGAGCGGTGTGGTCGCGGGCGCCGCGGGTGCGCTCGGCGCCGCCTTCGGCGCCCTGCTGGTCATCCTGGTGATGGGGGCCGGGCTCGTCGTCCTGCAGCAGACCGCCAAGAAGCTGCCGCAGCTGTTCCAGATGATGGGGCTGCTGCTGTACACGGTGCAGATCCTGTTCGTGGCGGTGTTCCTCATCGCCTTCAAGGACACAACTCTCTTCGATACCAAGGCATTTGCGTTCTCCCTGCTCGCTGCCACCCTCGTGTGGATCGCGGCACAGACCCGCGGCCACATGAAGGCGAAGATTCTGTACGTGGATCCCGACTCCGCGGAGGCCAAGACGGCCAAGACGGCGGGGTCGCCGACGTGACACGTAGGGCCGAGATAAACGGCCTCGTGCCGGCCTGCTATCGTCCGGTGCCAACTGCGGCGCAGCTGGCGCAGGCGGCTGAGCTCCCGGGGTCCCCGAGAAGGAACGGGAAGTTCTCGCGGCCGATG
The DNA here is from genome assembly GCF_028898845.1 of Streptomyces sp. WZ-12. Classification (NCBI taxonomy): domain Bacteria; kingdom Bacillati; phylum Actinomycetota; class Actinomycetes; order Kitasatosporales; family Streptomycetaceae; genus Streptomyces; species Streptomyces sp. WZ-12. The sequence continues at coordinate 3,224,851 of NZ_CP118574.1, read as the reverse complement.
CCTGTGATCCGGACCGGCCTAGTGCCGACCAGCCGCCCCCTAATCCGTAACACCAGTCCAGTGCCGCTCCGTGGTTCAACGCCGCGCCGACACAACGAGGTTGCCGTACCCATGCGCCACGCTGAAGGAGCTCGCGGTGAGTGCTGAAACGATGCTCGCCTTCGAGACCGACTGCCACATCTTTTCCGGGTGCGGCTTTGATGCTCCCGGGCTTCATAACTTCGTCTTCGAGCCGCTCTTCACCATCGGTGGCTTCGAGTTCAACAAGCCGATGTTGCTGGCCCTGCTCAGCACGGTCGTCGTGGTGTGGTTCTTCTGGGCTGCCTTCGGCCGCGCCAAGGTGGTTCCCGGCAAGCTGCAGATGATCGGCGAGGCGGGCTATGACTTCGTGCGTCGCGGGCTCGTCTACGACGCGCTGGGGAAGAAGGAGGGCGACAAGTACGTCCCCTTCATGGTCTCGCTGTTCTTCTTCGTGTGGATCATGAACATCTGGTCGATCATCCCCGTCGCCCAGTTCCCGGTGACGTCGGTGATCGCCTTCCCCGCGGGCCTCGCGGCGATCGTCTACATCCTCTGGGTCTTCCTGACCTTCAAGAAGCACGGCTTCGTCGGCGCCTTCAAGAACTTCTCCGGCTACGACAAGTCGCTCGGCTGGGTCCTCCCGCTGCTGATGGTCATCGAGCTCTTCTCGAACCTGATCATCCGGCCGTTCACCCACGCGGTCCGACTCTTCGCGAACATGTTCGCGGGTCACCTGCTGATCCTGATGTTCACCGTCGCGAGCTGGTACCTGCTCAACGGGATCGGCTTCGTGTACGCCGGCGCGTCGTTCATCATGACCATCCTGATGACGGCCTTCGAGCTGTTCATCCAGGCCGTTCAGGCGTACGTCTTCGTGCTTCTGGCCTGCAACTACGTCCAGGGCGCGCTCGCCGAACACCACTGAGCACCCCGGCTCCCACCCCAACAGCTGTCCGGTGGCCAACCCCCACCGGTCCGTGAAACGAGAAGGAAGTAACGGCATGTCCGCTGCTCTCGAGATGGCCAACCACCTCGCCGCCGCCGGCGACTCCGCCAAGACCACGGTCGTCGGCAACGTCGCCGCCATCGGTTACGGTCTCGCCGCGATCGGCCCCGGCGTCGGCGTCGGCATCATCTTCGGTAACGGCACCCAGGCCCTGGCCCGCCAGCCCGAGGCCGCCGGCCTGATCCGCACCAACCAGATCATGGGTTTCGCCTTCTGTGAGGCTCTCGCCCTGATCGGCATCGTCATGGGCTTCGTTTACAAGTAAACGAAACTCATCGACTATCCATTCAGACGGAAGGCACTGATGTGAACGCCCTGAACTTGGCGGCGGAGGTTCCTGAGAACCCCCTCGTCCCGCCGATTCCAGAGCTGGTCATCGGCCTGATCGCTTTCTTCATCGTCTTCGGCTTCCTCGCCAAGAAGCTCCTCCCGAACATCAACAAGGTTCTGGACGAGCGCCGGGCGCAGATCGAGGGCCGGATCGAGGATGCCGAGGCGACTCAGGCCGAGGCGCAGCAGGTGCTCGCGGACTACCGGGCCCAGCTCGCCGACGCCCGCCACGAGGCCGCGCGCCTGCGCCAGGAGGCGCAGGAGCAGGGCGCGACGCTCATCGCCGAGATGCGCGCCGAGGGCCAGCGGCAGCGTGAGGAAATCATCGCCGCCGGTCACGCCCAGATCGAGGCAGACCGCAAGACGGCCGCCCAGGCGCTGCGTCAGGACGTGGGCAAGCTCGCCACCGAACTGGCCGGCAAGCTCGTCGGCGAGTCCCTTGAGGACCACGCCCGACAGAGCCGGACCATCGACCGCTTCCTCGACGAGCTTGAGGAGAAGTCGGCATCGGACGCGACGAAGGCTGAGGCCGGCCGATGAATGGAGCGAGCCGCGAGGCACTCGCCTCCGCACGCGAGCGGTTCAACGCGCTGACGGACAACACCTCCGTCGACGCCGCGAAGCTCGCCGAGGAGCTGGCTGCCGTCACCGCTCTGCTCGACCGCGAGGTGTCGTTGCGTCGGGTCCTCACCGACCCGGCGCAGCCCGGCGAGGCGCGGGCCGAGCTGGCCCGGCGGCTGCTCGGCGGCCAGGTCGGCGAGGCCACCCTCGACCTGGTGACCGACATGATCCGCTCCCGCTGGTCGCGCTCGCGTGACCTGCCGGACGCGATCGAGGAACTGGCGTTCAGCGCCGACCTCGTCGCGGCACAGCGGGACGGCCGCCTGGACGACGTCGAGGACGAGCTGTTCCGGTTCGGCCGGATCATCGCCGGGAGCGGCGAGCTCCGCCGTGCGCTGACGGACCGGAGCGCCACGGCCTCCGCCAAGACGGAGCTGCTGCACACGCTGCTGGGCGGCCGGGCCAACCCGGTCACCGAGCGGCTGGTGATCCGTCTTGTCGCACAGCCACGGGGCCGTAGCCTGGAGGCGGGGCTCGACGCCCTCTCCAAGCTGGCGGCGGCCCGCCGGGACCGCATGGTCGCGGTGGTCACCTCCGCGGTGCCGCTCAGCGACGGACAGCGGCAGCGCCTCGGCGCCGCACTGGCCGAGCTGTACGGCCGGCAGATCCACCTGAACCTCGACGTGGACCCCGATGTCCTCGGCGGCGTCCAGGTCCGGATCGGCGACGAGGTCATCAACGGGACCGTCGCGGAGCGCCTCGACGAGGCGTCCCGGCGGATGGCCGGCTGACGTAAGCCACCAACTCAAGAGCTGCACACCCGGCGGCGAGACACCGGACCCGCCGGACCGACAGGTCCGGCCGCGGTCCGGACGACGCCCCGGAGAACAGCACAAGCATGACGGCGGCCCCGAGTTGGGCCGTAAGCGGAAACGGTCCGGGGGAGACGCCCCCAGGACACCCGCACGTAACTTCGGGCCCAACAAGGAGAGCAGGGAACCCAGATGGCGGAGCTCACGATCCGGCCGGAGGAGATCCGGGACGCACTGGAGAACTTCGTCCAGGCGTACAAGCCGGACGCGGCCTCGCGCGAAGAGGTCGGGACGGTCAGCGATGCCGGCGACGGCATCGCACACGTCGAGGGTCTGCCCTCGACGATGGCGAACGAACTGCTGAAGTTCGAGGACGGCACGCTCGGTCTGGCGCTGAACCTGGAAGAGCGCGAGATCGGTGCGGTCATCCTCGGTGAGTTCAGCGGCATCGAGCAGGGCCAGCCGGTGCAGCGCACCGGTGAGGTGCTCTCGGTCGCCGTGGGCGAGGGCTACCTCGGCCGCGTCGTCGACCCGCTGGGCAACCCGATCGACGGACTCGGCGAGATCGAGACCGAGGGCCGCCGTGCCCTGGAGCTGCAGGCCCCCGGCGTCATGGTCCGCAAGTCGGTCCACGAGCCGATGGAGACCGGCTACAAGGCCGTCGACTCGATGGTGCCGATCGGCCGTGGCCAGCGTCAGCTGATCATCGGCGACCGCCAGACCGGCAAGACCGCCCTGGCCGTCGACACCATCATCAACCAGCGCGACAACTGGCGTTCCGGCGACCCGAAGAAGCAGGTCCGCTGCATCTACGTCGCCATCGGCCAGAAGGGCTCCACCATCGCGTCCGTCCGCGGCGCGCTGGAAGAGGCCGGTGCCCTCGAATACACCACCATCGTCGCCGCCCCGGCGTCCGACCCGGCGGGCTTCAAGTACCTGGCCCCCTACACCGGTTCGGCCATCGGCCAGCACTGGATGTACCAGGGCAAGCACGTCCTGATCATCTTCGACGACCTCTCGAAGCAGGCCGACGCCTACCGCGCCGTGTCCCTGCTGCTGCGCCGCCCGCCGGGCCGCGAGGCGTACCCGGGTGACGTCTTCTACCTGCACTCGCGTCTGCTGGAGCGCTGCGCCAAGCTCTCCGACGACATGGGCGCCGGTTCGATGACCGGTCTGCCGATCGTCGAGACCAAGGCCAACGACGTCTCGGCGTTCATCCCGACCAACGTCATCTCCATCACCGACGGCCAGTGCTTCCTGGAGTCGGACCTGTTCAACGCCAACCAGCGGCCGGCGCTCAACGTCGGTATCTCGGTCTCCCGCGTCGGTGGCTCGGCCCAGCACAAGGCGATGAAGCAGGTCTCCGGTCGACTCCGCGTCGACCTCGCCCAGTACCGCGAGCTGGAGGCGTTCGCCGCCTTCGGTTCCGACCTGGACGCGGCCTCCAAGGCCCAGCTTGGCCGCGGTCAGCGCATGACCGAGCTGCTCAAGCAGGACCAGTACGCGCCGATGGCCACCGAGGACCAGGTCATCTCCGTCTGGGCCGGCACCAACGGCAAGATGGACGAGGTCCCGGTCGCGGACATCCGCCGCTTCGAGCGCGAGCTCCTCGCCCACCTCCACCGGGAGAAGAAGGACCTGCTGACCAGCATCCGCGAGGGCGGCAAGATGTCCGACGACACCCTCGGTGCCATCTCGGACGCGGTCGACGCCTTCAAGCGGCAGTTCGAGACCTCGGACGGCAAGCTGCTCGGCGAGGACACCCCCGCCACCGGCAAGTGACGACGGAAGGGACCTGATCCATGGGAGCCACGCTCCGGGTCTACAAGCGTCGCATCCGCTCCGTCTCCGCGACCAAGAAGATCACTCGTGCGATGGAGATGATCGCCGCCTCGCGCGTCGTCAAGGCGCAGCGTCAGGTGGCGGCATCGACGCCGTACTCAAGTGAACTGACCCGCGCGGTGACCGCGGTTGCCACGGGTTCGAACACCCAGCACCCGCTGACGACCGAGGTGGAGAAGCCGACCCGGGCCGCGCTGCTGCTCATCACGAGCGACCGCGGTCTGGCCGGCGCCTACTCCTCCAACGTCATCAAGGCCGCGGAGCAGCTCACCGAGCGGCTCAAGGCCGAGGGCAAGGAGGTCGACGCCTACATCGTCGGCCGCAAGGGCGTGTCCTACTACGGCTTCCGTGAGCGCAAGGTCATGGAGTCGTGGGTCGGCTTCACCGACAGCCCGACGTACGCCGACGCCAAGATGATCGCCGCTCCGCTGATCGCCGCCGTCCAGCAGGACACCGCGGACGGCGGAGTGGACGAACTCCACATCGTCTTCACCGAGTTCATCTCGATGATGACGCAGAACGCGCTGGACGACCGTCTGTTGCCGCTGTCCCTGGACGGTGCGGCAGACGCGTCCGACGAGAAGTCCAAGGGCGAGATCCTCCCGCTCTACGACTTCGAACCGTCGCCGGAGGACGTCCTCGACGCCCTGCTGCCGCGGTACGTGGAGTCGCGCATCTACAACGCGCTGCTGCAGGCCGCCGCCTCCAAGCACGCCGCCACGCGGCGTGCGATGAAGTCGGCGACCGACAACGCCGAAGAGCTCATCAAGTCGCTCTCGCGGCTTGCCAACGCGGCCCGCCAGGCCGAAATCACCCAGGAAATCAGCGAGATCGTCGGTGGCAGTGCCGCACTGGCCGACGCGACCGCGGGGAGTGACTGACAACTATGACCACCACTGTTGAGACGGCCACGGCGACGGGCCGCGTCGCGCGGGTCATCGGCCCGGTCGTCGACGTGGAGTTCCCCGTCGACGCGATGCCGGACATCTACAACGCCCTGACGGTCGAGGTCATCGACCCGGCCGAGAAGGGCAAGACCAAGACCCTGACGCTGGAGGTCGCGCAGCACCTCGGCGAGGGCCTGGTCCGGGCGATCTCCATGCAGCCCACCGACGGCCTGGTCCGTCAGGCCCCGGTGACCGACACCGGCAACGGCATCACCGTGCCCGTCGGTGACATCACCAAGGGCAAGGTGTTCAACACCCTCGGCGAGATCCTCAACAAGCCCGAGGCGACCGCCGACGTCACCGAGCGCTGGGCCATCCACCGCAAGGCCCCGTCCTTCGACCAGCTTGAGTCGAAGACCGAGATGTTCGAGACCGGCATCAAGGTCATCGACCTGCTGACCCCGTACGTCAAGGGCGGCAAGATCGGTCTGTTCGGCGGCGCCGGCGTCGGCAAGACGGTGCTCATCCAGGAGATGATCTACCGCGTCGCCAACAACCACGACGGTGTCTCCGTGTTCGCCGGTGTCGGCGAGCGCACCCGTGAGGGCAACGACCTCATCGAGGAGATGACCGACTCCGGCGTCATCGACAAGACCGCGCTGGTCTTCGGTCAGATGGACGAGCCGCCGGGCACCCGTCTGCGCGTCGCGCTGGCCGGCCTGACCATGGCCGAGTACTTCCGTGACGTCCAGAAGCAGGACGTGTTGTTCTTCATCGACAACATCTTCCGCTTCACCCAGGCCGGTTCCGAGGTCTCGACCCTGCTCGGCCGGATGCCCTCCGCGGTGGGTTACCAGCCGAACCTGGCCGACGAGATGGGTCTCCTCCAGGAGCGCATCACCTCGACCCGTGGTCACTCGATCACCTCGATGCAGGCGATCTACGTCCCCGCGGACGACCTGACCGACCCGGCGCCGGCGACCACCTTCGCCCACCTCGACGCGACGACGGTGCTGTCGCGTCCGATCTCGGAGAAGGGCATCTACCCGGCGGTCGACCCGCTGGACTCGACGTCCCGGATCCTGGACCCGCGCTACATCTCGCAGGACCACTACAACTGCGCCTCGCGCGTGAAGTCGATCCTGCAGAAGTACAAGGACCTCCAGGACATCATCTCCATCCTGGGTATGGACGAGCTCAGCGAGGAAGACCGGCTCACGGTCTACCGCGCCCGTCGGATCGAGCGCTTCCTGTCGCAGAACACCCACGTGGCGAAGCAGTTCACCGGCGTCGACGGCTCGGACGTGCCGCTGGACGAGACGATCGCGGCCTTCAACGCGATCGCCGACGGCGAGTTCGACCACTTCCCGGAGCAGGCCTTCTTCATGTGCGGTGGCCTTGAGGACCTGAAGAAGAACGCCAAGGAGCTTGGCGTCTCCTGACCCGTGCTCCCGGACCGGGGGCGGCCTGGCCGTCCCCGGTCCGTACGACCACTAGTATTTGACCCAACATCTGCCACACCAGGCAGGTGGAGACCCGAGGAGCCATCGTGGCTGAGCTGCACGTCGAGTTGGTCGCCGCGGACCGGCAGGTCTGGTCCGGCGAGGCCAGCCTGGTCGTCGCGCGCACCTCGTCGGGCGACATCGGCGTCATGCCCGGACACCAGCCGCTGCTCGGCGTGCTGCAGTCGGGCCCGGTGACGATTCGCACGACCGGTGAGAGCGGGGACGGCACCGTCGTCGCCGCGGTGCACGGCGGCTTCATCTCGTTCGCCGACAACAAGCTGTCTCTGCTGGCGGAGATCGCCGAACTGTCGGACGAGATCGATGTCCAGCGCGCGGAGCGGGCCCTGGAGCGGGCGAAGTCGGAGGCCGACGCGGCCGCCGAGCGCCGCGCCGATGTCCGGCTGCGTGCGGTGACGGGCGTTCACTAGAGCTCCGTCACCGTCGAGATCGATCCTCAGCCGCGGGCTGCCCGGACTTCCGGAGCGGTCCGCGGCTGAGGCAATGCAGGTGCGTTTCCCGAATACACGGCGAGGAGGTCGGTCGAGATGGTCCTCGCTCTGCTCGTGAGCGGCGCGGTCGTGTTGCTCGTGCTGCTGGGGCTGTTCGTCTTCGGACTGCGACGGCGGCTCATCCAGCGCTCCGGCGGCACCTTCGACTGCAGTCTGCGCTGGAACGCGCCGGAGGTCGAGCCCGGCGGCAAGGGCTGGATCTACGGTGTGGCGCGGTACAACGGCGACCGGGTCGAGTGGTTCCGGGTCTTCTCGTACGCGCCGCGCCCCCGCCGCGTGCTGGAGCGCTCCGCCATCGAGGTGCTGGAGCGCCGCACCCCCCAGGGCGAGGAGGAACTCGCCCTGCTCTCCGACTCCATCGTGCTGGCCTGCGCCCACGACGGCCTCCGCGTGGAGCTCGCCATGAGCGAGGACGCCCTCACCGGCTTCCTGGCCTGGCTGGAGGCGGCCCCTCCGGGGCAACGAGTCAACGTGGCTTGAATGGGGCGTTCTCGTTGGATGAGGGTCCCCCCGGACGAAGCCTGAGGGAGGGCGAACGTGGCCTGAGGAGCGGGGAGATGGCTGCCGGTTGAGGGCTGTTGTCTGAGAGCGGTCGCCTGATGGCTGCCTCCCGACGCCTGCCGCCTGGTGGCGGTCGCCTGAGCGCCGCTGCCCGACGGCCGTCGCCTGACGGCCGGAATACCTCTCGTCCCGACTTCGTTGTGGCCCCGCAGGGGGGCCTGGCGCCCCCTACGGGATCCGTTCGGACGTCCCCTACGGCACTCCGCCCCGGCCACCGTGCCTCGGCTTGAGCGCCTCCGCTTGAGCGCCTCGGCTAAGGCGCATCCACCCCCAACTCCTGGGCCAGGACGGCCGCTTGGACGCGGCTGCGGAGGTCCAGTTTGGCCAGGAGGCGGCTGACGTGGGTCTTGACGGTGGCCTCCGCCATCGCCAACCGCAGCGCGATATCGGCGTTCGACAGCCCCTGACCCAAGCAGCCCAGCACCTCCCGCTCCCGTGGGGTCAGCGCGTCCAGCGCCGCCGGGTCGGGGGCCCGGCGGTCCCGCGGCGGTCGGCCCGCCGGGCGCGGGCGGGCGAACTCCGCGATCAGCCGCCGGGTCACCGCCGGGGCGATCAGCCCCTCGCCGGCCGCCACCGTGCGCACCGCGGTCAGCAGTGCCGCCGCGTCGCTGTCCTTGAGCAGGAAGCCCGCGGCCCCCGCCCGCAGCGCGCCGAAGACGTACTCGTCCAGGTCGAAGGTGGTCAGCACCAGGACGTCGGCCAGCCCCTCCGCGGTGATCCGTCCGGTGGCCGAGACGCCGTCCAGCCGCGGCATCTGAATGTCCATCAGCACCAGATCGGGTCGTAACGCGCGGGCCAGGCGGATCGCCTCCTCGCCGTCCACCGCCTCCCCGACCACCTCGATGTCGGGCGCGGAGCGCAGGATGAGGACCAGTCCGGCCCGTACGGCGGACTGGTCCTCGGCGACGAGGATCCGGATCGGCTGGGTGGCGGCGCCTGTCATCGTTGCTCTTCCTCTCCGGCGGCGGGCAACGCTGCCCGCACCAGCCAGACTCTTCCGTCCGGCCCGCCTTCCGGGCCGGCTTCGAACTCCCCGCCCAACAGGGCGATCCGCTCCCGCATGCCGACCAGCCCGGCTCCGGAGCCGGGCGCGCGGGGGCCCGAACGCTCACCGTACGGGCTGCGCACGGTGACGGTGAGCGCCCCTTGGGGGCCGTCGGCGACCCGCACCCGGACCGTGCCGGGCGCGGCGTGCTTGAGCGCGTTGGTCAGCGACTCCTGGACGATCCGGTACGCGGCCAACTCCACCGGTGCCGGGGGCCTTTCGTCGCCCCGGCCGGCCGGCTGCCGGTCGTCGTCCAGGACGAACCTCAGGTCGCTGGCGACGCCGTTGGCGCGGGCCTGTTCGACCAGGGCCTCCAGGCCGTCGAGGGTGGGGGTGGCGGCCGGCTCCTCGCAGGTGGTGGCCGCCGGGTCCCGCAACAGCCCGATGAGGCGGCGCATTTCGGCCAGGCCCTGGACGCTGTTCTCGCGGATGACGGTGAGCGCCGCACGGGTCGCCGACGCGTCGTCGATGGTCTGCGCGGCGGTCGCGTGGATGGCGATCGCGGACAGGTGGTTGGCGACCAGGTCGTGCAACTCCCTGGCCATCCGGGCGCGTTCGCCGACCACCGCCTGGGTGCGGTCCATCTCGGCCAGCAGCGCGGTCTGTTCGGCCCGCAACCGGGCGCTCTGCGCGGCGTCCCGATGGCCGCGGATGATCACGCCGGTCCAGGCGGGGGCCACGGTGATCAGCGCGATGCCGATGCCGATCAGCACCACCTGCGGGTCGGGCCAGGCCGCCGCGGTCGCGGCCGTGGCCAGCACCGTCACCAGCACCGAGTGGACCGGGATCTGCCGGGCGGCGGCCGGCGGCCCGTAGAGCACCGCGGCGTACAGCACGTCCGTGAACATCAAGACGGTGGCGATCAGCGCGCCGGTGCAGACGTCCAGCGCCAGCGCCGGCACCGCGAGGGCCAGCGCGGTCATCGGGGCGGTGCGGCGCAGGAGTTCGGCCACCACCATGACGGTGAGCGCGAGCGGGGTGGCCGACGAGGGAAGGTCGAACAGCGGGGGACCGCCGTGCAGGCCGAGGACCCACAGCAGCACCCCGGTGGACAGCCCGCCGGCCGCGATGAGGACGTCGAGGCGGTGCGGCCGGCCCGGCGCGGCGGGATGGTGGGCGATCACCCCTCCATCAAACACGGCGTCGGGGCCGGGCGCCGCCACCTCGCCCGCTTCCGGCTACGCCGCGGGCGGGCGGAGGCCGGGCCCGCGCACCGCGCCGCCTCCTCCCGCCCGTCGGTCGGGTACATCGAAAGATGCAGCTCGGGATCGTCGCCGCCGACGAGGTACCGGGCGCTCTCGGCTGCGAGCCTTTGAGGGACCGCCCCGCTGGGCCGGTGCGCCACGGCCGCCCGGGAAGCGGAGCGGCCGGAGAGGAGAGATGCCGTGGTCGTCACCCTGATCATCGCCTGCGAGGTCGGCTTCTGGGTGCTGCTCGCCGCCGGCCTGGCGCTGCGCTATCTGGCGCGGATGCCGAGGACCGGGGCGGCGGTGCTGCTGCTGGAGCCGCTGCTGGAGCTGGTGCTGCTGATCGTCACCGCGATCGACCTGAAGAACGGGGCCACCGCGGACTGGAAACACGGCCTGGCCGCCCTCTACATCGGCTACACCGTCGCCTACGGCCACTACACGATCAAGTGGGTCGACGGGTACGTCGCCCACCGCTTCGCCGGCGGCCCGCGCCCCGTCAAGCGCTACGGCATGCAGCGCTTCGTCCACGAGATGAAGCTGTGGGTGCGCACCGTGGTGATGGCCGGGGTGGCGGCCGCGCTGCTCCAGGTCGCCATCTGGTACGTCGGTCAGGACGGGGACGCGTCGTCGCTGCGGGAGTGGCAGGCGACGAGCCTGCGCATCGTGATGATCCACGCGGTGATCGCGCTGACCTACCTCATCTGGCAGAAGAAGGACCCCAACGGCCAGTCCGCGCCGGCGGAGGCGGCGGACCGGCCCCGGGAGAAGTCGCTGCGCTAGGGCCGGTTCAGCGCTCGCCGCCCGGCACCCACAGCACGTCCCCGGTCTCCTTGTTGGCCGTGCGGGCGAGGATGAACAACAGGTCGGAGAGGCGGTTGAGGTAGGTGGCGGCGAGCGGGTTCATGGTCTCGCCGTGCTCCTCCATCGCCGCCCAGGTGGCGCGCTCGGCGCGACGGACGACGGTGCACGCCTGGTGGAGCAGGGCGGCGCCGGGGGTGCCGCCGGGGAGGATGAAGCTGCGCAGCTTCTCCAGCTCCGCCAGGAAGCGGTCGCAGTCCGCCTCCAACTTGTCGACGTAGGACTGCTCGACGCGCAGCGGCGGGTATTCCGGGTCCGCCACCACCGGGGTCGCCAGGTCGGCGCCGACGTCGAAGAGGTCGTTCTGCACCCGCAGCAGCACCGCGGCGACCTCCTCGGGCAGCGCGCCGAGCGCCAGCGCCACCCCGATCGCCGCGTTGGCCTCGTTGGCGTCCGCGTACGCCGCGATCCGGGCGTCGGTCTTGGCGGTCCGGCTCATGTCGCCGAGCGCGGTGGTGCCCTTGTCTCCGGTACGGGTGTAGATGCGGGTCAGATTCACCATAGGAGTGAGACTACGCCGCGGGCCGGGGGAGGGCGCGGGCGTGCGGGGCCGTCGACTTCGGCCGTGGGCCGGGCCGTCGGCGGGCGGTCGGTGCGGCGCCGACCGGCCGGGTCCGGCGCGGGCCCGCGAAGGTCTCCCGAGACGCGCTCGGGCCGCTGGGCGAGGGGGCGGCGGGGCGACCGGACGGGTCCTCAACTGCCCGGTGCGGGTGGCCGACTGACGGTTCCGGCGGGGGTCGGCGGGCCCCCTGAGTGTGATGTCCGTCATTCGAGACGTGACGCGCATCTCTTAGCGACCAATCGATCGTCGCCGACCGCTAACGTCGCTCACGACCGTCAAATGCACAGGGTGTGAGGGGACAGCAGTGGCAAAGAAGCTGGCCGTCATCGGCGCCGGACTGATGGGTTCCGGTATCGCGCAGGTCTCGGCCCAGGCGGGTTGGGACGTCGTCCTGCGCGACGTCACCGACGAGGCGCTGGCGCGCGGAAAGGGCGGCATCGCCGCCTCCTACGAGAAGTTCGTCGCCAAGGGGAAGTTGACGGCGTCCGACGCCGAGCAGGCGTTGGCCCGGATCTCCACCACCACCGACCTGGACGCGGTCGCCGACGCGGACCTCGTGGTGGAGGCGGTCTTCGAGAAGATCGAGGTCAAGCGGGAGATCTTCCAGACGCTGGACAAGTTGGCCAAGGACGAGGCGGTGTTGGCCTCCAACACCTCGGCGATCCCGATCACCAAGATCGCCGCGGCCACCTCGCGGCCCGAGCGGGTGGTCGGCACGCACTTCTTCTCGCCGGTGCCGCTGATGCAGCTCTGCGAGCTGGTGCGCGGCTACAAGACCAGCGACGAAACCCTCGCCGCCGCACGGGAGTTCGCCGAGTCCGTCGGCAAGACCTGCGTCGTGGTCAACCGCGATGTGGCCGGCTTCGTCACCACCCGGCTGATCTCGGCGCTGGTCGTCGAGGCCGCCAAGCTCTACGAGTCCGGGGTGGCCACCGCCGAGGACATCGACACCGCCTGCAAGTTGGGCTTCGGGCACGCGATGGGCCCGCTGGCCACCGCCGACCTGACCGGCGTCGACATCCTGCTGCACGCCACCGAGAACATCTACACCGAGTCGCAGGACGAGAAGTTCGCCCCGCCGGAGCTCATGCGCCGCATGGTCGACGCCGGTGACATCGGCCGCAAGAGCGGCCAGGGGTTCTACGCACACTGATGCCGCGTCAGGGACGTACTCCCACGGGGTCACCCCGCGGGGTGATTTCGGTATCGGTTCGCTCACAGACGGCAACTTCGCCGTGGGAGAGGCAGTCAGTTCGGTAGACGACAATGCACCACAACCCATGACATCGGGGAGCGCATATGTACATCAGGGGCGACCACGCCGAGCTGGTCGTCGGGGGCCGCCTCGACGTCCGCAGCGCGGCGGACGCCCGTACGGCCCTGCACGCCGCCGTGGACGCCGGTCGGGGTGATCTGGTGCTGGATCTCGCCGAGTTGGACTCGTGGGACGCCACCGGCCTCGGAGTGATCATGGGTGCGCACCGGCGGGCCGGCCGCAACAACCGCCGGCTCGTCCTGCGCGGGGTGCCGCCGCAGATGCAGCGGCTCCTGGTCGCCACCCGGCTCCACCGCGTCCTCGCGATCGAGGGCGGGATCGAGGCGGAGTCGCTTCCCCGGGTGTGAGACCGGGGGAGCGGGTGCGGTCGTCGCGGGGTGACGGGTGCGCCCATGCGTGCCGACGTTCACACTCGGGCAAATCCGGCGAAGCGCGCATCTCGCCTGATGTGCGGTCTTTTCCGGCAAGGCGCTACCCCGAGTGTGCCCCGAGCCGGGGAACGGTCTATGGTTCGGTTGCCTGCCGTGTGTCATCATCCGCGGCGGGGCACCGGACCAGACGCGACGGCTGAGGACAATCGCCGGAGCCGGGGGAGTGCGGACGGCCGGAAGCACCGACGGCACGCACATCCTGGGAGCTTGCAGCATGGACCCGAACACCCACCCGGGGCCCGAAGAGTACGAGGAGCAGGGCGGCCCGGCCGGGCCGCCGGCCCCCGAGACCGCCGGCCGGCCCGCCGGATCCGACGGCCTGGCCCGCGTCGTCCGGCTGGTGACCGGCCCCTACCTGGTCACCGTCAACCCCGTCGACGGCTGCGAGATACAGCCCTGCCCACCCGGTGAGCGGCCCGCCGCGCCGGAGAAGCGCGACGCCCAGGACCGCGCCGAGACGGCCCGCGCCGCGCTGCCCCCGGCGCCCACCGGACCGCTCTCCTTCGCCGGCCACGCGATCCCCCTCGAAGAGCGCGACGAGGACATCGCCCGGCTGATCCGGCTGCTCACCCGCGGCCGCTCGGTCCGCGTCACCGGCCCCGCTGGCTCCGGCCGCACCCGGCTGCTGGACGCCGTCGCGGGCGGCGTCGCCGACCTCGCCCCGGACGGCGTGGTCCGGCTCTCCGGCTACCACCGCAGCGTCGCCGACGTCCTGTACGCGCTGTTCGCCGCCGTCTACCGGGCCCCGCAGTACCGGCCGGAACGGCCCGAACTGCTGCGTCTGCTCGGCGAGATCGGCGCCGTCGTCGTCCTGGACGACCTGGATTTCGGCGGCGCCGCGCTGGACGAGCTGCTCGACGCCACCCCCGAGTGCGCCTTCCTCCTCGCCGCCACCCCCGACGTGCCGGCCCCCAGCGCCGACGCCCACGTCGAGGAGGTCTTCGTCGGAGGGATCAGCCAGGCCGCCGGCGCCCGGCTGCTGGAGCGCGCCGTGGACCGCCCGCTCACCCGGGAAGAGAAGTCCTGGGCCGCCGACCTGTGGTTCGAGTCCGAGGGGCTGCCGCTGCGGTTCGTCCAGGGCGCCGCCCTGCTGCGGCAGCGCGACAGGGCCCGGACCGCGCCCGGCGCCCTCGACGACGGCTACGGCCTCTTCCCCGAGGACGGCACCGCGGACCCGGAGCGGCGCCCCGAGGTCCCGCTGCCGGCCCTCGGCGAGGCCGCCGCGCCCGCCCCGCTGCTCGCCAACCGGCTCGGCGCCGCCGCCCAGGAGGCGCTCCGCTTCGCGGTCGCCCTCGGGGGCGAACTGCCCCACCAGGCACACCTGCCGGCCCTCACCCAGGACACCCAGGCCGACGCCGCCCTCGGCGAGCTGCTCGGCTGCGGCCTGATCAGCCCGGCCGGCGGCCACTACCGCCTCGCGGCCACCGTCCAGGACCAGTTGACCGCCGCCGGCTACGCCGAGGGCGCCCCCGCCCGGGCGCACACCGCCGCCCAGCACTACGCCTGGTGGGCCGGGCACCCCTCGGTCACCCCCGAGCGGGCCGCCGCCGAGTCCGGCGCGGTGCTGGCCGCCATGGGCGTGCTGACCGGCAGCCGGGAGAGCGGCCATCCGGCCGCCGCGGTGCTGCTGGCCCGCACCGCCGCGCCCGCGTTCGCCGCCGCGCTGCACTGGAGCGCCTGGGAGCGCAGTCTGCGGCACGGCCAGGAGGCCGCCCGGCTCGCCGGCGAGGTCGCCGAGGAGGCGTACTTCCACCACGACCTGGGCGTGCTGGCGCTGTGCAGCGGCAACGTCGACCGGGCGCGCGCCGAGCTGGAGGCGTCCATCGGGCTGCGCGGGGTGCTCTCCGACCGGGACGGCGCGGTCGCCGGGCGGCGCGCCCTCGCCCTGGTCATCGACCGCGCCCGGGCCGCCTCCGCGGACGCCCCGACGGCCCTGATCGCCCCCGTCGCCGCGACGCCGGCCCCCGAGGGGGCGGACGCGTCGGCGGGCCACGAGACGGCCGCCGGGTTGTCGCCCGACGCGGTGTCAACGGCCAAGCTGCACGCGGTCGTTCGGCCGGAGGGGCCCGCCCCCGCGGCCGCCGCGCCCGGCGAGACCACCGCCACCCTGCCGGCCGCCAAGGCCGCCAACACGGTGCGGACCCCCGTGGCGGTCCCGGCCGCGGCGAGGGGCGTGACCGCCAAGTCCGCATCGGCCGGCGGCGGTTCGGCCACCGGCGGCGTCCGGCACGCCCTGCGCCGCACCGGCCGCCGCAACCTCCTCGCCGCCGCCGGCGGAGTGCTGCTGGCCGCGGTGCTCGGCACCGTCGTCACCCTCGGTGTGACCTCCGACAACACCGGCCCGCAGGACGACAAGAAGGTCACCACCGAGCAGTCCCCGACCCCGAGCGACGACACCGGGCAGCCGGCCCGGGAGACCGGCACCGGCCTGCCGCCCACCGGCCCCGGCACCACCCACCCCGGCACCCCGAGCCACCGACCGACCACCTCGCCGTCCGCCCCCGGCACCACCGGCGCCCCCACCGGCCCCGGCACCCCCACCGGCGGACCGACCTCCGGCAGCGGCTCCCCGACCGGCGGCACCACGTCCCCCACCGACCGCCCGACCCACCCCACGCACACCCCCACCGACCGTCCCACCCACACCCCGACCGGGAAGCCGACCGACACCCCGACCGACCCCACCCCGACGGGGAAGCCGACCGACACCCCGACCGACCCGACCCCGTCGACGTCCGGCGGCTCCACGGGCGGCTCTACGGGCGGCAGCCCCTCCGGCGGCAGCTCCGTGGTGGCGCCGTCCACCAGTACCGGGAACGGCTCCGGCACCGCACCGTCGTCATCCGGCCAGGCGGCTTCCAGCCAGGAGGCCACCGGGCAGGGCACCCCGACCGGCTGACCCAGCCGCCCCACCCGCACCACCCGGCCCACCCGGCGCGCGTCACCACGCCACGACGGCCCGGTACGCACCCCCGCCCACCGGGCGGACGGATCGCGTACCGGGCCGTCGTCGTACGGGCCGGTGCGGGCGGTCAGAACAGTCGCAGCTTGTCGTCCTCGATGCCGCGCAGCGCGTCGTAGTCCAGCACCACACAGCCGATGCCGCGGTCGGTGGCCAACACCCGGGCCTGCGGCTTGATTTCCTGAGCTGCGAAGACCCCCTTCACCGGGGCCAGGTGCGGGTCGCGGTTGAGGAGTTCGAGGTAGCGGGTGAGCTGCTCGACGCCGTCGATCTCACCGCGCCGCTTGATCTCGACGGCGACGGTCTGCCCGTCGGCGTCCCGGCACAAGATATCCACCGGGCCAATGGCAGTGGGGTATTCACGCCGAATAAGCGAGTAGCCCTCGCCCAGTGTCTCGATCCGGTCGGCGAGCAACTCCTGGAGGTGCGCCTCCACACCGTCCTTGATCAGCCCGGGGTCCACGCCGAGCTCGTGCGAGGAGTCGTGCATGATCTCCTCAAGGGTGATGATGAGCTTCTCGCCGCCCTTGTTCTCCACCGTCCACACGTTGCCGTCGCCCTCCTTGAGGGAGCAGGGCGGGGACATCCAATTCAGGGGTTTGTAGGCCCGGTCGTCCGCGTGGATGGAGACGGAGCCGTCCGCCTTCACCAGGATCAGGCGGGGGGCGGAGGGCAGATGAGCGGTGAGCCGCCCCGCGTAGTCCACGGAGCAGCGGGCGATGACGAGACGCATGGTGCGCCACGCTACTCGAAGCGGGGCCGCCGACGCGATTCGGCCCCGGGCCGGAGGCTCTTTACGGCGGAAACCGCCGCACCCCCGGCGCCCGTGCATGGCCGGTTGTATGTGCAATCTCCTGGTGCGGACCCCTTGCGCGGCATACCGTTGACGCGGGGGGTCGCGGTGCGAACACGCTCTGTCGCGATTTCCCCTTGTCCCATCCATGAGGTCCCGTCCGTCGCGACGGGGCCGCGAGAGGAGAACCTCATGTCGCTCGACGTCTCACCGGCCCTCCTCGAACAGGCCGAGCGGGGCGAGGTCGACGAAGCCGCGTTTGTCGACTGCGTCCGGACGTCCCTGCCCTACGCGTGGGGGATGATCAGCTCACTGGTGGACCGGCTGGAGGCGGACGGCGGCGAGTTCGCCGACAACCAGACGCCGCCGCCGGACGAGCAGGCGCGTGGCCAGCTCCTGCGCGCGCTGGCAAGCGACGCCATCCGCGGCTCGCTGGAGCGTCACTTCGGTGTGCGCCTCGCCTTCCAGAACTGCCACCGGGTCGCGGTGTTCCCGCTCGACCCGGCCGCCGACCGGCGGCTGGCCCGATTCACCTCCGTGCGGGGCCAGTTGCTGAACCAGTCGCCCGAACTCCGCGACTGCTGAACGGAGTTGCTGCCGCCGAGCCGACCCTCCGGAGCTCCCTCCGGCGCCGCGCACCGGCGTTCAGCACCAGCACCGACAGCCGTGCCCCACGTGTGCTTCCGTGACCCCGTCGCCCACCTCCGGCGGGGTCACGCCAGCCGCGGCAACACCTCGACGCCCAGCCGCCGGACGTTCTCCTCGGTGGCGGCGAGATCCCCGGAGCCCTCCACCAGCAGCGCGAACCGCCGGATTCCGGTGCGCTCCGCGGTCTGCGCCAGCCGATCCGCGCACCACTCCGGCGGGCCGACCGGATGCAGCTCGCACAGCAACTCCGTGTACGCCAGCGGATCGCGCATCGCCCGGTACCGGCCGTCGACCGTCACATGCGCGCCCAGGCCCTGCCGCAGCCAGCCCGGCATCGCCTTGGTCAACGACTCCAGCGCGGCCGCCCGGTCGTCGGCGATCTGCACCACGCCCGCCGAGACGTGCTCGGCCGTGGCCACCTCGACCGGGTCCCGCCCGGCCTGAAGCGCCGCCGCCCGCCACAGCGCGACCATGTCCGCCTTCTCCTCGTCGCCGCAGTGCATCCCGAGGAGCATCGGCAACCCCCGGGCCGCGGCCAGCCGCACCGACGGCGGCGAGGTGCACGCCACCACCACCGGCGGCCCGGCCGTCAACCCGTCCGGATCGTCCGGATCGGTGAGCGCCTCGGACGACCGCGGCACCACCGCCACCTCCCGGAAGGCATAGCGCTCGCCGCACGCACCCACCCGCGGCTCGCGCAGCCACCGCAGCAGCAGGTCCAGCGACTCGGGGAAGCCGCGGTCGTACGCGTCCAGACCGGCGCCGAAGACCTCCAGGTCCACCCAGGGACCGCCCCGCCCGACACCGAGCGTGAACCGCCCCTCGGACGTCAGGTGCAGCAGCGCCGCCTGCTCGCCGAGCGCCACCGGATGCTGGGTCGGCAGCACGCTCACCGCCGTCCCCACCCCGATCCGCCGCGTCCGCCCCAGCAACAGCGCGGCCAGCGTCGTCGCCTGCGGACACACCCCGTACGGGACGAAGTGGTGTTCGGCGAGCCAGACTTCATCGAGCCCGGCCTGCTCCGCGAGCTCCGCGGACCGCACTGCGCGGTGCAGTGCTTCCCCCTGCCCCTGGCCGGGGAACTGGGCGGCCAGGATGAAGGCCCCAACACGCATCGCTCTCTGCCTCCTTGCAGCCGACGCGACCCCTCCTCACCCGGCAACAACGTGCGACACCTGCCCAGGGCACGGCCTGACGGGAAATTTCCAGATGATCGCAGAAACGTGACGGCGGACTTTTGCCCCTGACCGTGCCGCGTACGCTGGTGACAGCCCTCCCCCGAGCTCTCCACCTCGTTCGACCGGAGGGTCCCCGACCCCCGCGACCTGTCGAGGAGTGCTGTGTCTCCGCGCCGAAACCGCCAACGCGGTGCGAAACCCGCCGACCGCACGGAGCGCACGGGGGCCGGCCATTACGGCCTGGAAGCCACCGAGGAGTGGCGCGGGGAGGAGTGGGTGGTCCGCCAGGTCGGCGGCACCGGCGCGGTCAAGCACTACCGCTGCCCCGGCTGCGACCAGGAGATCCCGCCCGGCGTCCCGCACGTCGTCACCTGGCCCCGGCACGGCGACGTCGACGACCGCCGGCACTGGCACCGGACCTGCTGGAACGCACGGGACCGCCGGCGCGCACGGCTCCAGCGGTCCCGGAACGCGCCCCGCTACTGAGGCGCCACGCACCCTCGCGCCCTACACGTCGCGCCGTTCCTGGACGAGGAAGGCGGCGCCCAGGGCGACGCCGGCGACCGCGGTCAGGATCCACAGCGGGGTCCACCCCTCCGGGCCGGAGCCGTCCGGGAGGAACGGGATGCCGTACAGGGTCGCCAGGGAGTTGGGGACCGAGTAGTTGATCAGGCCCTTGGTGAGCCACTGCAGGCTCGACGCGCCGAGCATGAAGACCGCGAGCAGCATCGGCAGCAGGACCACCCCGAACATGGCGCTGATGGCGCCGGCGGAGTGCCGCAGCAGGGAGCCGATCGCCAGTGCCAGCAGGCCGAGCAGGGAGACGTACAGGCCGGTGCCGACCGTGGCCCGCAGCCATTCGTCAACCGTCGGTTCCCGGCCGCCGACCATGCCGGACATGGCGAGCGCGACCAGCGTGGCGGCCAGCGTCGTGATCACGAAGGCGAGCAGGAAGAAGACGATCGCCTTGGCGGCCAACACCCGGGCCCGGCTCGGGCAGGCGGTCATGGTGGTCCGGATCATCCCCGTCCCGTACTCGGCGGCGATCACCAGGACGCCGAGCGGGATGATGCACAGCGTCCCCAGCATCACGCCGAAGAAGCCGAAGGCGATGCGGGGGTTGACGTCGTGGCCCGACAGGGCGGTGGCGGTGAGCAGGCCGATGCCGAGGATCAGCACGACCAGCACGCCGAGCGTCCACATCGTCGACCGCACCGAGCGGATCTTGGTCCACTCGGCGGCCAGCGCATGGCCCAGGTGCGTCGGGCGGACGGGGATGGGGGAGACGTAACCGCCGCGCGGGGCCTGGTGGTTGGGGGCGGGCTGCGGCGGCTGTGCCGGGTGCGGCTGCGGGACCTGCGGCGGTACGGCGGCGAGTTGCATCGTGCCGGCGTCCTTGCCCGGCCCGTGCGCCGACAGCGGCCGCGGCGCGGGGTGACCGCCGGCCGGCGGCTGCGCGTGGGGGAGCGGCTGTGCCTGGAGCGCCATCGTGCCGGCCTCCTGCGCGGGGGCGGGGGCGGGGGCGGGCTGGGCCTGCAACATCATCGTCCCCGCCTCCTGGGCGGGCGCCGGCTGCTGCGGCGCGGGCTGCTCCGCGACCGGCAGCGGCTGGGCGGCGGGCACGGGCGGCACCGCCGACTCCGGCGCGGCCGGGGGCACGGCGGGCGGCATCGGCCCGGCGGTGGGCGCGGAGGGGGTTCCCCCCTGCTCGAACGGAGTGGAGAGCTCGGGGGACGGCGGCATCGGCTGCGCACCGGGCTGCGGTTGCGGCTGCTGAGGGCTGGTCATCGGGCGTCCTGGGGGTGCGGCATGGACTGGTCGGCGGAGGGGGTTCCGCCCTGCTCGAACGGAGTGGAGGGCGTGGGGGCCGGCGCTGGCGGTTGTTGCCCGTACGGGTGGGGCGCGCCGTACGGACCGGGCGCCCCGTACGGGTGACCCTGCGGCGGCGGCACCGGGGCGCCCACGGGCTGCGCGTACGGGTCCGGCTGCGCGTACGGATTCGGCGGCGGCGCGGGCATGCCGAACGGCGGCTGCCCCGGCGCGTGTTCCCGGCGCGCGCCGCCCGGCGGCGGGAAACCGGCCCGCTGATCGGCGGCGGAGCGGTAGTCGACGACGCCCTGCGTCATCCGCATGTACGCCTCCTCCAACGACGCCTGGTGCGGGGAGAGTTCCCACAGCCGCACCTCGGCCGCGTGCGCCAGCTCGCTGATCCGCGGCAGCGGCAGCCCGGTCACCCGCAGCGCACCGTCCGGCTCCGGCACCGCCGCGCCGCCCGCCTCGGCGACCGCCGCGACCAGCTTCTCGCGCTGTTCCGGCGCGTCGCCCGGCGTCCGCACCCGCGCGAAGTCCGCGGAGTGCGTCGAGATGAAGTCCGTGACGGGCATGTCCGCCAGCAACTGCCCCCGGCCGATCACGATCAGGTGCTCCGCGGTCAGCGCCATCTCACTCATCAGGTGCGAGGAGACGAACACCGTGCGGCCCTCGGCCGCCAACCGCTTCATGAGGTTGCGCACCCACAGGATGCCCTCCGGGTCCAGGCCGTTGACCGGCTCGTCGAAGAGCAGCACCTGCGGATCGCCGAGCAGCGCCGCCGCGATCCCCAGCCGCTGCCCCATCCCCAGCGAGAACCCCTTCGACCGCCGGTGCGCGACGTCCTGCAGACCGACCACGCCCAGCACCTCGTCGACCCGCTGCGCCGGAATCCCCGACAACTGCGCCAACGACAGCAGATGCGCCCGCGCACTGCGCCCCCCGTGCACCGCCTTCGCGTCCAGCAACGCGCCCACCTGGCGCGCCGCGTTGGGGGTCCGGCGGAACGGTCGGCCACCGATCGTGGCGTGACCGGACGTCGGGGCGTCGAGGCCCAGGATCATCCGCATCGTCGTCGACTTGCCCGAGCCGTTGGGCCCGAGAAAGCCGGTCACGGTGCCCGGACGCACCTGGAACGTCAGGTTCTGCACGGCCGTCTTGGGCCCGTAGCGCTTTGTCAGGCCGACTGCCTCGATCATTCTCCGCCCCTCGCGAGATGGTCGGGGCAGAGGCGCCCTCGTGCCCCCGTGAGGGGTACGAGGCTATCGGCACGTTGACGGTTCCCGCCAAAGCAGCACAACCGGTCGGTGCCGGCCCCGCCGTCAGGCGTCCCGCCGTGCCAGCAGCACATAGCCGGCGATCAGCGCCGCCGCCGTCCACGCCGCCATGATCGCGAACCCGCCCCACGGCCCGTACGGCGTCTGGTCGTTGACCGGCGCGACCACCTGCATGACCTTCGAGCCGGCCTGGTCCGGGAGGTACCGGCCGACCTTCCGGGTCGCCGACACGTTCCCCAGGATGTTGGAGATCAGGAAGAAGAACGGCATCAGCGTCCCCAGCGACAACATCGGGCTCCGCAACATCGTCGCCACCGCCATCGAGAACAGCGCGATCATCGTCATGTACAGCCCGCCGCCGATCACCGCCCGCAGCACCCCCGGGTCACCGAGGTGGGCCCGATGACCGCCGAGCGCCGCCTGCCCCGCGAAGAACGCCGCGAAGCTGGTCACCAACCCGACCACGAACACCAGCACCGTCGCCACCAGCACCTTGCAGAACAGGAACATCCCGCGCCGCGGCACCGCCGCCAACGACGTGCGGATCATCCCCGTGCTGTACTCGTTCGTCACCACCAGCACCCCGAAGACGATCATCGCCAACTGCCCCAACCCCATCCCCGCGAAGCTGATGTTGGTCGGGTCGAAGGCCAACCGCCGCTCCGCCGGCATCGCATCGAAGTCCTTCCGCGCCAGCGTGCAGATCAGCACGCCCAACACGACGGTCACCAGCACCGCGGTGCCCAGCGTCCACACCGTCGACCGCACCGACCGGATCTTGGTCCACTCCGACCGCAACACCTGTCCCACGACAGCCATCCCTCAACTCCTCTTCCGCTGCTGCCAGTCCGCACCCCAACCGTCCGGCGCCGCCCCGCCCGACATCGCCCCCTGCGGCACCGCCGGCCGCACCGGCGCCCCGCCGCCCTGCCCGGCCGGCCGACCGTCGTGCGCGTGATACTCCACCGCACCCGCCGTGAGCTGCATGAACGCCTCCTCCAACGAAGCCTGTTGCGGGCTGAGCTCGTGCAACACCAACCGGTGCGCGGCCGCCAACTCCCCCAACCGCTCCGCCGGCACCCCGTCGACCTCCAACGCCCCGTCCCGCCCCGCCGACGACCGGATGCCCTCCCGGTGCAACACGTCCAACAACCGCTCCCGCTCCGGGCACCGCAGCCGCACATACGACCGCGAGTTCTCCTGGATGAACTCCGCCATCGACGTGTCCGCCAACAACCGGCCCTGCCCGATCACCACCAAGTGCTCCGCGGTCAGCGCCATTTCGCTCATCAAATGGGACGACACGAACACCGTCCGCCCCTGGGACGCCAGGTTCTTCATCAGATTGCGGATCCAGTGGATGCCCTCCGGATCCAACCCGTTGACCGGCTCGTCGAACATCAAGATCCGCGGATCGCCCAACAACGCCCCCGCGATCCCCAGCCGTTGCCCCATCCCCAGCGAAAAGCCCCTCGACCGCTTCCGCGCCACCGACGTCAACCCGACCAGGTCCAACACCTCGTCGACCCGCGCCCGCGGAATGCCGTTGCTCTGCGCCAGACACAGCAGATGGTTGGTCGCGCTCCGCCCCCCGTGCATCGCCTTGGCGTCCAACAGCGCCCCGACATACGTCAACGGGTCCTTCAACTGCCGGTAGTGCTTCCCGTCGATCCGCACCGAGCCCGCCGTCGGCACGTCCAGACCGAGCACCATCCGCATCGTCGTGGACTTCCCCGCCCCGTTGGGGCCGAGGAAGCCGGTGACGATCCCGGGCCGCACGGTGAACGTCAGACGGTCCACCGCGACCGTGTCACCGTAGTGCTTGGTCAGCCCCTTGAGCTCGATCATGCACAGCACGCTAGGCGCGCCCCGACCGCCCCGCCACCGGGGCGGCGCCGCCCGGAGGACCACCACTTCGGGCCCCGCACACGACCGCGCCCCCGGACCACCACGGCGGTGGTACGGGGGCGCGGACCGGCCCTGCGCGAAACTCTCCGGCAGCGGACCTCAGCGGCTCTGTTGGGCCGGCACCCCGCGGGACACCGACTCGTCGTCGCCCGGCGCACCGGCCGCGGCCACCGCCGCGCCCGTCAGCGTCGCCAGCATCTCGCGGACGTTGGTGAGCTGCGCGTTGATCGAGTCGCGGCGGTTGGTGAGCGCCGCCAGCTCGCGCTCGGATTCGCTGCGGATCCGGTCGGCCTTGGCGTTGGCGTCCGCCACGATGTCCTCGGCCTGACGCTGCGCGGTCTCCACCGTCTGACGGGCCCGACGCTCCGCGTCCGTCCGCAGCTTCTCCGCCTCCAGGCGCAGCTGCTCCGCCCGGTGCTCGATCTCCGCCAGCCGCTTCTCGGCCTTCGCCTGACGCGACGCCAGATCACGCTCGGACTGCTCCCGCCGCTTGGCGAGGTTGGTCTCGAAGTCCGCCGCCGCCTGCGCGGCCTTGGCCCGGGTCTCCTCGAAGAGGGCGTCCGCCTCCTCGCGCTTGGACTGGGCGTCCTTCTGCGCCTCGGCCCGCATCGAGGCCGCCTCGCCCTTGGCCTTCTCGACGATCCGCGCGCCCTCGTCCTCGGCCTTCGCCTTGCGCTCGACGGCGAACTGCTCCGCGTCGTTACGGACCTGCTGGGCGGCCGACTCGGCCAGCTCGCGGTGCTGCTCGGCGGCCCGGCGGGCCTCCTCACGCAGCTCCTTGGCCTCCTCCTCCGCGAGGCGGAGGATCTTCTCCACGCGCGCTCCGAGGCCCGCGTAGGAGGGTTCGGCGTCGGTGACCTGAGCCTGGGCGTTCTGCGTTTCGAGGTGCAGCTCCTCGATGCGCTTCTCCAGCGAGGTGATACGGGCCAGCGCACTGTCGCGGTCCGCGACCAGTTTCGTAATGCGGTCATCCACCTGACCGCGGTCGTACCCACGCCGCACGAGCTCGAAGCCGAAGGGGGAGGAAGTGTCGCTCATGGGGTTCCTGTCGAAAGAGACCGGTGAGGTGATAAGGAGAATCCTAGGGGCCTTAACGGCGTGTCATCGAGTCATTGCGCGTTTGAAGTGGAGAATGACCCCTCATTTGAGTGGCTACCCCTCAGACTGCTTGCCACTCGAACGAGTTGTCCCGGCCCCCGCGGCGGCCTTCACCGCACCGCCCTTGCCATCCCCGCCGCCCTGCGTCGGCACCTCGAACGACTCCAACGCCTCCAGGACGTTCTGGACACGGGAGATCTCGGTGTTGATGTCCGCCTGACGACGCGCCAGCACCTCCAACTCGCGCTTGCCCTCCGCCACGATCTGCGCGGCCTCCTCCTTGGCCTCGGCGCGCATCTTCTCCGCGTCCCGCACCGCCGCGGCCTTCTTGTTCTCGGCCTCCTTGATCAGACCCTCGGCCTTCTTGACCGCGGCGATCCGGACCTTGCTCGCCTCGCTGTTCGCGTCCGACATCAGCTTGTCGGCCTTCGCCTCGGCCGCCACCTGCTGCTCCGTGGCCTGCGCGATCAGCTTGTCGACCCGCTCCCCGGCGTTCTTCATCGCCTCCGACGACTCCCGACGGGCCCGCTCGTGCAACTCCTCGACCTCGGACTCGATCCGGCCCCGCAGCTCCTCGGACCGCTCCCTTATGGCCGTCGCGTCCCGCCGCGCCTCGCCGAGCAACGTATCGGCGTCCGTACGGGCCTTCTCCACCAGCGAGTTGCCCTCCGCGGTGCCCTCCCGCACGATCCGCTCGGCCTCCTTGCGGGCCGCCCCGACCATCGCGTCGGACTGCTCCTCGGCGGCGGTCGCCGTCTTCAGCGCCTCCTCCTGCGCCTTGGCGATCAACTGGTCGGCCTGCTCGGCCGCGTCACCACGGCGCTTCGCGGCGTCCTTACGGGCCTCGTCCAGCACCCGGTCCGCCTCGCCGGCCGCCTCGGTACGCGTCCGCTCCGCGGCCGCCTCGGCCTCCTCACGGACCTTCGCCGACTCCGCCCGCGTCCGCGTGGCGTGCTCCTGCGCCGACGTGACCGTCTCCGCCGCCTCGGCGCGCAACCGGTCCGCCTCCGCCGTGGCCGTCGCCACCATCCGGTCGGCCTGCTCCCGCGCGTCCGCCCGGGTACGGTCCGCCTCCCGCTCGGCCTCCGCGGTCCGCTCCGCCGCCTCCGTGCGCAGCCGCTCCGCCTCGCCGGCCGCCTCCGCCACCAACTCGTCGGCCTGCGCCGCCGCGTCCGCCCGCGTCTTGTTCGCCGCCGTGCGCGCCGCGTCGCCGGTCCGCTCCGCGTCCGCCCGGGCACCCTCCAGCACCTCGGCCGCGTCCGCCCGCAGCCGCTCGGCCGCCTCCGACGCCTCCGTGACCATCCGCTGCGCCCGCTGCTCGCCCTCCGCGCGCAGCCGCTCCGCGGCCTCCTGACCCTCCCGGACCGTCCGGTCCGCGTCATCCTGCGCCGAAGACGTCAGCTCCGTCGCCTCGTTGACGATCCGTTCGGCCTCCGCACGGGCCTCGGTCACCAGCCGGTCGGTCTGCTCGGCCGCCTCCGACCGCATCCGGTTCGCATCGTCCCGCGCCTCCGCACGGGCCCGCGCCGCGTCCTGCTCCGCCGACGCCAACGCGTCCGACGCGTCGGTCCGCAGCTGCTGCGCCCGCGCCGTGGCGTCCGCCACCGACTTCGTGGCCTTCGCGGTCGCCTCGGCGACCAACTCCTCGGCCTGTGCGGTTGCTTCCGACACCAGTTGGTCGGCCTGCTCCGCGGCCTCCGTGCGCGCGGTGTTGGCGTCCCGACGCGCCCCGTCCAGGACCTCGGCCGCCTCCGAGCGCAGCCGCTCGCCCTCCTCGGAAGCCTCCAAAACCGCCCGCTCCGCAAGCGACTTGGCGGCCTCCGCGGCCTCCTGCGCCTCCTGACGCACCCGCGCCGCATCCTCCGCGGCCCGCTCGCGCTCGGCATGCGCATCCGCCCGGACCCGGTCGGCCTCCTCCTGCGCCTCGGACTTCGTCCGCTCCGCGACATGCTCCGCCGCCGAACGCAGCCCCGCGATCTCCTCGTTGGCCTGCTCGTGCAGCCCCGCGACCGCATCCCGCACCTGCTGCGCGGTCTGCTCGGCCGCCGCCACCAACTCCGCGGCCCGCCGGTCCGCCTCCTCGACGAGCTGCTCGGCCTCCGCCTGCGCCTCACTGACCCGCGTACGGGCCGACGCCAGCAACTCCTCGCTCTGCTCCCGCGCCGCCGTCCGCTCCTGGTGCGCCTCCTCGCGCGCCTCACCCAGGAGCTGCTCGGCCTCCCGACGCCGCCGGGCCGCCTCCTCCTGCGCCTCGGCCAACGCCTCCGCGGCCTCCGTGCCCGTCCGCTCGGCGGCCGCCGCCGCCTCCGCACGCACCCGGTCCGCGGTCTCCTGCGCCTCCGCCTTCAGCCGCTCGGCCTCCGCCGCCGCCTCGCCCCGCAGGGCCGCCGCCGCCGACTCCGCCTCGGCCCGCGCCGTCGACGCGTCCCCGGCCGCCTCCGACCGCAGCCGCTCGGCCTCCTCCTCGGCCTGCTGCTGCAGCGCACGCCGCCGCTCCGCGGCCTCCGCCTTGAGCCGGGCCGCCTCCTCCTGCGTCTCCCGCCGCAACTGCTCGGCCCCGGAACGCGCTTCGCGCAGCGACTCCTCGGCCGCCGCCAGCTTCTCCTCGGCCTCGCCCTGCAGCCGGTCCAGCTCCGCCTGGGCCTCCGCCCGCCGCTCCTCGGCGGCCTCCTCGGCCTCCGCCCGCAGCTTCGCGGCGCTCTTCTCCGCCTCGTCCGTCAGCTCCTCGGCGGCCTGCGTGCCCTCCAACAGGAGCTGCTCGGCCTCCGCACGGGCCCGCTCCAGCGCCTCATCGGCCTGCCGGCGCAGCGCCGACGCCCGCTCGATCGCCTCCGTCCGCACCCGCTCGCTCTCCGCGACCGCGCCCGAACGGGACTCCTCCGCATCCGACTTGGCCTCGGCCAGCAGCCCCTCGGCGGTCCCCGCCGCCTCCTCGATCTGCTGAACCGCCTCCCGGCGCGCCTCGCCCCGGATCCGCTCGCCCTCCGCGACCGCGTCCGCCCGAAGCTGCTCCGCCTCACCGCGCAGCCGCCGCGCCTCCTCCTGGAGCTCGGCGGTCTTGGCCCGGTATTCCTTGGTGTCGTTCTTCGCCGCGCCCTTGAGCTGCTCGGCGGTGTCGTGCGCCTGCTCCCGCAGCCGATCCGCCTCCGCCTCCGCCTCCCGGCGCAGCCGCTCCGCCTCCTCGGCGGCCGCCTTCGTCGTCGCCTTGGCGTCCTGCGACGCCTTCGACAACATCTCCTCCGCGGCCCGCGCCGCCTTCGCCAACTGCGCCGCGGAATCCTCCGCGACCTTCGAGCGCGCCGTCTCCTGCGCCTCGGCGAGGAGCCGATCCGCCTCCGCCCGGGCATCCGCCCGCAGTGACTCGGCCTCCGACGTGAGCGCCTCGGCCTCCTTCGTCGCCTCGGCCACCAGCCGGGCGACCTCCGCCTTCGCCGTCCGCGTCCGCTGCTCGTTCTCCGACTCCGCCGACGACAACCGCTTGGCGGCCGACGCCTGCGCCTCCTCGACCAGCTTCTCCGCCTCGGTCCGCGCCTCCCGCAGCGCGGCGTCCGCCTCCTGCGCCCGCTCCTTCGCGGTCCGCGTCAGCTCCGCCGCCTGTCGACGCGCCTCCTCCGACTCCGCACCCGCCGACGAACGAAGCTGCTCGGCCTGGTCCGTCGCCTCCTGCGCCTGACTCGACGCCGCGTTCAACAACCGCTCGGCATCGGTCCGCGCCCGGCGCAGGATGGATTCCGCTTCCGCCCGCGCCTCCTCGGCGGCCGTCCCCAGCCGCTCCCGGGCCCGGTCCGCCACCCGCTGCGCCTCGTCCCGCGCGGCCGCCCGCACCTGCTCGGCCTCCGCCCGGGACTCCTCCATCAGGCGGCGCGCCTGCGACTCCGTACGGGCCCGCAACTGCTCGGCCCACGCCACGTTCTCGTTGACGTGCGACTCGACCGTCTGCCGGCGCTCGTTGAGCTCCTCGTCCAACCGCTGCCGACGACCGACCGCCTCGGCGTGCAGCTCGGCCTCCATGCGGGACTGCCGCTCCGCCGCCTCCTGAAGCAGCCGCTGCGTCTGCGCCCGCGCCTCCCGCAGCTCCCGCTCGGCATCCGAACGCAGCTGATCGGCCTGGATCTGCGCATTGCGCAGCAACTGCTCGGCCTGGTGGCTGAGGTTGTCGTAGGCAGGCCGCGAGGCGAGGTTGCGGCGCGCCTCGTGGAGCTTGGCGCGCAACACCTCGACCTGGTAGCCGAGGTCGTCGGCGTGCTGGACGGCCTTGTCCCGCTCAGTCTTCAGCCGTTCCATCTCGGCTTCGAACTGCGAGAGGTGGTCGGCCTCAGCCCACTGACGCTCCTGGCGCTCGTTGCCCCGCACTGCGCGGTCCCATCCGTCCCCTGGTCATGGCGGCGGCCGGCTCCGGCCCTGCGGCGCTGATCCCGTACACGTCACCGCGCACCAGGACTCGCGCCCCTCGGAGCTGACCCTTCCGAAGAAATGGTGTCAGATCATCGGCAGAGTATGGACGCAAGCCCCACTCCCGTACCCCGGCCGAAGCTGCACTCTACCGGCCGGGGAAGCGGAAGGTCAGTGGTCAGTCGCCTCCGGGGGCGCTGCGGTGACGAGTTCGGTCAGCACACCGTGGCAGTCCTTGGGGTGCAGGAACGTGATGCGGGACCCCATCGAACCCCGCCGCGGCTCGTCGTAGAGCACCCGCACGCCCTTGTCGCGGATGTCCTGCGCGTCCCCGTCCACGTCCGCCGTCCCGAACGCGATGTGATGCACGCCCTCGCCGTTCTTGGCCAGCCACTTGCCCACCGCCGAATCCTCCCGGACCGGCTCCAGCAACTGGAGATAGGAGGCCCCGCCGTCCGAGGTCTCATTGATCTTCAACATCGCCTCGCGCACGCCCTGTTCCTCGTTGACCTCGGTGTGGAACACCTCGAAGCCATACGTGGCACGGTAGAACTCGACGGTCCGGTCGAGGTCGAAGCAGGCGATCCCGATGTGGTCGATTCGCGTCAGCATGGCTCCAGTGCACCGCCCGCACGGCTGGTTACGCAACGTGCGCGCGATCACACCCACTTCCCGGTGACCCGGCGACTACCCCTCAGTACATTGACGGGAACCCTCGTTAACTTCCCTGCACAGGAAGGCCGCACCGTATGTCTGCAACGAACGGCACCACCTCCGTGATCGTGGCCGGCGCGCGCACCCCCATGGGCCGCCTCCTCGGCTCGCTGCGCAGCTTCTCCGGGGCCGATCTGGGCGGAGCGGCCATCAAGGCGGCACTGGACCGCGCGGGGATCGGCGGCGACCAGGTGCAGTACGTGATCATGGGGCAGGTGCTCCAGGCCGGCGCCGGCCAGATCCCGGCCCGCCAGGCCGCCGTCAAGGCCGGCATCCCCATGAACGTCCCCGCGCTGACCGTCAACAAGGTCTGCCTCTCCGGTCTCGACGCCATCGCCCTGGCCGACCAGCTCATCCGCGCCGGCGAGTTCGACGTCATCGTCGCCGGCGGCCAGGAGTCCATGACCAACGCCCCGCACCTGCTGCCCAAGTCCCGCGAGGGCTACAAGTACGGCGCGGTGGAACTGCTCGACGCCATGGCGCACGACGGCCTCACCGACGCCTTCGAGGGCATCGCCATGGGCGAGTCCACCGAGAAGCACAACACCCGCCTCGGCATCGGCCGCACCGAACAGGACGAGATCGCCGCGCGCTCCCACCAACGGGCCGCCGCCGCCCAGAAGAACGGCCTCTTCGAGGCGGAGATCACCCCCGTCGAGATCCCGCAGCGCAAGGGCGACCCGGTGCTCTTCAGCAAGGACGAGGGCATCCGCCCCGAGACCACCGCGGAGGGCCTCGGCAAGCTCCGCCCGGCCTTCTCCAAGAACGGCACCATCACCGCCGGCACCTCCTCGCAGATCTCCGACGGCGCCGCCGCCGTCGTCGTGATGAGCAAGGCCAAGGCCGAGGAACTGGGCCTGGAGTGGATCGCCGAGATCGGCGCGCACGGCAACGTCGCCGGCCCCGACAACTCCCTCCAGTCGCAGCCCTCCAACGCCATCAACCACGCCCTCGCCAAGGACGGCCTGACCGTCGACGACCTCGACCTGATCGAGATCAACGAGGCGTTCGCGGCGGTCGCCGTGCAGTCAATGAAGGACCTCGGGGTCTCCCCGGAAAAGGTGAATGTCAACGGTGGCGCCATCGCGCTCGGCCACCCGATCGGCATGTCCGGCGCCCGTATCGTGCTGCACCTCGCGCTGGAACTGCGGCGGCGCGGCGGCGGCATCGGCGCGGCGGCGCTGTGCGGCGGTGGCGGCCAGGGCGACGCGCTGATCCTGCGGGTACCGGGCAAGTGACCGCCGGCCGCGCGCCGGACGGGTCCGGCGCGGGAACAGCGCGTACCAGCCAGTGAGTCGAGGTCGAAGGAGCCGAGCGCGATGGTGGACGTCCCGCAGCTAGTGGAACAGGCCCGGCAGGGCCGGCCGAGGGCGGTGGCCCGGCTGATCTCCCTCGTCGAGGGGGCGGCGCCGGAGCTGCGCGAGGTGATGGCGGCCCTGGCGCCGCTGACCGGCAACGCCTACGTCGTCGGCCTCACCGGTTCGCCCGGCGTCGGCAAGTCCACCACCACCTCCGCCCTGGTGACCGCGTACCGCAAGGCGGGCAAACGGGTCGGCGTGCTGGCCGTCGACCCGTCCTCGCCGTTCTCCGGCGGCGCGCTCCTCGGCGACCGCGTCCGGATGTCGGAACACGCCTCCGACCCCGGCGTCTACATCCGCTCCATGGCCACCCGCGGCCACCTCGGCGGGCTGGCCTGGGCCGCCCCACAGGCGATCCGGGTGCTGGACGCCGCCGGCTGCGACGTGGTCCTCGTCGAGACCGTCGGCGTCGGCCAGTCCGAGGTCGAGATCGCCTCGCAGGCCGACACCAGCGTGGTGCTGCTGGCCCCCGGGATGGGCGACGGCATCCAGGCCGCCAAGGCCGGCATCCTGGAGATCGGCGACGTCTACGTCGTCAACAAGGCCGACCGGGACGGCGCCGACGCCACCGCCCGCGAGCTGAACCACATGCTGGGCCTGGGGGAGGCCCGGGCACCCGGCGACTGGCGGCCGCCGATCGTCAAGACGGTCGCGGCCCGCGCCGAGGGCATCGACGAGGTCGTCGCGGCGCTGGAGAAGCACCGGGCGTGGATGGAGGAGCGCGGCGTGCTGACCCAACGCCGGCTGGCCCGCGCCGCCCGCGAGGTCGAGACGATCGCCGTCACCACCCTCCGCTCCCGCATCGGCGACCTCTCCGGCGACCGCCACCTCGACGCCCTCGCCGAACGCATCGTCGCCGGCGACACCGACCCGTACCGCGCCGCGGACGAACTCGTCACGGGCCTCACGAACGGCACGTAGCGCGGCGTGGCGCGCAGGGGGCGTCTGGGCCCTCTCTTGGGCCCCTCTGGCCCCCTGCGCCCGGTCCTGGCCCCTGCGACCCGCACCCGGCGAGGAGAGGCGGAGCGCCCGAGCCACCACGGAGTCGGGCAGGCAGTCGCGGGGGCGGCCATCGACACCCCGCTCCGCCGACATGGCGAGCGGGCGCCAACGGGCAGGGGGCGGCGGGGTGTTGGAGCCACCGTGACCGCGGCGTGCGGCGCCGCACGCGCGGCTACGCGTTGCCGCGGTGTTCGCGCAGGTGATCGGCGACCGGGGCGAGGGAGTCGTGCAGGGACTCCAGGGTCTCGGGGGTGAAGAGGTCGATGAAGTGGCGGCGGACCGAGGCGACATGGTGCGGGGCGACCCGGCGCATCGTCTCCCAACCGGCCTCGGTGAGGACGGCGTAGAGGCCACGGCGGTCCGACTCGCAGCTTTCGCGGCGCACCAGGCCGGCGTTCTCCATGCGCGTGATCTGGTGCGAGAGGCGGCTCTTGGACTGCAGCGTGCTGGCGGCCAGGTCGCTCATCCGCAGCCGGTGGTCCTCGGCCTCGGAGAGGTTGACCAGGATCTCGTAGTCGTTGTTCGTCAGGCCGAACGGCTGGAGATCGCGCTCCAGTTGGTGCATCAGCAGCCTGCTGACGTCCAGATGGGTGCGCCAGGCACGCTGCTCCTGGTTGGTCAGCCAGGGAGTGTCACTGTCGGTCGTCATGGATGAATTCTACCCGTGAAAGTTGAATAATGAATTAGTCATGGCGTGTGACATTGCGGAACTCGGCTGGCCGGGATCCATGGTGGCTCAGACGTTCGAGGTCACCGTCCGCAGACTACCGTTCACAGCCCGAAGCGGCGCTGGAGCCCCCCGAGGGCGCCGGAGGGCTGCGGCACATGTGAGCCACTTTCCGGCGCGGGGGCGCCGCCTCCCGGGACGCCGTCCTCCGCCGCCAGCGCGCCGGTCGCGCGCTCCGGAAGCAGTTGTTCCGTGGACTGCAGCAGGACCGTCCCGGCGCCGGTGAACTCGAATTGGTGCTCCTCGCCTGAGGCGCCGCCGAGGCCGGTGTGGGCGCGCACCCCGCCGAGGAATCCGCGCAGGTACTGGTGGTCGTAGTGGTGGCAGGGGGACGGGCAGTCGGCCCAACCCACCAGGGCCTGCGGGTCGACCCGGATCGGTGGTTCGGCGAAGACCACCGGGCCGTTGGAGGCGGCGACGAACTTCCCCGTGCCGATCAAGGTGAGGAAGCCGGGGATGATCGATTGCTTCAGGGCGAGAGATGGCTGAAAGGCGAGCAGGTTGCCGGAGCGAATAGTGAGGTTGCCCTCATCGAGGTCGAAGGAGTTCACGTCGAAGGACCGGTCGGCCAGGAGCATCTTGCCCCGGCCCTCGGCGACCACCCAGTGCGCGGCGTGCAGTGGCGAATGGAAACTCCCGGCGATGAGGCGGTCCAGGCCGCCGTACCCGATGCCGTGGAAGTCGATCTGCCCGTAGTAGGCGATCATCTTCCCTTTCTGGAGGAACCATTGGCCGTCCAGGGCGACGCTGAAGGCGTAGTCGCCCACGTTGTCGTCGACGGGGAGGGTGTGGACGTCGTGGATGACGGGACCGGTCACAGTTTCTCCTCGGACGCCTGGACGTAGACGGTGCCCTGGCCGGACAGCTCCAGTTGGAACGCCTCGCCCGAGCCGCGGCCGATCAACTCGCGCCAACCGATCGCGGTGGAGAGGCGGTTGCGCACCTCGCCGCGGTGCCCGACGTACGCCTGCGGGTCGACGTGGACCGGGCGCTGCGGGGTGATCGGCAGCTCGACGACGCCGCCGTGGGCCATCACCGCGGCCGAGCCGTGCCCCTGGAGCGTGGTGGTGAACAGGCCCTGGCCGGTGGCCTGTCCGCGGACCATGCCCAGCACCCCGCCCTGCGAGCCGAGGAACATCGTGCCCTGGGCGAGCGAGCCGTCGAAGGCCAGCAGCCGGTCGGCCTCCACGTAGAGGGTGTCGCCGGTCAGGTCGACGAGGTGGACGTGATGGCCGCCGTGACCAAACATGACTGTGC
Source organism: Streptomyces sp. WZ-12 (assembly GCF_028898845.1). Lineage (NCBI taxonomy): Bacteria > Bacillati > Actinomycetota > Actinomycetes > Kitasatosporales > Streptomycetaceae > Streptomyces > Streptomyces sp. WZ-12. The sequence continues at coordinate 3,190,332 of NZ_CP118574.1, read as the reverse complement.
CGTCGCCCTCCACAGTCATGAGGGGCGTCGCCTCGCCGGCGATCCGGCGGCCGATCATGGAGCCCAGACCGCCCTGGCCGCCCTGGATGTTCGGGGTGAAGGCGACCTCGCCGCGGTAGGCGAGCATCGCGCCGCGCTGGCTGAACATCCGCTGCCCGGGGGCGATCCGGGCCTCCACCATGCGGGAGTTGAGGGCCGTGAACGGCATCAGACCTCACCGCCCACGGTGTTGCGCTCGCTGGGCTGCACGTAGACCAGCCCCTCGCCCTCGAAACGGATCTGGAACGCCTCCCCGGAGCCCTCGCCGATGAACGTGCGGAAATTCACCCCGGACTGGAAGTGCTGCTTCAGCTTCCCGGTGTGCGCGACGTAGGCGCCCGGGTCGACCTGGAGCGGGTACTGCGGGGTGACCCGCAGCACCACGGCCGGGCCGTCGGAGGTGAGCGCGGCCTGCCCGTGGCCCTCGACGGTGGTGGTGAACAGGCCGTTGCCCTGCGAGGCGCCGCGCAGCCCGGTGAACGTCGTGCCGGTGTGCAGCGCCGCCTCGGTGCACAGCAGGTTGCTGGCCTCCACGTAGAGCTTCTCGCCCTGGAGGCGGACGAGGTTGATCTCGCTGGCGCGGTCGGCGAAGTAGCAGGTGCCCTCGCCCTTCACCTGCATCACCGTCATCTGCTCGCCCGTCAGCCGGCGGGTGACCATGCCGCGCAGCCCCTCGCCGCCGCCGGTCATCTTCTTGAAGGTCATGTCGCCGTCGTAGGCGACCATCGCGCCGTTCTTCGCCTTGACGGCGTCGCCGACGAGGTCGACGGCGAGGACCTTGCTCCCCTGGAGCCGAAACTGAGCCACGCGTCAGACGGTAGTCGGCGGCGGCCGCGCTGGGCAGGGCTTTCGGCCCGGAGACGACCCTGACCTTTCCCCGAGCCCGCCCCGGACGGTGCGACGTCCCGTGACCGCCCGACGGCCCCCGGCGCGGTGATCGTCGGGACGGCTGTAACAATGGGGCGGATGCTTGTGAACTCTTGCACAAGCCTGTGACGCCTCCCCTCCGCCCGAACGAGGTTCCCGTGGACATCAAGACCGCCGCTGCCCTGCACCGACTGCGCCTGGCATCCATCCCGGAGGCGCTCTCCTTCCCGGCGCTGCTGATATTCGGCACGGGCTTCCGGATCTTCCTGGGCTACGACAAGCTGGTCATGCCCCTCGGCCTGCTGCACGGCATCCTGTTCACGATCTTCGTGGTGCTGTTGCTGGACGCCTGGAACCGCACCAAGTGGCCCTTCAAGCGCGTGGCCTTCTTCTTCCTCCTCGCGGTGCTGCCGTTCGGCGGCCTCTACGCGGACAAGGTGCTCAAGCGTGAGGAGGCGGCCAAGGTGATCGCCGCCCGGGCGCGCCGGGAAGGTACCGTGAACGCATGATCGTCGCCTTTTCCGTCAGCCCGTTGGGCGTCGGCGAGGACGTCGGCGAGTACGTCGCCGACGCCGTCCGGGTCGTCCGCGAGTCCGGGCTGCCCAACCGCACCGACGCCATGTTCACCTCCATCGAGGGCGAGTGGGACGAGGTCATGGACGTCGTCAAGCGCGCCGTGGCCGCCGTCGAGGCGCGCGCCGGCCGGGTCTCGCTGGTCCTCAAGGCCGACATCCGGCCGGGCGTCACCGACGGCCTCACCTCCAAGGTGGAGACCGTCGAGCGCCACCTGGCCGGCGGCGAGCGGGGCGCCTGACGGGAGCGGCCGTCAGCCGCCGGCCGCCAGGGCGATGCCCAACGGCGTCCGCTCGTAGAGCACTTGGTGTCCGTGCCGGCGCGAGGCCAGCAGCCCGGCGTCGCGCAGCACGGACAGGTGCGCCGAGACGGACGAGGCGGCCAGCCCCAACTGGTGGGCCAGCGCCGACGTGGTCGCCGGCGCGTCCAGGGCCGTCAGCACCGCGGCCCGGTTGGCGCCCAGCAGCCGGGCCAGCGCAGGGCCGCCCGCCGGCCGCTGCCACAACCCGCCGATGCCGCGCGCCGGGTAGATCACCGTCGGCTGCCACGGCGGGTCGAAGCCGCTGATCACGTCCGGCCAGACGAAGACGCTGGGCAGCAGCAACACCCCCCGCCCCGCCAGGTCTTGGAGCTGCGCGAAGTCCGTACGGGTGCGGACGGTCAGTGTGCCGTCGTCCGACCAGGACAGCCGGGGGTGCAGATCGGCGAACAGGCGGCGCAGCCCGCCGCTGGCCAACTGGCGCGAGCGGTAGGCGATTTCCGCCTCCAGCAGGGCCCGCAGCCGTGGCCAGTCTGGCGCGAGCAGGGCCTCCCAGGCGCGTTCGGTGAGGTCCGCCAGCCGCTGCACGGCCCGTTCGGGGTCGGCCAGCGCCGCCCGCCCCTCTGACGAGTGGGCCGCCCCCGGGACGCACGCCAGCGACTTGGCCATCTCGGTGCGGGCCAGCGCCGGGTCGGTGGCCCGTAGGCGCGCCAGCTCCGCGGCGAAGTCGGCCAACGGGACGTCGGGTGGGCGACCCAGGAAGTCGGGGGTGTAGCCGGGCCGTTGGGCCGGCATGAACAGCCACAGCGGGGACAGGTCAAGACCCGCCACCCGCTCCCGCATCCGCCGCAGCCACGGCAGGTGGTAACCGTGCCGGTCGGTGCGGCGCAGGGTCCGCAGCGCCTCGTGGGTCTCGCACAGCGGCGAGATCGCGAACCGGATCCGCAGCAGGTCGTCCGCCCCGAAATGCAGTTCCAACGGCACCGCCGGGCCCTCCCCTCCCGCAACATTCGGTCCGAGCCGAAACACTACGGCCCACCGGGCGGCGCCGGCAGCCTGACGCCATGCCGACGCCCACCGGGCCCGCACGACCGGGCCCCGCTCCCGCCTGCCGTCCACCGGCCGCCGCCGCGCCGCCCGGGACGGGGTACCGCGCCGTCTTCGCCGTCCCCGAGTTCCGCTACGTCTTCGCCGCCCACCTGCTGTCCTCCCTGGGCGTGGTGGTCTGCGAGATCGCGCTGTCCGTCCTGGTCTACCGGCTGACCGACTCGCCGTTGCTCAGCGCGCTGACCTTCGCGCTCGGCCTGCTGCCGTACGTCGTCGGCGGCACGCTGCTGTCGGCCGTCGCCGACCGGCACCCGGCCCGTCGGGTCCTGGTCTGCTGCGACGCGGTGTGCGCGGCGGCGGCCGCGGCCATGGTGCTGCCCGGGGCGCCGGTGGTGGTGCTGCTCGGGCTGCGCTGCCTGATCGCGGCGGTGGCGCCGGTCTTCGCCGGTACCCGGGCCGGGTCGCTCGGGGAGATCCTGGGCGAGACCTGTTCGTCCTGGGACGCTCGCTGGTCCGGATCGTCAACCAGGGCGCGCAGCTCGTCGGATTCGCCGCCGGGGGGCTGCTGTTGGCGGCCGTCCCGCCGGGGGAGGTGCTCGGCATCACCGCCGGGACGTTCACCGCCTCGGCGCTGCTGTTGCGGCTGGGGACGGCCGCCCGCCCGGCCCGTGGGCGGTCCGGCGGGGCGCTGCTGGGCGCCTCGCTGGCCGGGACCCGGCACCTGCTGGCCGACCGGCGGGTGCGGGCGCTGCTGCTGCTCGGCTGGGCGCCGCCGGCCGTCGTGGTCGTCCCGGAGGCGCTACTGGTCCCGTACGGGGACCTGTTGGGGGTGGGGCCGGCCGGGCAGGGGCTGTTGATGTGCGGGATGCCGATCGGGGCGGTGGTGGCCGAGACCCTGGTGGGGGCGTTCCTCGGGCCGCGGGCCCGTACGCGACTGACGTTCCCGTTGGGGGCGTTCGCGGTGGTGCCGTCCCTGGGGTTCGCCGTCCGGCCCTCGCTGGGCTGGGCGTTGGTGCTGCTGGTGCTGACCGGCACCAGCATCGCGTACAACTTCGGCGTCGACCGGTGGTTCGTGGCCGCGGTGCCCGAGGAGCTGTTGGGGCAGGCGATGACGGTAATGCAGGCGGGACGGATGACGATGATGGGTGCGGCGATGGGGCTGGCCGGGGTGGCGGCCGAGTACGCGCCACTCCCGGTGGTGATGCCGGCCGGGGGAGTGCTGGGGGCGGTCGCGGTCCTGGCGGTGCTCTTCGAGGTGCGGCGCTCGGGTGCCCGGAATACGGGGGAGGCGGTGACCACGTGAGCCCTCGGGCGGCTGCGGCCCTCCGCGCCCCCAGAGACGGCCCGAAAGGGTGCGGACCACCGACTGAGCCCGGAAGTTGAGACAGTGCTGACCAGCATGTGGCCGCCCGGTAGGGTCAAAGGCGTGCCGAAGCCGCTCAGCCTTGCCTTTGACCCCATCGCGCGCGCAGACGAACTCTGGGCGCAGCGATGGGGATCCGTGCCCTCCATGGCCGCGATCACCTCGATCATGCGGGCCCAGCAGATCCTGCTGTCCGAGGTGGACGCGGTGGTCAAGCCGTACGGGCTGACCTTCGCGCGCTACGAGGCGCTGGTGCTGCTGACCTTCTCCAAGGCGGGCGAGCTGCCGATGTCGAAGATCGGCGAGCGCCTGATGGTGCACCCCACGTCGGTGACGAACACCGTGGACCGGCTGGTGAAGTCCGGGCTGGTCGCCAAGCGCCCCAACCCGAACGACGGCCGCGGCACCCTGGCGTCCATCACGGAGAAGGGGCGCGAGGTGTGCGACGCGGCCACCCGGGACCTGATGGCCATGGACTTCGGGCTCGGGACGTACGACGCCGAGGAGTGCGCCGAGGTCTTCGCGCTGCTGCGGCCGCTGCGGGTGGCGGCCGGGGACTTCGAAGACCGGGACTGAGGGCCGCGCGGGAGCGCCCGCGCGGGTCGGCGCGCAGGCGCCCCGCGTCCGCGCACACGGCCCGAAAAGGGCCCCCACCTGCAACCCGGTGCCTGTGCGGTCCCCGCGTCCGCGGGGATTTTCCGGGCGGTTACGCTCGTACCCATGAAATCCAGCGTGCTGACCCGTTACCGGGCGATGGCCTACATCACCGCCGTGATGCTGCTCGTGCTCTGCGCCTGCATGGTTTTCAAGTACGGCTTCGGGATGGGCAAGGACCTGACCCTCGTCGTCGCCCAGGTCCACGGCGTGCTCTACATCATCTACCTGGTCTTCGCGTTCGACCTGGGTTCCAAGGCGCGCTGGCCGTTCGGCAAGCTGCTGTGGGTGCTGATTTCCGGGACGATCCCGACCGCCGCGTTCTTCGTCGAGCGCAAGGTGGTCCGCGAGATCGAGCCGCTGCTGGCGGACGCCAAGCCGGATCTCGCCAAGGTCTGACGGCGGGCCGGTCGGCCGTGGCGCCCGCGCCACGGCGCTCCTGGCTGCCGTGGCACGACCCGTGCGCGCCTCTCCCGATGCGGGAGGGGCGCGTCTGCGTTGTCCGCCGCGCTCTCCGCGCTGCCTTCCCTCCGTACGCGGGTGGGGCGTGCGGTGGGGCGGCAGGGTGGCGGTGCGCGGTGGGCGGCTCGTCGGTGGTGGGGCGGGGCCGGCGCTGGGCGGTGGTTTTCGGCGCGGGGGCGGTGGGCAGCCCCCTGGTGGGGGATGCGGGGCCCCTAGGGGGCGGCCCCCGAGGCGAATCCGGGGTACGTCCCATCGACAGATAGTAGGACGTCCTAGTAAATTCGTGGGCATGGACGCTGACGCGATCGAAGAGGGCCGCCGCCGCTGGCAGGCCCGGTACGACTCCGCCCGGAAGCGGGACGCGGACTTCACCACCCTGTCCGGCGACCCCGTCGAGCCGGCGTACGGGCCCCGCCCCGGCGACTCCGTGGAGGGCTTCGAGCGGATCGGATGGCCGGGGGAGTACCCCTTCACGCGCGGCCTGTACCCGACCGGCTACCGCGGCCGGACGTGGACGATCCGCCAGTTCGCCGGCTTCGGCAACGCCGAGCAGACCAACGAGCGCTACAAGATGATCCTCAAGGCCGGCGGCGGCGGCCTCTCGGTGGCGTTCGACATGCCGACGCTGATGGGGCGCGACTCCGACGACCCGCGGTCGCTCGGCGAGGTCGGGCACTGCGGCGTCGCCATCGACTCGGCGGCCGACATGGAGGTCCTCTTCAAGGACATCCCACTGGGCGACGTCACGACGTCCATGACGATCAGCGGGCCCGCCGTGCCGGCCTTCTGCATGTACCTCGTCGCCGCCGAGCGCCAGGGCGTCGACCCGGCGGTGCTCAACGGCACGCTCCAGACCGACATCTTCAAGGAGTACATCGCGCAGAAGGAGTGGCTCTTCCCGCCCGAGCCGCACCTGCGGCTGATCGGCGACCTGATGGAGCACTGCGCGCAGGGCATCCCCGCCTACAAGCCGCTGTCGGTCTCCGGCTACCACATCCGGGAAGCCGGCGCGACGGCCGCCCAGGAGCTCGCCTACACCCTCGCCGACGGCTTCGGCTACGTCGAGCTCGGCCTCTCCCGCGGGCTGGACGTGGACACCTTCGCCCCCGGCCTGTCCTTCTTCTTCGACGCGCACGTGGACTTCTTCGAGGAGATCGCCAAGTTCCGCGCCGCGCGCCGGATCTGGGCCCGCTGGATGCGCGACGTCTACGGCGCGCGCAGCGAGAAGGCGCAGTGGCTGCGGTTCCACACCCAGACCGCCGGCGTCTCGCTGACCGCCCAGCAGCCGTACAACAACGTGGTGCGCACGGCCGTGGAGGCGCTGGCGGCGGTGCTCGGCGGCACCAACTCGCTGCACACCAACGCCCTGGACGAGACCCTGGCGCTGCCCAGCGAGCAGGCCGCGGAGATCGCGCTGCGCACCCAGCAGGTGCTGATGGAGGAGACCGGCGTCGCCAACGTCGCGGATCCGTTGGGCGGTTCGTGGTTCATCGAGGCGCTGACCGACCGGATCGAGGCGGACGCGGAGAAGATCTTCGCGCAGATCAGGGAGCGCGGGGCGCGGGCGGTGCCGGACGGGCAGTACCCGGTCGGCCCGATCACCTCCGGCATCCTGCGGGGCATCGAGGACGGCTGGTTCACCGGCGAGATCGCCGAGTCCGCGTTCCGCTACCAACAGTCCCTGGAGAAGGGCGAGAAGCGGGTCGTCGGGGTCAACTGCCACGAGGGGTCGGTCACCGGGGACCTGGAGATCCTGCGGGTCAGCCACGAGGTCGAGCGGGAGCAGGTGCGACTCCTGGCGGAGCGCAAGGCGGCCCGCGACGACGCCCGGGTGCGGGCCGCGCTCGCGGACCTGCTGGCCGCGGCACGCGGCGGGCGGAACATGATCGAGCCGATGCTGGCCGCGGTCCGCGAGGAGGCGACCCTCGGGGAGATCTGCGACGTGCTGCGCGAGGAATGGGGGGTCTACACCGAACCGGCCGGCTTCTGATTGCCCATACCCCAGCCGCACCCCGACACCCCGACTCCGCACCCCGGCTGCACCCCGACCGCATCCCCACGAAGCACCCCGCACTGCACCCCGACCACAGACCCCGGACTCCACCCCAACCGCAGGCGGGCGCTCCCTGACCTCCGACTACCGTCTCCCTGACCTCCGACCACAGCCCGACGACCCGCTTCTCGCCCTTCTCCAGGGACTGTTGATACCCGCTCCAGGGACTGTTGGTACCCGACCGCTTGACTACAGCCCGACCACACCCCCACTACAATCCGTAACGGAATGGGGAACTCCCCGGCATCCCGCGTTCGTTGCCGGATAAGAGGAGGCAGCGGCGGCGAGCACGGCGCAAGGCAGGCAGTGGGAGGTGGTGGGCGCGGGCAGGCGCCGCCTCGGGTCAGGGCCTCGGGGCCGTCACCCGTCCCCCTCGGCGGGTTGCGGGGGGACGGGCATGCGTAGGCGGAAGAGCGCGCCGCCGCCCGGGGCCTGTTCGGCGGTGAGTTCGGCGCCGTGGGCCCGGGCGATCTGGCGGGCCATGGCAAGGCCGAGGCCCGAGCCGGGTAGCGCCCGGGCGGCCTGGGCCCGGTAGAAGCGGTCGAAGACGTACGGCAGGTCGCCGTCGGCGATGCCGGGGCCGTGGTCGCGGACGGTGAGGTGCAACTCGCCCGCGACGTCCGCCAGTTCGGTCTCGACGGGGCCGCCGGGCGGGGAGAACTTGGCGGCGTTGTCCAGGAGGTTGGACAGCAGGCGGGTGAGCCGGGCGGGGACGCCGGGCAGGGTGGTGGTGGCCGTCCCGGGGGCGATGCGGAGGGTGAAGGCGAGGGCCGGCCAGTGTTCGCGGGCCGCGGCGACCGCGTGCTCCAACAGGGCGGCGGGGCGGACCTGTTCGAGCAGCGGGCGGGGCTCCTCGTCGCGGGCGAGCTCGATCAGGTCGTTGACGAGGGTGGTGACCTCGCGCAGTTGGCGGCCCAGCGCCGCGGAGGCGCGATCCCGCTGTTCGCCCGTCAAGCGGTCGGCGCGGGCGAGGAGTTCGGCGTTGGTGCGCAGCGCGGTGAGCGGGGTGCGCAGCTCGTGGGAGGCGTCGGCGACCAGGCGGCGCTGGGCGGTGACGGACTGCTCCAGTTCGCCGAGCATGGTGTTGAAGCTGGCGGCGAGCCGGGTGAGTTCGTCCTCGTGGCCGGGCGGGCCGGGCGGCAGGTCGATGCGGTGCCGGGGGTCGCGGGTGGTGGCGATCCGCTCCGCGGTGGCGGTCAGTCGGGCGACCGGGGCCAGGCCGGTGCGGGAGACCCAGTAGCCGAGGCCGGCGGCGAACAGGACGCCGATGCCGCCGACCGCGGCCAGCCCCCAGGCGGCCTGGCGCACCCCGCGCTCGACGGTGTCGGAGCGCAGCGCCACCTGGAGCGCCTCGTCCCGGCCGGGCAACCGGGAGGTGTACGTCCGTACCGGGTGCCCGGCGACGGTGAGGTTGGTGTAGTAGGGCGAGTGACGGCCGGCGGCCACCTCGCGGGTGGCGCTGGTCACGGGCAGGGCGGGGGTGCGGTCGTGGGCGTCCCGGGCGGGATTGGCCGGGATGATCTGGACGCAGGGGACGGCCTGGTAGCGGCAGGAGGTGTCGCTGGCGGTCGGGCCCCAGTTGCGGGTGCGCTGGACGAGTTGGGTGGCGGTCTGGGCGAGGTTGAGGTCGAGCTGACGGGTCATCTGGACCCGCAGGACGACGAACGCGGCCGCGCAGATGCCCACCGCGACCAGGGCCACCGCGGCGGACGCGGCCAGCGCCAGCCGGGCGCGCAGCGGGCGGCGGCGGACCCAGCGGCCGCCCAGGCGGCGCCGGCCGGTCATGCCGCGGTCCCGTTCGGCGCGGTCACGGTCGCGGTCGGGCGGAGGCGGCGCGGGGTCATGTGCCCTCCGGGCGGTCCAGGCGGTAGCCGACGCCGTGCACGGTGTGGACGAGCCGGGGCTCGCCGCCGGCCTCCAACTTGCGGCGCAGATAACCGATATAGACGGCCAGCGAGTTGGAGTCCGGGCCGAAGTCGCGGCCCCAGACCCGCTCCAGGATCGTCTCCCGCGGCAGCACCTGGCCGGGGTGCGTCAGCAGCAGTTCCAGCAGGGCGTACTCGGTGCGGCTGAACTCCAGCGGGCGCTGGCCGCGGTGGCCGGTGCGGGTGGTGGGATCGACGACGAGGTCGGCGAAGGCGAGGTGGGAGGCGTCGGCCCGGCCCGCCTCGGCCCGCCGCAGCAGGGCGCGGACCCGGGCGATCAACTCGTCCAGGGCGAACGGCTTGACGAGGTAGTCGTCGGCGCCGGCATCCAGGCCGTCGACCCGGTCGCTGACCGCGTCCAGGGCGGTCAGCACGAGGATCGGGGTGCGGTCGTCCAGGGCGCGCAGCCGGCGGCAGACCGCCAGGCCGTCCAGCACCGGCATCATCACGTCCAGGACGAGGGCGTCCGGTTGCCAGGCGGCGACCTCGGAGAGCGCGGCCAGCCCGTCGGCGGCGCCGCGGACCGCGTAGCCCTCCACGGCGAGTCCGTCCGCCACTGCGGCGCGGACCTCCGGTTCGTCGTCGACGACCAGGATCCTGGGGGCGGCTGGCGGGGGCGTGCCGGGTGCGGGCGCGGGTGCGGGGCGTGCGGTCATGGACCCAGGCTGTCAAACGGCGTCTTAGAACGTTCTTAAAGCGGCGGTCGAGCGTGGCGGCCATGCGCACACCACTCTCGGTCGTGATCGGTGCGGGCGGCACCGGCGGCCATATCTATCCCGGACTCGCCCTCGCCGACGCGCTGCGTCGGGCCGTGCCGGACGCGGTGATCTCCTTCGTGGGGACCGACCGCGGCCTGGAGACGCGGCTGATCCCGCAGGCCGGCTACCGGCTGCACACCGTCGACATGATTCCCTTCGACCCCTCGCTGGGCGCCCGGCGCTACCTGCTGCCGGCCGCCCTGTTGAAGTCCGGCGCCCAATGCCGGGCGATCCTGCGGGAGCAGGGCGCCCAGGTCGCCGTCGGCATGGGCGGTTACCCCAGTGCCCCGGTGATCGTCGGGGCCAAGATGGCCGGGCTGCCGAGCCTGATCCACGAGTCCAACGCGGTGCCCGGCCGGGCCAACAAGTTCGCCGCCCGGCTCACCCCGCACATCGCCCTGGCCTTCGACCGCAGCCGGCCGCACCTCGCGGGCGGCGAGCGGGCCGAGACGGTGGGGATGCCGCTGTCCGGGCCGCTGGCCGGGCTGGACCGGGTGGCGCTGCGGAGCGCGGCCCGGCGCGCCCTGGGCGTCCCGGAGGACGCCCGGCTGCTGCTGGTCAACGGCGGCAGCCTGGGCGCCGCCCGGCTCACCGAGGCCGCCGTCGGGCTCGCCGGCCGCTATCTGGCGCGGCCCCGGATGCGGCTGCTGATCAAGACCGGGCCGGCGGCGCTGGACGCCACCCGGGCCGCCCTGGAGGCCAACGGCGGGGCCGCGGTCGCCGAGGCGGTGCCGTATCTGGACCGGATGGACCTGGCGTACGCGGCGGCCGACCTGGTGCTGTGCCGGGCCGGTTCGGCGACCGTCGCCGAGCTCGCCACGATCGGGATGCCGGCCGTCCTCGTCCCGTACCCGCACGCGCCGGGCGACCACCAGACGCACAACGCCCGGGTGCTCTCCGACGCCGGCGCCGCGCTGCTGCTGCCCGACGCGGAGGTCACCGACGAACGGTTGGACGCGCAGCTCACCCCGCTGCTGGCGGACCCCGTCCGGCTGGCCGCGATGGGCGCGGCGGCCGACCCCGGCACGCATGCGCACGCCGCCGATCTGCTGGCCGCCCGGACCCTGGCGCTGGCCGGCCACCCCCACCACCTCACCACCACCCAGAAGGAGTCAGCATGAGCACGCGCAGCACCGTGTCCCGGTCGTGGGCCGGACGGAAGGTCCTGGTCACCGGGGCCGAGGGGTTCATCGGGTCGACGCTGGTCGACCTGCTGGTGGACGCGGGCGCCGAGGTGCGCGCCTTCGTGCACTACAAGCCGTACGCGGAAAAGGGCAATCTGGCGCGGTACTTGGTGCCGGGCGGCCCGGTCGAGATGGTCGCCGGGGACGTCCGGGACGCCGGCCGGGTCATGGACGCGGTCGCCGGCTGCGACACCGTCTTCCACCTGGCCGCGCTGATCGGCATCCCGTACAGCTACGACTCGCCGGGCGCGTATGTGCAGACGAACGTGGTGGGCACCGAGAACGTCGCGGAGGCGTGCCGCCGGCACGGGGTGCGGCGGATGGTGCACACCTCCACCAGCGAGGTGTACGGGACCGCGCTCACCGCGCCGATCAGTGAGGAGCACCCGCTCCAGCCGCAGTCGCCGTACTCCGCCTCGAAGATCGGCGCGGACATGATGGCGCTGTCGCACTGGCACGCCTTCGAGCTGCCGGTGACGGTGGTGCGGCCGTTCAACACCTACGGGCCCCGGCAGTCCGCCCGCGCGGTGATCCCGACGATCCTGGCCCAACTGCACGCCGGCGCCCGGCAGATCAAGCTGGGTTCGCTGACCCCGACCCGGGATTTCACGTTCGTCACCGACACCGCGGCCGGGTTCCTGGCGCTGGCCGACTGCGACCGGGCGCTGGGGCAGGTCGTCAACCTCGGCAGCGGCCGGGAGATCGCCATCGGGGCGCTGGCGGAGGCGCTGATCGCGGCGTCCGGGCGGGACGCCGAGGTGGTGGTGGACGCCGAGCGGCTGCGGCCCTCGGGCAGCGAGGTGGAGCGGCTGCTGTCGGACAACTCCCGGGCGCGGCAGTGGGCTTCGTGGGAGCCGCAGGTCTCCCTCAAGGAGGGGCTGGAGCGGACCTCTGCGTGGGTGGCGGAGCATCTGCACCTGTTCCGGGCGGACCGCTACCAGGTCTGACGGCGGGTCCGGCGGCGCCGGGCCGGGCCGGGGCTACGGCTCCAGCCCGGCCAGGCCCGCCAGCAGCAGCGTGGTGAACTGCCGGGCCCAGCCGGTGTCCACGGGGCCCGCGCTGACCAGCAGGCGGTGCACGACGGCCCCGGCGATCACGTCGAAGATCAGCCCCACGGTGCACTCGGCGGCCTGCTCGCCCTCGGGTCCGCCGGCGTCCGGCGGGAGTTCGCCGCGGGCCTGCGCCCGCGAGCGGCCCAGCAGCACCAGCCGCTTCTGCCGCTCGACGATGGCCTGCCGGATCCGCTCGCGCAGCGCGTCGTCGGTGGTGGACTCGGCGACCACCGCCATCAGCGCGGTCTTGGTCTCGGGCCGGGCCAGCAGCGCGCCGAACTGGAGCACCACGCCCTCGATGTCGGCCTGGAGGCAGCCGCGGTCGGGGAGTTCGAGCTCGTCGAAGAGGACCGCGACGGCGTCCACGACCAGTTCGCTCTTGCTGGCCCAGCGGCGGTAGAGGGTGGTCTTGGCGACCCCGGCGCGCTGGGCGACCTCGCCCATGGTGAGCCCGCCCCAGCCCACGTCGACGAGCGCGGCGCGGGTGGCGTCGAGGATCGCGCGGTCGGCCTCGACGCTGCGGGGGCGGCCCGGGCGGCCCTTCGGCGGGTGGGCGGACTGGTGCATGCCGGCGACCATACCGGCCGGTAGTGCGGCGGGCGGCGCTTCCCGTGAGGCAGATCACGCGGACCGGGCCGAAAAGTGGGTGCCGGGTGGGGGCGGCGCCGAGTTACGCTACGACCCGTAGCGTAAGAGTGACACCACTGGCCGTGGGTGGGGACCCATGGCCGCACACACCGGCCCCGTGCACGGGGCCGCCGACGGGCACCGGTTCCCCGGCGCGGGCCGCATTCCAGCGGGGCGTACGGGGGCGAGCGGGCCCGCTTCCCGGATCGCTTTCCGGAACCGGCCGCTCAGGGGGGAGGATGGACACATGCAGCCACGCAACATGTCCATGAGTGGAGTCGTCGACCTCGCAGCGGTGAAGGCGGCAGGGGAAGCGAAGCAGAAGGCCGAGCAGGCCCGCGCCGAGGCCGCCCGCACCGGCGTTCAGCCGGCCGGCGCCGCCCGCCTGGTGTTCGACGTCGACGAGGCGGGGTTCCAGCAGGACGTCCTCCAGCAGTCCAACGAGGTCCCGGTCGTCATCGACTTCTGGGCCGAGTGGTGCGAGCCGTGCAAGCAGCTTGGCCCGCTGCTGGAGCGCCTCGCGGCGGAGTACGCCGGCAGGTTCGTCCTCGCCAAGATCGACGTCGACAGCAACCAGATGCTGTTCCAGCAGTTCGGGGTGCAGGGCATCCCGGCGGTCTTCGCGGTGGTCGCGGGCCAGCCGATCCCGCTGTTCCAGGGCGCGGTGCCCGAGGCCCAACTCCGCCAGGTGCTGGACCAGTTGGTGCAGGTCGCCGAGCAGCAGTTCGGCATCGTGGGCGCGCCGGTCGACCCGGCGGCCGCCGAGCAGGCCGACGCCGCTGCCGAGGCGCCCGCACCGGTCGGCCCGTACGACGCGGCGCTGACCGCGGCGGCGGACGCGCTGGACGCCGGTGACCTCGACGGCGCCATCCGTGCCTACCGCAACGTGCTCTCCGACGATCCGACCAACCCGGAGGCCACGTTGGGCCTGGCCCAGGCCGAACTCCTGGCGCGGGTGCAGGACCTGGACCCGCAGGTGGTCCGCAAGGAGGCCGCGGAGCAGCCGGGCGACGCCGCGGCGCAGATCAGGGCCGCGGACCTGGACCTGGTCGGCGGGCACGTCGAGGACGCCTTCGGCCGGCTGATCGAGACCGTGAAGCGGACCGCGGGCGAGGACCGGGAGGCCGCGCGGGTGCGGCTGTTGGAGCTCTTCGAGGTGATCGGCGCGGAGGACCCGCGGGTGTCGAAGGCGCGCACGGCACTGGCCCGCGTCCTGTTCTGAGCCACGCTTCGGCGATTTCCGGGCACATTTCCGTCCCGTCCGGATCCGCTCCCTCACGACTCCCACACAAGGGTCCAGCAAACGACACGGCGGCCACGCTTTACCGAAACTTGGTAAAGGTGGCCGCTGTTACTTGGAGTAAGTCGCGGCCGTCAACTAGCCCAAATCTGCCCTGAATTGCCCCTTGTTCGGTCGCTGTGAGCAGCGACGCTGCGTGCCTAGGTGATCTCTCTGTGTCCCGGCATGGTTATCGGGTCGTTACCCGTAAGTAACGAGGGCCTTGTGCGGCGGCCGGGAATGCACGACGATCGGCGACGCTCGGTCCATTCCCGCAGCCCGGCATCCGGCCGGCGCCGCGGGGCTTTTGGGTCCCCACCGAGTGGGTCGGCGGCAGTGGCGCCGGCCGTGGACAGGGGGGTCTCTGCCCGTACGGCAGGGCCTGTCCGGTGAGGTTGCGCGAGAGCGTGGCCAGTGGTTGTCGCTCGGGGGTGATCGCCGGTATTCGAAGAACACTGCTGTGGCCCTTCGAGACGGGCGCTCTCCTTCCCGAGGACGTAGCACTTCTCCCATCCCAGGTACGGCCTTACCTCAACCGAGGTGGTACGCACCGGAGATGTACGTCCGAGAAGGAGGAAAGTCATGGAGTCCTTGACTCGTGGCGGGACCAGATGGAAGCGGTTCGCCGTCGTCATGGTGCCGAGCGTCGCGGCCACCGCCGCGATCGGTGTCGCCCTCTCGCAGGGTGCCCTGGCGGCGTCGTTCAGCGTGTCCGGCCAGCAGTTCAAGGTCAGCACGGACCGGCTGGAAGGCACCGGCTTCGTCCAGTACGGCGCGGTTGACGCCCAGAAGAACGGCAAGAACGTCCCGGTCGCGGTCTCGGCGTTCAGCAACGCCACGATCCACAACCTGTGCCAGTCCGTCGTCGTGCCGGTCCCGGTCTTCGGCGATGTGTCGATGAAGCTCCAGGCCGGCGGTGCCGGCAGCAATCCGGTGGAGGCCAAGAACCTCTACATCGACCTGGACCAGTTGAACGCGGACGCGACCTTCAACAACATCAACATCGGTGTTGCCGCGGGGTCCACGTCCAAGGGGCCCGGCATGAAGAAGGGCGACAAGGCCGACCCCGGCTCCTTCGCCCAGGAGGCCGACACGGCCACGCTGACCGGCGTCCACCAGCGTGCCTGGGCCACCACGGCCGGCACGTTCAAGCTCAGCGGCCTCAAGATGAGCGTCACCAAGGGCGCGCACGAGTGCTACTGACGCACTGAGCGTGCGGGCGCGGGGTGGAGCTGTACGGCGCCGTGCCGTTCCCCGTGCCCGTACGCCAGGTAGCGCTGGAAGTGCCCACAGAACCACCGAATTGCCAGTCCCGAGGAGCCGGACATGAGCGACTGGAGCATGGGGGACTCCCCGGCCGGAGTTCCCCGGCCAACGCCGGGCGGTGCCCCCGGGGGAAGAGTCATCGACAGGTACGTGCGGCGCGGATGCGGGCCCGCCGACCGCAGGGAGGCTGGCGCATGAGCGCAGAACGACCACGGCTGAACGAGACCCTCGGCCGGAAGCGGCAGGCGTTCCGCCACTGGCGCGGGCAACGCCCCTTCTGGGGCGGCCTGTTGACCCTCCTCGCGGGCATCCCGATCATGTACATCCCCTACGCGAACCTCACCATCGGATCCCTCACCGTCCGGATGGCGACCACGGCCGGCGCCGGTTCGCTGATCATCGGCGTGCTGCTGGTGGTGCTCGGCCTCACCATGTGGTTCCAGCCGGTCTCGCGGGTCTTCGCGGGCGTCGCGGCGATCCTGCTGGCCCTCGTTTCGCTGGTCGTCTCGAACTTCGGCGCCTTCCTGATCGGCTTCCTGCTGGGGCTGATCGGCGGCGCGCTGGGCGTCTCGTGGGCGCCGGGCAAGGCGGTGCGCAGCGAGGACGAGCCCGGCGAGGGGGGCCACGTCGTCGGGCCGGTGGTCGCCACCCACCCCGCTCCGGCGGCCGGTGGTCACGGGTTGGGCAACGGACTGGACGATCTGTCAGGAACGAGCCCGACCAACGGAAGGAACGGGAGGCACCGTGCCGGGTGACGAACTGCGGGTGGGGACACCCCCGCCGGAGGGCGAGGGCGCGGCCTCCGGGGCGACCGGCCGTTCGGGCGCGGGGAGCGGACCGCGCCACGCGGCGCCCAAGAAGCCGCTGTTGACCCGCCTGCACGTGCCCGCGGGCAAGGCGATCGCCATCGCCGCGATGCCGTCCGCCGTCCTCATGGGCATGGGGCTCACGCCCCAGATGGCGATCGCCAAGCCGGTGCCGCCCGAGAGCCCCTTCCGGGACGGCCCCTGCGTCACCGTCCCGGACACGTCCGGCCAGGACGCCAAGGCGAAGGACGACGGCAAGGACCAGAAGGACCAGAAGAAGGACGGCAAGGACGCCGGGAAGGACGGGGGCAAGCCGTCCGCGGAGCCGTCGACCTCGCCGTCCGCGTCGCCGTCCTCGTCGCCCTCGGCCGGCAAGGACGCCAGCGGCGGCGGGGCGCCCGGTCCGTCCGCCCCGGCGACGCCGTCCCCGTCGGCCTCGCCGAAGAAGGACGACGGCGGCCTGTTGGGCGGGATCGGCGACGTGCTCGGCGGCCTCCTCGGCGTGCACAAGAAGTCCGACCAGCCGCCGGCCTCGCCGACCCCCTCGCCGTCCGCGTCCGCCACCAAGTCCCCGACGCCGTCGGCGGGTTCGTCGGCCAAGGAGCCGTCGGCCAAGGACGCGTCGCCCTCGCCGGGCTCCGGGCCCGGCCTGGACGAGGTCACCAAGCCGGTCGGCGATGCGCTGAAGGACCCGTCGAAGGCGGTCAACGACACCGTGCACGGTGCCGTCGGCACGGTCGACAACGCCCTGCCCGGCGGTGGGTTGGACGGCAAGGACAAGGACGGCAAGCCCGCGTTCCCCTGCGTCGTGGAGAACAAGCAGCAGGGCAAGGACGAGCAGACCCCCGCCACCCTCCCGGACCTCCCCTGGCACCTGGAGTCCAGCGGGCTGACCCTGCGCGGCCTGAACTACGAGGGCGTGGTCAACGTCAGGACGCAGAGCGGCCACACCAAGCAGGCGCTGAAGTTCACCGCGGACAGCATCGACATCGGCGACCTGCACCAGATCGTGGACGATGCGAGGTCGGGCAAGCACTACCACGTGCGGTCGACGCCGGGCTCCACGTCCACCATCCGCGGCGGCAAGGTGACGCTCTACACCGAGCGGTTGCAGGGCAACCTCTTCGGGCTGATCCCGATCGTCTTCGACCCCGAGCACCCGCCGCCGCTGAACGTCCCGTACGCCTACTTCAGCAAGGTGAAGCTGGACCAGGCCGGCCAGTTCGGCGGCAACCTGCACGTCCCGGGCATGCACCTGTCCATCGAGGACTGAGGTCCGTCGAGGACGGAAGCGGACCGGCCGGCGGCGACGAGACCTCCGGGAGCCGCGGAGAGACGGCGGTGGGCCGCCCCCTTCGAACGAGGGGGCGGCCCACCGCCGTTGTGGTGCCCGTCGGGCGGCGCGTCAGGCGCGCTCGCCGCCGAGGTGGTGCACCCGGACCATGTTGGTGGTGCCGGGGACGCCGGGGGGCGAGCCGGCGGTGATGATCATGGTGTCGCCCTCGTTGTAGCGCTTGAGCTTGAGCAGCTCGGCGTCGACCAGGTCGACCATCGCGTCGGTGTTGTCCACGTGCGGGACGACGAAGGAGTCCACGCCCCAGCTCAGGGTGAGCTGGTTGCGGGTGGCGAGGTCGGTGGTGAAGGCCAGGATCGGCTGGGCGGCGCGGTAACGGGAGAGCCGGCGGGCGGTGTCACCGGACTTGGTGAACGCGACCAGGGCCTTGCCGTCGAGGAAGTCCGCCATCTCGCAGGCCGCGCGGGCCACCGCACCGCCCTGCGTACGCGGCTTCTTGCCGGGCACCAGCGGCTGGAGGCCCTTGGAGAGCAGCTCCTCCTCGGCCGCCTCGACGATCTTCGACATGGTCTTGACGGTCTCGATCGGGTACTGGCCGACCGAGGACTCCGCGGAGAGCATGACCGCGTCGGCGCCGTCGAGGATGGCGTTGGCGACGTCGGACGCCTCGGCGCGGGTGGGCCGGGAGTTGGTGATCATCGACTCCATCATCTGGGTCGCCACGATCACCGGCTTGGCGTTCCGCCGGCACATCTCCACCAGGCGCTTCTGCACCATCGGGACCTTCTCCAGCGGGTACTCCACCGCCAGGTCGCCACGGGCCACCATCACCGCGTCGAAGGCCATCACGACCTCCTGCATGTTGGCGACCGCCTGCGGCTTCTCGACCTTGGCGACGACCGGGACCCGGCGGCCCACCTCGTCCATGACGCGGTGCACGTCCTGGACGTCCTTGGCGTCCCGCACGAAGGAGAGCGCGACCATGTCGCAGCCCATGTGCAGGGCGAACTTCAGGTCCTCGATGTCCTTCTCGGACAGCGCCGGGACGTTGACCGCCGCGCCGGGCAGGTTGATGCCCTTGTGGTCGGAGATGACCCCGCCCTCGATGACGATGGTGCGCACCCGCGGACCGTCGATCTCGACGACCTGGAGGGCGACGTTGCCGTCGTTGATCAGGACCGGGTCGCCCTTGGAGACGTCGCCGGGCAGACCCTTGTAGGTGGTGCCGCAGATGTGCTTGTCACCGGGGACGTCCTCGGTGGTGATGACGAACTCGTCACCGCGCACCAGCTCGACGGGGCCCTCGGCGAAGGTCTCCAGGCGGATCTTGGGGCCCTGGAGGTCGGCCAGCACGCCGACGGCGCGGCCGGTCTCCTCGGCGGCCTTGCGGAGGCGGTGGTACCGCTCCTCGTGCTCCGAGTGGGTCCCGTGGCTCATGTTGAAGCGGGCCACGTTCATGCCGGCCTCGATCAGCGTCTTCAGCTTCTCGTAGGAGTCGACGGCGGGGCCCAGGGTGCAGACGATTTTGGAACGGCGCATGTCTCGATCCTATCGGTTTGTTTCGGAGCGGAATATTTCGCTCTGCTTCACAGACTCTTCAGCCGGGCCGGGGCCCGGCCGGCCCGCGGGCTGCCGCCCCGCGCGCCGGGCGCTGATCTAGGCGGTGACCAGGGCGTACGTCTGCCGGGCGATCTCCAGTTCCTCGTCGGTGGGGACCACCGCGACCGCGACCCGGGCGTACCCGGGCGAGATCAGCCGCGGCTCGTCGGACCGGACGTCGTTCAGCGCGGCGTCCACCGCCAGGCCCAGCTCCTCCAGGCCGGCGATGGCGGCGGCGCGGACCGGGGCGGCGTTCTCGCCGACGCCCGCGGTGAAGGCCACCGCGTCGACCTTGCCGAGCACCGCGCTGTAGGCGCCGATGTACTTCTTCAGCCGGTGGATGTAGATGTCGAAGGCGAGCGCGGCCCGCGCCCCGTCCTCGCCGCCCGCGTCGATCCGGCGGCGGATCTCCCGCATGTCGTTGTCGCCGCACAGCCCGAGCAGGCCGCTCTTCTTGTTGAGCAGCTCGTCGATCTCGTCGACGGACATCCCGGCGACCCGCTTGAGGTGGAAGGTCACCGCCGGGTCGATGTCACCGGAGCGGGTGCCCATGACCAGGCCCTCCAGCGGGGTCAGGCCCATGGAGGTGTCCACGCAGCGGCCGCCCTGGACGGCGGAGGCGGAGGCGCCGTTGCCCAGGTGCAGCACGATCACGTTGACGTCCTCGGGCGCCTTGCCGAGCAGTTCGGCGGTGCGGCGGGAGACGTAGGCGTGCGAGGTGCCGTGGAAGCCGTAGCGGCGGATGCGGTGCGCGTCGGCGGTCTCCACGTCGATGGCGTAACGGGCCGCGTGCTCCGGCATCGTGGTGTGGAAGGCGGTGTCGAAGACCGCGACCTGCGGGAGGTCGGGGCGCAGGCCCTGGGCGGTCTTGATGCCGGTGATGTTGGCCGGGTTGTGCAGCGGGGCGACCGGCACCAGCCGCTCGATCTCCTTGAGCACCGCGTCGTCGATGACGGTCGGCGCGGTGAACTTCAGCCCGCCGTGCACCACCCGGTGCCCGATCGCGGCCAGTTCCGGGGAGTCCAAACCGAGCCCGTCGGCGGCCAGTTCGTCGGCCACCGCCTTCAGCGCGGCGTCGTGGTCGGCTATCGGGCCGGTGATCTCGCGGGTCCGGCCGCCGGCGGCCAGCGGGGTGTGGACCAGGCGCGAGGTCGTCTCACCGATCCGCTCGACCAGGCCGACGGCGAGCCGCGCACCGCCCGCGGCGGAGCCGCCGTCCGAGGCTGCCATGTCGAGGAGTTGGTACTTCACCGACGAGGAGCCGGAGTTGAGGACGAGGACGCGGGTGGCGTTGGCAGTCATGAAGGGCTTTCCGTGGGGGGTGGGGTCAGCTGGTGTGGCCGGTGCCGGGCTCGTCGCCCTGGGCCTGGATCGCGGTGATCGCGACGGTGTTGACGATGTCCTGGACGAGGGCGCCGCGGGAGAGGTCGTTGACCGGCTTGCGCAGGCCCTGGAGGACCGGGCCGACCGCGACCGCGCCGGCGGAGCGCTGGACGGCCTTGTAGGTGTTGTTGCCGGTGTTGAGGTCCGGGAAGATCAGCACGGTGGCCTTGCCGGCCACGTCCGAGTCCGGCAGCTTGGTCGCGGCGACCGCCGCGTCCACCGCCGCGTCGTACTGGATCGGGCCCTCGACCAGCAGGTCCGGGCGCCGCTCGCGGACCAGCTCGGTGGCCTTGCGGACCTTGTCGACGTCGGCGCCGGAGCCGGAGGTGCCGGTGGAGTACGACAGCATCGCGATCCGCGGCTCCACGCCGAACTGGGCCGCGGTGGTGGCGGATTGGATGGCGATGTCGGCCAACTGCTCGGCGTTCGGGTCCGGGTTGACCGCGCAGTCGCCGTAGACCAGGACGCGGTCGGCCAGGCACATGAAGAAGACCGACGAGACGATCTGGGCGCCCGGCTTCGCCCGCCCGTCGCCCGCCACCTCCCCAGCCGACGCGCTGCGCGCGGCCCCTTGGGTCTTGATGATCTCGAAGGCCGGGCGGATGGTGGCGGCGGTGGAGTGCACCGCGCCGGAGACCATGCCGTCGGCCAGGCCCTCCTGCACCATCAGGGTCCCGAAGTAGGAGACGTCGGCGACCATGTCGAAGGCCAGCTCGTAGCTGACGCCCTTGTGGGCGCGGAGGGTGGCGTAGAGGTCCGCGAACCGCTCGCGCAGCGGCGAGGTCTGCGGGTCGATGATCTGCGCGTCGGCCAGGTCGATGGCGAGGTCGGCGGCGCGCTTGCGGATCGTCTCCTCCTCGCCGAGCAGCGTCAGGTCGCAGACGTCGCGGCGCAGCAGCACATCGGCGGCGCGCAGCACCCGCTCCTCGGTGCCCTCGGGGAGGACGACCCGGCGGCGGCCGGCGCGGGACCGCTCGATCAGCTCGTGCTCGAACATCATCGGGGTGACCCGCTCGGAGCGGGCGACCGAGATCCGGTCGGTGAGCTCGGCGGTGTCCACGTGCCGCTCGAAGAGGCCGAGCGCGGTCTCCGCCTTGCGCGGCGAGGCGGCGTTCAACTTGCCCTCGATGGCGAACAGCTCGGCGGCGGTGGGGAAGGAGCCGCCGGGCACCGAGACGACCGGGGTGCCGGGCGCGAGGCGGGCGGCCAGCGCCATGATGTCCGGGCCGGGACGCTCGTCGAGGGTGAGCACCACGCCGGCGATCGGCGGGGCGCCGGCGCTGTGCGCGGCGAGCGAGCCGATGACGAGGTCGGCGCGGTCCCCGGGGGTGATCACCATGCAGCCGGGGGTGAGCGCCTGGAGGAAGGTCGGCAGCATCGCGCCGCCGAAGACGAAGTCCCGGGCGTCCCGGGCGAGGCCGGAGTCGTCGCCCAGCAGCACCTCGGCGCCGAGCGCGTGGACGATCTGGCCGACGGTCGGTGCGGAGAGCGAGCCGTCCTCGGGGAGCGCGTAGCAGGGCACCGGCAGCCGGGCGGCGAGCCGCTCGACGACGGCCGTGCGCTGCTCGGCGGCGACGCGGTTGACGACCAGCGCGACCACGTCGCAGCCCAGCGAGGTGTAGGCGCGGTAGGCGTTGCGGGCCTCGGCGCGGACGGACTCGGCCTCCTGGCCCTGGCCGCCGACGACGGGTATCACCGCGGCGCCGAACTCGTTGGCCAGCCGGGCGTTGAGCGCCAGCTCGTCGGGGAGGCTGGTGTCGGCGTAGTCCGAGCCGAGGACCAGCACGTACTCGAAGTCGCGGGCGACGGCGTGGAAGCGGTCGACGAGCCGGGAGACCAGCTCGTCGGTGCCCTGCTCGGCCTGGAGGGCGGCGGCCTCGGTATAGCTGATGCCGTAGACGGACTCCGCGGGCTGGGCGAGGCGGTAGCGGGCCCTCAGCAGTTCGTAGAGCCGGTCCGGTCCGTCGTGCACAAGGGGCCGGAAGACCCCCACCCGATCGACGTGGCGGGTCAGGAGCTCCATGACTCCCAACTCGACGACCTGGCGGCCGTCGCCGCGGTCGATACCGGTCACGTACACGCTGCGCGTCACGCGGTCTCTCCGTCCATTCCGATGGCCGCGAGGCGCCCGGCCTGCGGATTTTCCCTGGTCACAAGGTCAAAATTACCCGTTATGGTGGGCTTGACCCTCTTGACAATACCTGCGCGGATGGATACGTCGCTCTCCCAGTTTCCCTGCGGGGTGCGGGCCGGGGGACAGTGGGGGTGGCCGCCCGCGCGCGGCACCGGGCCGGGGTGCGGGCGCGCCGCACGTGAAAGAATCGGACCGGCTCACACGAACCGACAGCGAGCACAGGAGACACAGCACGATGCGTATCGGAGTCCTCACCGCGGGCGGCGACTGCCCCGGCCTGAATGCTGTGATCCGGTCCGTCGTCCACCGCGCCCTGACCGGCCACGGCGACGAGGTCATCGGCTTCGAGGACGGCTTCAAGGGCCTGCTCGACGGGCGCTTTCGCAAGCTGGACCTGGACGCGGTCAGCGGCATCCTGGCCCGCGGCGGCACCATCCTCGGCTCCGCCCGCCTGGAGCGCGCCCGGCTGCGCGAGGCGTGCGAGAGCGCCAAGGACTTCTCCCGCGAGTACGGGATAGACGTCCTGATCCCGATCGGCGGCGAGGGCACGCTGACCGCGGCGCGGATGCTCGCCGACGCCGGGATGCCGGTCGTCGGCGTCCCCAAGACCATCGACAACGACATCTCCTCCACCGACCGCACCTTCGGCTTCGACACCGCCGTCGGCGTGGCCACCGAGGCCATCGACCGCCTGAAGACCACCGCCGAGTCGCATCAGCGGGTGATGGTCGTCGAGGTCATGGGCCGGCACGCGGGCTGGATCGCGCTGGAGTCCGGGATGGCCGGCGGCGCCCACGGCATCTGTCTGCCGGAGCGCGAGTTCGACGTCAACGACCTGGTGAAGATGGTCGAGGAGCGGTTCGCCCGCGGCAAGAAGTTCGCCGTGGTCTGCGTCGCCGAGGGCGCCCACCCGCGGCCCGGCACCATGGACTACAAGAAGGGCGCCATCGACCAGTACGGCCACGAGCGGTTCTCCGGCATCGGCACCGCGCTCGCCCGCGAACTGGAGCACCGCCTGGGCAAGGAGGCCCGCCCGGTCATCCTCGGCCACGTCCAGCGCGGCGGTACCCCCACCGCCTACGACCGGGTGCTGGCCACCCGCTTCGGCTGGCACGCCGTCGAGGCCGCGCACCGCGGCGACTTCGGCCAGATGACCGCGCTGCGCGGCACCGACATCGTGATGACCCCGCTGGCCGAGGCGATCACCGAGCTCAAGCGGGTCCCGGAGGCCCGCATGGACGAGGCCGAGTCGGTCTTCTAGGGCCGCCCCTCCTCTGCCGCCGCGTCCGCCCGACCGGACGTCAACGAGCCGCCGGCGACGCACCGTTGGGTGCGTCGCCGGCGGCTTTGCGCGTGGGGCCTCACTGGGAGGCGACGGCCTCCAGCATGTTCAGCCGGCCGGCCCGGCGGGCCGGCCACAGCGCCGCCAGCACGCCGACGACCAGGGCGATCAGCAGGAACAGGCCGAGCCGGCCCCAGGGCAGCACCATCGAGTAGGTCGGGAAGGACGAGCCGACCAGGCTGCCGCCGGCCCAGGCCAGGAAGATGCCCAGGCCGATGCCGAGCACCGCGCCGAAGAGCGAGATGACCACCGACTCCAGCCGGACCATCTGCTTGATGCCGCTGCGGGCCAGACCGATGGCGCGCAGCATCCCGATCTCGCGGGTGCGCTCGAAGACCGACATGGCCAGGGTGTTGACCACGCCGACCACCGCGATGATCACGGCCATGCCCAGCAGCCCGTAGACCATGTTCACGATGGTGTCGATCTGCCCGGCGTTCTCCTTGCGCAGGTCATCGCGGCTCTGCACCTTCAGCAGCGGACTGTCGCCGAGCGCCCGGCGGATGTCCTTGGCCAACTCGGGGGAGCTGCCGTTCGCCGTCTTGACCAGGAGCGCGTCGTCGCGGAACCGGTCCAGGTGCGGATCGACCAGGGCGGTCGCGGCGAAGGAGGAGCCGAGGGTCTCGTTGTCGGCGTAGAGCGCGGCGACCTTCAGGCGGGCCTTCTTCTTGTCGTAGAACTCGACGTTCACGGTGTCGCCGACGCGCCAGCCGTGCTCCTTGGCGCCGCTCTGCGAGACGGCGATGCCGCCGGCCTTGACGGCGGCCAACGAGCCCTGGGTGATGTCGAGTTGGGTGACCTTGCCGATCTGGTCGAGGTCGGTGCCGCGGAGGAAGCCGAAGGTGCTGTCGCGACCGGGGCCCGCTTCGGTGGAGAAGCCGGTGCCGCGCAACGGCGCCATCGCCTCGACGCCGGGGACCTGGCGCACCTTCGGCGACAGCTTCGGGTCCAGGCCGACGTAGGTGGAGGTCTTGACCTGGTAGTCGGCGGTCACGCCGCTGCCGACCATCTTGTCCATGGCCACCTGGGCGGAGTGGCCCGCCACGGTCATCCCGGTGATCAGGGTCAGGCCGATCATCAGCGCCGAGGCGGTCGCGGCCGTCCGCCGCGGGTTGCGCAGCGCGTTCTCCTTGGCCAGCTTGCCGGTGACGCCGAAGAGGCGGGTGGTGACCGCGCCGGCCAGCGAGACCAGCGGCCGGGACAGCAGCGGGGCCAGGATGATCACGCCGGTCAGGGTCAGCGCCGACCCCGCCATGGCGATCGGCAGGTCGTCGCCGGAGGTGAGGGTGGAGACCCACAGCATCACCGCGACGCCGGCGCCGGTGATCAGCGCGCCGATGGTGTTGCGGACCACGAGGCTGCGCAGGGCCGGCGGCGCCTCGACGGTGCTCAGCGCCTCCACCGGGGCGATCCGCGCCGCCTTGCGGGACGGCAGCCAGGCGGCCAGGACGGTCACCACGACGCCCACGCCCAGCGAGGCGAGCACCGCGGCCGGGCTGATGACGACCGGGCCGTCCGGGAAGCCCGCACCGCCTGCGTCCAGCACGGCCCGCAGCCCCACCGCGATCCCGGTGCCCAGCGCGAAGCCGACGACCGAGGAGACCAGGCCCAACAGGCCGGCCTCGGCGAGCACCGAGCGCACCACCTGCCGGCGGGAGGCACCCACCGCGCGCAGCAGCGCGATCTCGCGGCTGCGCTGGGAGATCAGCATGGTGAAGGTGTTGGCGATGATGAAGACGCCGACGAACAGGGCGATCCCCGCGAAGGTCAGCAGGGTCTTGCTGAGCGCGCTGTTCTGCTCGGCGATCCGCCGGGCCTGTTCGGCGGCCAGGTCGTGCCCGCTGGTCGCCGCGGCGCGGTCGGCCGGCAGCAGCTCGCGGACCTTGGCGGTCAGCGCCCGCTGGTCGGTGCCGGGGGCGGCCGCCACCACCAACTCGTCGAACTGGCCCGGGTGCAGATACAGCTTCTGCGCGGTGGCGGTGTCGAACAGCGCCAGGCTGCCGCCCGCGGTCACCGCCGGGTCGTCGGTCGCCACGATGCCGACCAGCTTCTTGGTCAGCACCGGGCCGTCGGTGGCGAACCGCACGGTGTCGCCGACCCGCACGCCGGCCGCCTTCGCGGTGGTCTCGGCCAGCGCCAACTCCCCTTCGGCGGCCGGGCCGCGGCCCTGCACCAGCGGGTAGCGGGGGTCCTTGCCGTCCTTGCCCGGCTGGTAGTTGACGGCGCGGTTCTGCCAGCCGTTGCCGATCGGTTCGCCGTCCTTGCCGGCCAGGGTCGCCGCGCCGGTGACGTCGGCGCGGACGCCGGTGACGCCGGGCAGCGCGCGGATCCGGTCGGCCACGTGCTGGTCCAGGGCGGTGGTCCGCTTGCCGTCCTTCCCGGGGCCGGGGCCGGCATCGGGGTCCGAGGCGGCCTGGACGGAGACGGCGACGTCCTTGAGGTTCTTGGCGGAGGCGTTCTTGACGGCCTCGCCGACGGAGTCGCTGAAGATCAGGGTGCCCGCGACGAAGGCGACGCCGAGCAGGACCGCGAGCGCGGTCATCAACAGGCGGGCCTTGTGCGCGAGGACGTTGCGCAGGGCGGTTCTGAACATGGTGGTGGTGTCAATCCTGGGTACGGGGCCCGGGCGGGGCTCGGGTACGGGCGGCGGTGGCCGGACATGGCCAACTCGCGGGGCCGGCCGGCCAGTTGGCGCGGTCGGCGCGTCCGGTGTGCCGCTAGCTCGTCCGGCCCGCGGCCTCGAAGCGGCGCATCCGGTCCAGCACGGCGTCCGCGGTGGGCTCGTGGAGCTCGTCGACGATCCGGCCGTCGGCGAGGAAGACCACCCGGTCCGCGTAGCCGGCGGCGACCGGGTCGTGGGTGACCATCACCACGGTCTGGTCCATCGCCCGGACCGACTCCCGCAGGAAGCCCAGGACTTCCGCGCCGGAGCGGGAGTCGAGGTTGCCGGTCGGCTCGTCCGCGAAGATGATCTCCGGCTGGGCGGCCAGCGCCCGCGCCACCGCGACCCGCTGCTGCTGGCCGCCGGAGAGCTGGGCCGGCCGGTGCTTAAGACGCTCCGACAGCCCCACGGTGTCCACGACCCGGCCGACCCACTCCCGGTCCGGGCGGCGGCCCGCGATGTCGATGGGCAGCGTGATGTTCTCCAGCGCGGTGAGCGTCGGCAGCAGGTTGAACGCCTGGAAGATGAAGCCGATCTTGTCCCGACGCAGCCGGGTCAACTGCTTGTCGCCCAGGGAGGCCAGCTCCATGTCGCCGATCCGGGCCGAGCCGGAGGTGACCGAGTCCAGCCCCGCCATGCAGTGCATCAGGGTGGACTTGCCCGAGCCGGAGGGGCCCATGATCGCGGTGAAGCGGGCCCGGCCGAACTCCACCGAGACGGAGTCCAGCGCCACCACCCGGGTCTCGCCCTGGCCGTAGACCTTGCTCAGGTTGGTGGCGCGGGCGGCGACGGCCGGGGTGGCGGGCCGGAGGGGGGAAACGGGACGGGGGACGGCGGCGTGCGGCACCACGAACTCCCAGGAAGGTGAAGGGACGGGAAGGACTCGGCGGGAACGCCGTGCTCCCATCCTCGATGCCGCACCCCGCCCGGGGCTTCGCCCGCAGGGACCGAAAGCCGGACCGGCCGCAAGTGCCATGCCGGGCGCCCGCGTCCATCTCTGGACGGACGGCCGTCCACCCGCAGACCGACGCGCGGCCCTTGGGGCTCCTAGGGCCCGTCCCCGTCGCGCGGCCCGGGTGTCGGCCCGTCGGCCCGGCGCCAGAACTCCGCCAGGATGCCGTCGAGGAAGCCCCGGCCCGCCCTGCCCGCCTCGTCCGGGGCCCGGCCGCCGGTCCAGCTCAGCGAGGCGGCCATCGTCGCGTGGTACTCCTCGTGCAGTTCCTGGAGGGCCGTTGCCAGGCGCTCCTTGGGCAGCGGTGCCAGCTTGCCGACCGGGCGGACGTAGCCCTGCCAGCGGGTGGTGGCGGCGCTGGTCAACAGCTCGACCAGGCGGTCCTCCTGGTCGGTGAAGCGGATCAGCGCGGGCAGCGGCAGCGCCAACGCCTCGGCCAGCGCCGCCGCCTGCCGGTCGGTGCCCCGCCACCGCCCGCCGGCCTCCAGGTGCCCGTACCCGGCCACGTCCATGCCGATCCGGCGCGCCAGATCGGCGGGGGCGAGGCCGAGCGCCAGCCGGTACTCGCGGAGGGTCTCGGGGGCGCCGAGGAGCTCGGCGGGGGCGCACCACAGGGCGCCGGCCAACGCGGCCAACTCCGCCTCGGTGGGGGAGGTCTCGCCCAATTCCCAGGACGCCACCGCCGCCGGTTCCAGACGTTTTCCGTAGGCCGCCCAGATTCCGTAGGCGACGTGGGCGTGGGTCATGCCGAGGGCCTCGCGCAGTCGGCGGGCGGCGGCGGCATTGAAAGGGGGTCTGCGGGCTTCCCCGTCGTCCGTGCTCACCGGCACACGGTAGGGGAGGGCGATGCCGCGGACCCATCGTGCGGATGTCCAAGGTTGGCGGTTGGGGGAACGTACGAGAGGGGCCCGCCCGCGGGCCGGATTTCGGTGCCGAGCCCGCGCGACTACCCCGCCGACCAGGGATTCCACGCGGGACGGATCACCCCTTCACGGCGCCGCCGAGGGCGAATCCGCCGCCCAACCGCCGGGAAATAAGGATGTAGAGAAGGAGCACCGGTGTCGAGTACAGGATCGAGAATGCGGCGAGTTCACCGAAGGCGATGGCCCCGTAATTCCCGAAGAAAGTGAAAATGCTGACCGACGCCGGGAGTTGTTCCGGGGAGAGCAGCAGCATGAACGGGACGAAGAAATTCCCCCACATCATGATGAAGGTATAGACCGCGACCACGCCGACGCCCGGCGCCATGAGCGGCAGCACGATCCGCAGCAGCCCCTGCGGCCGGGAGGCGCCGTCGGTCCACGCCGCCTCCTCCAGCACCGTGGGCACGCCGTCCATGAAGTTCTTCATCAGCCAGATCGCGAACGGCAGTTGGGCGGCGGCCAGGAACAGCGCCGTCCCGTAGCGGGTGTCGATCAGGTTCACCCGGACGAACAGCGCGTAGACCGGGACCATCACCGCGGTGACCGGCAGGCAGGCCGAGAACACCACGGTGAGCAGGTACGGCCGGGCGAAGCGGGACCGGAAGCGGGACAGCGGGTAGGCGGCCAGCGCCGCGCAGGCCACCGTGAGCAGCGTGGCCCCGCCGCAGATCAGCAGGCTGTTGAGCATCGGCGTGAAGGTGATCTCGTCGGTGAGCACCGCCGAGAAGTTGTGCAGCGTGGGGGAGGTGGGCAGGTGCACCCGCAGCGTCGCCCGCTCGTCCAGCGACGCCAGCACCAGCCACGCCAGCGGCACCGCGAACGCCACCGCGACGACCAGCAGCGCGGCGTCGGCCGCCAGGCGCCGCCGGACCGCGGCGCGCACCGGCGACCACCGCCGTCGTCCGGCCCGCATCAGACCTCCTCCCGCAGCAGCCGCAGGTACACCGCCGAGAACAGCGCGCCCACCACGAGCAGCAGCAGCGCCACCGCCGTGCCGTAGCCGATCAGCGACTTCACGAACGCCTGGTCGTACATGAACACCGGGAGGGTCTGGCTGCGGTTGCCGGGGCCGCCCCGGGTGAGCGCCCAGATCAGCCCGAACACCGACAGCGTCTGAAGGGTGTTGAGCATCAGGTTGGTGCCGACCGAGCGGCGGATCATCGGCAGGGTGATGTGCCACAGCCGGCGCAGCCCGCGGGCGCCGTCCATCTCCGCCGACTCGGCGACCTCCTGCGGGATGCCGTCCAGCGCCGCCGAGTACACCAGCATCGAGAACGCCGTGCCGCGCCAGACGTTGGCGAACGACACCGCCAGGATGGGCAGGGTGAACAGCCAGTCCTGGGCGGGGAGATGGAGCCAGGCGAGCAGCGCGTTGAGGGTGCCGCGGCGCTCGAAGAAGGTGTAGAGCAGGAAGCCGGCGACGATCTCCGGGAGCACCCATGCGGTGATCACCACCGTGCCGGTCACCGCCCGCACCGGCCGCGAGGCGCGCCGCAGCAGCCCGGCCAGCGCCAGCCCCAGGGTGTTCTGCCCGAGCACCGCCGAGATCAGGGTGAACACCACGGTCAGCAGGACGGCGTTGCGGAACTCCGGATCGCCCACCGCGTGGCGGAAGTTGGCCAGCCCGACGAACGACGCCGACTCCTGGCCGGTGAGTTGGGTGTCGGTGAAGGCGAGGTAGGCGCAGTAGCCGACCGGGCCGGCCAGGAAGAGCAGCAGCAGCGCGGTGGCCGGGGCCAGCGGCGACCAGCGCACCAGGTGCCGCATCACGGCTTGTTGACGACCGCGCCGCCCACCAGGGAGCGCACCGTCCGGTCGTAGCGGGCGGCGGCCTGCGCCGGGGTGGCGTCGCCGGCGGTGACGGACTCCGTCGCCTCCCCGATCGCCGCGGCGACCTGCGGGTACTCCGGCAGCGCCGGCCGGTAGCGGCTCACCTCGACCAGCTTGGTGAAGAAGCCGATGCCCGGCACCGCCGTGCGGTACCGGGCATCGGCCGCGACGTCCCGGCGGACGGCGATCTGGGCGCCCCGCACGCACCAGTCCAGCGCATTGGCGCGCGACTGGAGGGTCTCGATCACCTTCCAGCCCAGTTCGGGGCGGAGCGCCCGGGCCGGCACCGACCAGGCCCAGCCGCCGGCCAGGCTGACCCGGCCGGGCGGGGCGCCGGACCGGGTCGGGAACGGCGCCTGGCCGAGGGTGCGGGACCACTGCGGCCAGGGGTTGCCGCCGCCGGTGCGCTGCCACTGCTGGCCGAGCCAGGAGCCGTCGAGGTCGATCGCCAGCTTCTGCTGCGGCAGCAGCTCGGCGGCCACATTGGTCTGGATGTTGGGGCTCAGCGCGTCGGAGACGTCCGGGCCCAGCTTCTCCTTGTAGACCGTGTCGAGGAAGCGGAGGCTGTCGGTGAAACCGCGGGAGCCGACCACCCACTTCTTCGCGCCGGGGTCGTAGAGCGGGTCCCGCCCGGTGCCGTAGAGCAGCATCTCGAAGCCCTGCATCACCGCGGCCTCGCCCGCGCCCCGGCCGGTGAAGACGTTCAGCGGGATCACCCCCGGCACCTTCCGCTTGATGGCGCGGGCGGCGGCCAGGACCTCGTCCCAGGTGCGGGGGTGCCAGTCGGCGGGCAGCCCGGCCCTGGCGAAGACGGTGCGGTTGAACCACAGCCCGCGGGTGTCGGTGCCGTCCGGGACGCCGTAGGTGCGCCCGTCCTGCCCGCGGGCCGCGGCCCGGGCGGTGGGCACGAACTGCCGCCAGTCGGCCCAGGAGTTGAGGTGCTCGTCCAGCGGCCGCAGCAGCCCGGCCTTGATGTCGGAGCTGATCAGGAAGGTGTCCTCGTAGACCACGTCGGGCGCGGTCTTCGGGGAGCGCATCATCTGCTGGATCTTGGTGTAGTAGTCGTTCTCCGACGCCTGGATCGGGATCAGCTTGACCTTCTTGCCGGGGTTGGCCTTCTCGAACTGCCGCACCACCAGGGCGAGATAGTCGTCCCGGACCGTCACTTTGGCGTTGGTGTCCTTGATGAAGGCGACCGTGACGGTGTTCGGGTCGCCGCCGGAGCTGCCGCAGCCGGTGAGCGTGCCGGCGGCCAGCGCGGCGGCGGCGAAGAGGAGCGGGACCTTTCCGGGCGGAGCGGTGGAGCGCACGGCACGACCTCCAACGAACCGCGGCCGACCCGTCGCGGACCGGCCGCGCACGGTCAACTAGCCACGGCCTACTGCCTGCTGAAAGTAAGCCACCGGTCACTCCGGGTCAATGGCCCGACCAGCGGTAGCGCAACTCCGGGCGGCCGACCTGCCCGTACTGCGGCGCCCGGGCGGCCCGGCCGCTCTCCACCAGGTGCTCCAGGTAGCGCCGGGCGGTGATCCGGGAGATCCCCACGTCGGCGGCGGCCTCGGTGGCGGTCAGCCCGTCGGCGGCGGCCCGCAGCACGTCCGTCACCGCCCGCAGGGTGGCCGCGGTCAACCCCTTGGGCAGCGCGGCCGGGCGGGGTGCGCGGAGCGCCGCCAGCGCCCGGTCCACCTCGTCCTGCCCGCTGGCCTCCCCGGTGGTGGCGCGGAACTCGGCGTAGCGCAGCAGCCGGTCCCGCAGGGTGGCGAAGGTGAACGGTTTCAGCACGTACTGGACGACGCCCAGCGAGACGCCCTCGCGGACCATCGCCAGATCGCGGGCGGAGGTCACCGCGATGATGTCCGCGCCGTGCCCGGCGGCGCGCAGCGTCCGCACCAACTGGAGCCCGTGCCCGTCCGGTAGGAACAGGTCGAGCAACAGCAGGTCGACCGGGTGGTGTTCGAGGTGGCGGCGGGCCTCGGTGCCCGAGTGCACGGTGCCGGACACCGCGAAGCCGGGCACCCGCCCCACGTACAGGGCGTGCGCGGCCGCCGCGACCGGATCGTCCTCGACGACCAGGACGCGGATCGCCTCGGCGCCCGCCGCGTCGGGCCCCCGGCCGCTCACCGGTCCGCGCCTTCCGCCGCCCGCAGCGGCAACTGCACGGTGAACCGGGCGCCGCCCTCGGGCCCCCGGTCCAGCCGGACCGTGCCGCCGTGCCGGTGCACCGCCTGCCGGACCAGCGCCAGCCCCAACCCGCGGCCGCCGCCGGCGCGTTCCTTGGTGCTCCAGCCGCGCCGGAAGACCTCCTCGGTGGCGTCCGCGGCGACCCCGGGCCCGTTGTCCACGACGCACAGCAGCAGCTCGCCGCCGTCGGCCCGCGCGGTGACCCGCACCTGGGGCGGCGCGCCGTCCCCCGGAGGCGCGGCGGCGGCGTCCAGGGCGTTGTCGACGAGGTTGCCTAGCACCGTCACCAGGTCGCGGGCGGGCAGGCCCGGCGGCAGCACCCCGTCGTCGATCCGGCTGTCCGGCGTCAACACCAGCTCCACGCCGTGCTCGTTGGCCTGCGCGGCCTTGCCCAGCAGCAGCGCGGCCAGCACCGGCTCGGCGACCGCGCCCACCACCCGGTCGGTCAGCGCCTGCGCCAGCTCCAGTTCGGCGGTGGCGAATGCCACCGCCTCCTCGGCCCGGCCCAGTTCGATCAGCGACACCACGGTGTGCAGCCGGTTGGCCGCCTCGTGTGCCTGCGACCGCAGCGCCTCGGCGAAGCCGCGTACGGAGTCCAACTCGCCGGACAGCGCCTGGAGTTCGGTGTGGTCGCGCAGGGTGACGACGCTGCCGCGGTGCTGCCCGCCGGAGACCGGCGCGGAGTTGACGACCAGCACCCGCTCGCCGGTCAGATGCAGCTCGTCGACGCGCGGGCCGGCCGCCCGCAGCGCCCCGGTCAGCGGCTCCGGCAGCCCCAGCCCGGCGACCGGCCGGCCCACCGCGTCCCCGGTCAGCCCGAGCAACTCCCGCCCGCCGTCGTTGATCAGCGCGACCCGGTCGTCCGCGTCCACCATCAACAACCCCTCGCGGACGGCGTGCAGCGCGGCCTCGTGGTAGTCGTACATCCGGGACAGCTCCGCGGTGTTCATGCCGTGGGTGTGCCGGCGCAGCCGGGCGTTGATCACGTAGGTGCCGGCGCCGCCCAGGACCAGGGCCGCCGCGGCCACCCCGACCAGCGCGAGGACCTGGTCCCGCAGTTGCTCGCCGATGGTGGCGATGGTGATCCCGGAGCTGACCAGCGCGGTGATCGCGCCGCCCCGCTCGGGGTCGCGGACCGGGGCGACCACCCGCACGGACGGGCCGAGCACCCCCTGGTGGGTCTCCCGGAAGACCTCGCCGCGCAGCGCGGGCCCGATGTGGCCGAGGTACTTCCCGCCGATCGCGGACGGCTCCGGGTGCGTCCAGCGCGTCCCGTCCGGCGCCATCACCACGACGAAGTCCACCCCGGCGTCCCGCCGCAGGCGCTCGCTGTACGGCTGGAGCGCGGCGGTCGGGTCCTTGGTGCGGGCCGCGGCCACCACGGCCGGGGAGTCGGCGACGGCGGTGGCCGCCGCCGTCGCCTGCCGCCGCGCGGTCTCCTCCGCCTGCCGCCCGGCGTTGACGTAGGCGAAGACGACGCAGCCCAGGACCGCCGCCGCCACCAGGACCACCTGCATGGCGAAGAGTTGCCCGGCGAGGCTGCGCGGGCCGCGCAGCCGCCGCGGCCGGCGGGGACGGGGCGGGTTCATGCGGAACAGTCTGCCGGGTCACTTTTACATGAACGAAATGTACGCAAGGGTGACGGCCGCCACACCGCCGTGCATAGTCGCCGGGACTCGTTCCGCGCCGCGAGCCGCAGAAAGCGGCCCGGAACCGTGCCCCCGTCAGAAAGGCAGGCCAGCCGTGGCCGCACAGACCCCGTCGTCCCGGGGCACCGCCGAGGACGCCCCACCGGCCAAGCGGGACCGGACCCACTTCCTGTACCTCGCCGTGATCGGCGCGGTGCTGCTCGGCATCGTCGTGGGCCTGGCCGCCCCCGGCTTCGCGGTGCAGCTCAAGCCGGTCGGCACCGGGTTCGTCAACCTCATCAAGATGATGATCTCGCCCGTCATCTTCTGCACGATCGTGCTGGGCATCGGCTCGGTCCGGAAGGCGGCCAAGGTCGGTGCGGTCGGCGGGCTGGCCCTCGGCTACTTCATGGTGATGTCCACCGTCGCGCTCGCCATCGGCCTGCTCGTCGGCAACCTCCTCGACCCCGGCTCCGGCCTGCACCTGACCGACGCGCTCCGGCACGCCGGCCAGGCCCAGACCGCCGAAGCCCACGAGTCCACCACCGACTTCCTGCTCGGCATCATCCCGACCTCCCTGGTCTCCGCGCTCACCCAGGGCGAGGTGCTCCAGACCCTGTTGGTGGCACTGCTGGTCGGCTTCGGGCTCCAGGCGCTCGGCCCGGCCGGGGCGCCGGTGCTGCGCGGCATCGGCCACGTCCAGAAGCTGGTCTTCCGGGTGCTGTCGATGATCATGTGGGCGGCGCCGGTGGGGGCGTTCGGCGCGATGGCCGCGGTGGTCGGCGCCACCGGTGTGGCCGCGCTGAAGTCGCTGGCCGTCATCATGGTCGGCTTCTACCTGACCTGCCTGCTCTTCGTCGTCGTGGTGCTGGGCACGCTGCTCCGGCTGGTCGCCGGCGTGAACGTGCTCGCGCTGCTGAAGTACCTGGGCCGGGAGTTCCTGCTGATCCTGTCGACCTCCTCCTCGGAGTCGGCGCTGCCCCGGCTGATCGCGAAGATGGAGCACCTGGGCGTCAGCCGCCCGGTCGTCGGCATCACCGTGCCGACCGGCTACAGCTTCAACCTCGACGGCACCGCCATCTACCTGACCATGGCCGCGCTGTTCGTCGCCGAGGCGATGGACAAGCCGCTCTCCCTCGGCCAGCAGGTCTCCCTCCTGGTCTTCATGATCATCGCGTCCAAGGGGGCGGCCGGGGTCACCGGCGCGGGCCTGGCGACGCTGGCCGGCGGCCTCCAGTCGCACCGCCCCGAACTCGTCGACGGCGTCGGCCTGATCGTCGGCATCGACCGCTTCATGAGCGAGGCCCGGGCGATGACCAACTTCGCCGGCAACGCGGTGGCCACCATCCTGATCGGCACCTGGACCAAGGAGATCGACAAGGAGCGGGTCGGCGAAGTGCTCGCCGGCCGGCTGCCGTTCGACGAGCGGACGCTGACCGCCGACGACCACGGCGCGCCGGCCGACGGCGCCCCCGCCGCCCCGGCCGACGCCGGCAAGGCGTCCGCCGCGGTCTGACCGCCGGCCCGCGCCGGACGGCGCCCTCGGGGGCGCAGGAGGGGAGAAGGGGCGGGCGCCGCGCGCGCCCGCCCCTTCCGCGCATCGCCCGACGGTCGCCCGTCGGGCCCGTCCTACGCCGGCGCCAGCCAGAGCGTCGCCAGCGGCGGCAGCACCACCGGGATCGAGGTGCGGCGGCCGTGCCAGGCGACCGGCTCGGCCTTGAGCGGTTCGGGGTTGGCGACGCCGCTGCCGCCGTAGCGCGGGTCGTCGGTGTTCACCACCTCCCGCCAGACGCGCACGTCGCCGGGGACGCCCAACCGGTAGCCGTGCCGGACCACGGGCGAGAAGTTGCTGACCGCGATCAAGGGGCGTCCGTCGTCGGCGAACCGCAGGAAGGCGAAGACGTTGTCCTCGCCGGCGTCCGCGTCGATCCAGGAGAAGCCCTCCGGGTCGGTGTCCCGCTCCCACAGCGCGGGCGTGGCCGCGTAGCGGCGGTTCAGCTCGCGGACCAGGTCGCGCACGCCCCGGTGGTCCGGCTCCGCCTCGTAGGACGGGTCCAGCAGCCACCAGTCCGGGCCGTGCCGCTCGGCCCACTCCGCGCCCTGGGCGAACTCCTGCCCCATGAAGAGCAGTTGCTTGCCCGGGTGGGCCCACATGAAGCCCAGGTACGCCCGGTGGTTGGCGCGCTGCTGCCACCAGTCGCCGGGCATCTTCGACACCAGCGCCCGCTTGCCGTGCACCACCTCGTCGTGCGAGATCGGCAGCACGTAGTTCTCGGAGTAGGCGTAGATCATCGAGAAGGTCATCTCGCCGTGGTGGTACTTGCGGTGCACCGGCTCCTTCTCGACGTAGCCGAGCGAGTCGTGCATCCACCCCATGTTCCACTTCAGCCCGAAGCCCAGCCCGCCGAAGCCGCCCGGGCCGACGTGGTGGGTGGCGCGGGTGACGCCGTCCCAGGCGGTGGACTCCTCGGCGATGGTGACGACGCCGGGACAGCGCCGGTAGACCGTCGCGTTCATCTCCTGGAGGAACGCGACCGCGTCGAGGTTCTCCCGCCCGCCGTGCGCGTTCGGCGTCCAACTGCCGTCCTCGCGCGAGTAGTCGAGGTAGAGCATCGAGGCGACCGCGTCCACCCGCAGGCCGTCGATGTGGAACTCCTCGCACCAGTACACCGCGTTGGCGACGAGGAAGTTGCGCACCTCGGTGCGGCCGTAGTCGAACTCCAGCGTCCCCCAGTCCGGGTGGGCGGCCCGGTTCGGGTCCCCGGGCTCGTACAGCGGCCGCCCGTCGAACTCGGCCAACGCCCAGTCGTCCCGCGGGAAGTGCGCCGGCACCCAGTCCATCAGGACGCCGATGCCCGCACGGTGCAGGGCGTCGACGAGGAACTTGAAGTCGTCGGGGGTGCCCATCCTGGCCGTCGGCGCGTAGAAGCCGGTCACCTGGTAGCCCCAGGAGCCGCCGAAGGGATGCTCGGCGACCGGCATGAACTCGACGTGGGTGAAGCCCAGGTCCTTGACGTAGCCGGGCAGTTGGGCGGCCAGTTGGCGATAGGTCAGCCCGGGACGCCAGGAGGGCAGGTGCAGCTCGTAGACGGAGAACGGCGCGGTGTGCACCGGGCGTTCGCCGCGCCGCGCCATCCATGCCTCGTCCCGCCAGGTGTAGTGCGAGTCGTGCACCACCGAGGCGGTGGCCGGCGGGCACTCGGTGCGCCGGGCCATCGGGTCGGCCCGCACCGTCCGGGTCCCGTCCGGCCGGGTGATCTCGAACTTGTAGAGCTCGCCCTCGCCGAGGCCGGGCAGGAACAGCTCCCACACCCCGGACGAGCCCAGCGACCGCATCGGGGAGCCGGTGCCGTCCCAGTAGTTGAAGTTCCCCACCACGCGCACCCCTTGGGCGTTGGGCGCCCACACGGTGAAGCGGGTGCCGGTCGCCCCCTGGTGCGTCATCACCCGCGCGCCGAGCGCCCGCCACAGCTCCTCGTGCCGGCCCTCGCGGAACAGGTGCAGGTCCAACTCGCCGACCGCGGGCAGGAAGCGGTACGGGTCCCGCTCGGTCAGCGCGGTGTCGCCGTAGTCGACCCGCAGCCGGTAGTCGGGGATCTCGCGCAGCGGCAGCACCCCCGCGAACAGCCCGTCCCCCTCGGAGCGCAGCGGCACCCGCAGCCCCGGCGCCATGACCGTGACGGACTCGGCGTGCGGCCGCAGGGTGCGCAGCAGCAGCCCGCCGGGCACCGGATGGGCGCCGAGCAGGGCGTGCGGGTCGTGGTGCGCCCCGGCGAGCAGCCGCCCGCGGTCCTGAGCGGACAGTGGCTCGGCGCGGCGCACTTCGGAACCGCCGCCGGCCGGCTGCACACGGGACGCGGGTGCGGGTGCGGGCGTGGCGGTCCGGGACGGCGGCGACGCGGGCGAGGCGCCGTCCGGGGCGGGAGGGGGAGGGGACGGGCGGGCAGTCACGGGCGGGGCCTCCTCGGGCGGGGATCGGTCGGTCGGTGCGGGCGACGGGCGGCGTACGGGACGGCCGGGCGCGGGTTCAGCCGGCCCCCTGGTCGCCGAGGGCCGCCAGCCGTCGGATCGCCGCCATCGGCACCGCCAGCCAGTCGGGCCGGTGCCGGGCCTCGTACAGCACCTCGTAGACGGCCTTGTCGGTCTCGTAGGCGCGCATCAACTCGGGGGCCGAGCGCGGGTCCAGGCCGCCGGCCTCGGCGTAGCCCAGGCAGTACGCGGCGCGGGTGCGGCGAGCCCACTCCAGCGCCCACGGGTCGCCGCCGGCCGGCCCGCTGCGGGCCGCGTAGTCGAACGAGCGGAGCATCGCGGCGACATCGCGGACGGCCGGCTGTGGGCGGCGCCGCTCGGCCAGCGGCCGGACCGGTTCGCCCTCGAAGTCGATCAGCGCCCAGCGGCCGCCCTCGGCGGTGCGCAGCGTCTGCCCCAGGTGCAGATCGCCGTGGATGCGCTGGGCGGCCCAGCTCCGGCCGTCGTGCCCCATCGTGGCGAGCGCGTCGAACGCGGCCCGCAGCGGCGCCCGGTAGGGCTGGAGCACCGGCACCGCGCGGGCGGTGGACTCCAGCCGCTCGTTCATCTGCGCGGCGATCGCGTCCAACTGCGGGCGGCGCAGCTCGGTGGTCGGCAGGGCCTGGGCGAGCGCGGTGTGCACCTCGGCGGTGGCGTGACCCAGCGCCCGCGCCGAGCGCGTGAAGTCGGCCCGCACCGCGAGCGCGTTGAGGGCCAACTGCCAGCCGTCGGTGGAGCCGGCGAGGAACGGCTGGAGCACGCCCAGGGTGGTCGCCTCGCCGCCCTCGCCGGGCACCGACTCGAACCACGCGGCGGGCGCCGGCACCCGGGCGCACCGGGCGGCCGCCAGCGCCCGCGGCAGCTCCAGGTCCGGATTGATCCCCGGCTCGATCCGCCGGAAGACCTTCAGGATGAACGTATCGCCATAGACGACCGAGGAGTTGGACTGCTCCACGGCGATCGGCCGGGCGGTCAGCCCGGAGGGGATGTCCAGGACCGGTTCGCGGCAGAAGCGCAGCGCCCCGATCCGGCCGGGCGCCCGCAGCCGTTCCAGCAGCAGCCCGCACAGCCGGTTGTCCAGCAGCGCGTCGTAGACGGTGCGGCCGCGCAGCGGGCCGCCGGCCGGGCGGCCGACCACCGCGGGTGCCAGGTGCGGCGGCGGCGCGGGGTGGGTGCCCAGCAGCAGTTGGTAGCAGTCGCCGCCGGCCGGGGTGCGGCTGGGCGGGGCGCTCTGCTGGGCGCGGACCAGCAGGTGGAGCAGGCCGGGTGCGCCGCCCTCGTCGGTGCCCGGCAGCAGTTCGGTCGCCGAGACCAGCGCGAAGCCGGTGAGCAGCCGGCCCTTGCCGGCGAACCACCGCTGCCGCGGCACCCATTCGGCCAGCAGCGGCGCCAGCGAGGAGAGCAGATCGGGTGCGGTGACCGGCGAGCGGTCGGGGGCGTGGCGGGTGGCGCGGGTCGAGGCGGTATCCGACATGGCGTCGCGTCCTTTCCCCGGGCACACGACAGACAGGGCAAAGTGTCCCGGAATGCGGCCTTTACGGTGCGGTGGTGTGGGACGTGTCGGGCGAGATCGTCCTTACGCGCGCGCGTTCCCGGCGTTTCTCGGCGTTCGCTTCGCTGCTCGGTGGCGTCGCCCGAGCCCCGACGAGCAGGAGGCCCCGCGTGCCGGGCCGAGGGGGCCGACCACGGCCCGCCCAGCCCGAGCGGTACCGGGAGGGTGCCCGGGCGAAAGGTCGAAAAACGCCCGTACGCGCGGCTCGGTCGCGTACGGGCGCGGGTCTTTACGGGGCCCGTGCCCGGTGGTGGCACGGTCGGCTAGCCGGCGTGGTACCCGCTCTTGCGGAGCCGGAACCAGTAGAAGCCGTGGCCCGCCAGCGTCAGCAGGTACGGCAGCTTGCCGATCGCCGGGAAGCGGACGCCGCCGATGAGCTCCACCGGGTGGCGACCGCTGAACGCCTGGAGGTCCAGCTCCGTGGGCTGGGCGAAGCGGGAGAAGTTGTTCACGCACAGCACCAGGTCGTCGTCGGTGCCGTCCTTGCCAGGGGATTCCCGGAGGTAGGCCAGCACCGCGGGGTTGGACGACGGCAGTTCGGTGTAGCTGCCGAGTCCGAAGGCCGGGTTCTGCTTGCGGATCTCGATCATCCGGCGGGTCCAGTGCAGCAGCGACGAGGGCGAGCTCATGGCGGCCTCGACGTTGGTGACCTGGTAGCCGTAGACCGGGTCCATGATGGTCGGCAGGAACAGCCGGCCGGGGTCGCAGGAGGAGAAGCCGGCGTTGCGGTCCGGGGTCCACTGCATCGGGGTGCGCACCGCGTCCCGGTCGCCGAGCCAGATGTTGTCGCCCATGCCGATCTCGTCGCCGTAGTAGAGGATCGGCGAACCGGGCAGCGACAGCAGCAGGGCGGTGAACAGCTCGATCTGGTTGCGGTCGTTGTCCAGCAGCGGGGCCAGCCGGCGGCGGATGCCGATGTTGGCGCGCATCCGCGGGTCCTTGGCGTACTCCGCGTACATGTAGTCGCGCTCTTCGTCGGTGACCATTTCGAGGGTCAGCTCGTCGTGGTTGCGCAGGAAGATGCCCCACTG
Organism: Streptomyces sp. WZ-12; assembly: GCF_028898845.1. Taxonomy (NCBI): domain Bacteria; kingdom Bacillati; phylum Actinomycetota; class Actinomycetes; order Kitasatosporales; family Streptomycetaceae; genus Streptomyces; species Streptomyces sp. WZ-12. Next base: position 3,149,599 of record NZ_CP118574.1, on the reverse strand, counting down.
GCAGCCGGACGGGATCGCCGGGGTCTTGGCGAGGATCTCCGAGACCGGGTAGCGGGACTCCCGGCGGACCGCCATGAAGATCCGCGGCATGACCGGGAAGTGGAAGGCCATGTGGCACTCGTCGCCGCCGACCCCGTAGTCGCCGAAGTAGTCGACCACGTCCTCCGGCCACTGGTTGGCCTCGGCCAGCAGCACGGTGTCCGGGTACTGCGCGTCGATCTCGGCGCGCACCCGCTTCAGGAAGGCGTGCGAGGCCGGCAGGTTCTCGCAGTTGGTGCCCTCCTCGGCGTAGAGGTAGGGCACCGCGTCCAGCCGGAAGCCGTCGATGCCCAGGTCGAGCCAGAAGCGCAGGGCGGAGATCATCTCCTCCTGGACCGCCGGGTTCTCGTAGTTGAGGTCCGGCTGGTGGGAGAAGAAGCGGTGCCAGTAGTACTGCTTGCGGACCGGGTCGAAGGTCCAGTTGGAGACCTCGGTGTCGACGAAGATGATCCGGGCGTCGGCGTACTGCTTGTCGTCGTCGGCCCAGACGTAGTAGTCGCCGTATGGCCCCTCCGGATCGGTGCGGGACTCCTGGAACCACGGGTGTTGGTCGCTGGTGTGGTTCATCACCATGTCGATGATGACCCGCATGCCGCGCTGGTGGGCGGCGTCCACGAACTCCACGAAGTCGGCCAGGTCACCGAACTCGGGGAGGACCGCGGTGTAGTCCGCGACGTCGTACCCGCCGTCCCGTAGCGGGGACTTGAAGAACGGCGGCAGCCAGAGGCAGTCCACCCCCAACCACTGGAGGTAGTCCAGTTTGGACGTGATGCCCTTGAGGTCCCCGATGCCGTCGCCGTTGCTGTCCTGGAAGGAGCGGACCAGGACCTCGTAGAAGACCGCCCGTTTGAACCATTCGGGATCGCGGTCCTTCGCCGGGGTGTCTTCGAACGTGTCGGGAACAGGCTCATTGACGATCAATTGGGTGACCCTCCGATCGGTGAGGACGGTCGCAGCGACAGCACATGAGCGGGCGCGAGCGAGCTGCCCGGCTCCAGGCGCACATAGTTGTCCCTGCCCCAGTGGTAGGTGTCGCCGGTGAGCTCGTCGCGCACCGGGAAGGACTCGTGCCGGCCGAGGCCGAGTTCCGGCATGTCCAACGACACCGTTGCCTCGTGGGTGTGGTGCGGGTCGAGGTTGACCACCGTGAGCACCGTGTCGGTCCCGTCGCCGTCCCCGGCGCGCTTGGAGTACGCGAGGACGGCGTCGTTGTCGACGTGGTGGAAGTGCAGGTTGCGTAGCTGCTGCAGGGCGGGGTGGCGACGACGGATGCGGTTGAGCGCGGTGATGAGCGGGGCGATGGTGCGCCCCTCGCGGGCCGCCTTCTCCCAGTCGCGGGGCCGGAGTTGGTACTTCTCCGAGTCCAGGTACTCCTCGCTGCCGGGCCGCACCGCGGTCGCCTCGCACAGCTCGTAGCCCGCGTAGACGCCCCAGGCGGGGGAGAGGGTGGCGGCCAGGACGGCGCGGGACTCGAAGGCCGGGCGGCCGCCCTCCTGGAGGTGGGCGTGCAGGATGTCGGGGGTGTTCACGAAGAAGTTGGGCCGCAGGTAGCCGGCGCTCTCGCCGGTCAGCTCGGTGAGGTACTCGGTCAGCTCCTGCTTGGTGTTGCGCCAGGTGAAGTAGGTGTAGGACTGCTGGAAGCCGATCTGCGCGAGGGTGTGCAGCATCGCGGGGCGGGTGAACGCCTCGGCCAGGAAGAGCACATCGGGGTCGGTGCGGTTGATGTCGCCGAGCACCTTCTCCCAGAACGCCACCGGCTTGGTGTGCGGGTTGTCCACCCGGAAGATCCGCACGCCCTTGGCCATCCAGAAGCGCAGCAACCGCTCGGTCTCCCGGACCAGTCCGCGGAAGTCGGCGTCGAAGGCGAGCGGATAGATGTCCTGGTACTTCTTCGGCGGGTTCTCCGCGTAGGCGATGGTGCGGTCGGCGCGGTGGTGGAACCACTGGGGGTGCAGCCTGACCCAGGGGTGGTCGGGGGAGCACTGGAGGGCGAAGTCCAGCGCCACCTCCATCCGCAGGTCGCGGGCGGTGCGCACGAAGTGGTCGAAGTCCGCGAAGGTGCCCAGGTCCGGGTGGAGCGCGTCGTGGCCGCCGGCCGGCGAGCCGATGGCCCAGGGGGAGCCGACGTCCTGCGGGCCCGCGGAGAGCGTGTTGTTGGGGCCCTTGCGGTGGGTGGTGCCGATGGGGTGGACGGGCGGGAGGTAGACCACGTCGAAGCCCATCGCGGCGATCGCCGGCAGTCGTTCGGCGGCGGTGCGCAGGGTGCCGCCGACGACGCTTCCGTCGGGGGCGGTCACCGCGCCCTCGGAGCGCGGGAAGAGCTCGTACCACGAGCCGAACAGGGCTCTTCGGCGCTCGACGATCAGCGGCATCGGGCGGGAGACGGTGAGGAGTTCGCGCAGCGGGTGGCGGTCGAGGGCGCCGGTGACCTCCGGGGCGAGCGCGGTGGCCAGGCGGGTGGCGGCCGGCCGGGCGGCGTTGCGCAGCGCGTCGACGGCGGCCAGCACGGCCTCCCGGCCGTCGCTCTTGGGGACCTCGGCGGCGGCCCGTTCGTGCAGGTCGGCGCCCTCGGCGAGGACGAGTTCGGGCTCGATGCCGGCCGGGATCTTGATGCCGGCGTGCCGGCGCCAGGTGGCGATCGGGTCGGACCACGCCTCCACGGTGAAGGTCCAGCGCCCCTCGACGTCGGGGGTGACCCGGCACGCCCACCGGTCGGTGCCCGGCGCCCGCTCCCGCATGGGGGTCCACGGGCCGCAGCGGCCCGCCGGGTTGCGCAGCACCACGTTGGCGGCGACCGCGTCGTGGCCTTCTCGGAAGACCGTGGCGGAGACCTCGAAGGTCTCGCCCACCACGGCCTTCGCCGGGCGGCGACCGCAATCGATCTGCGGGCGGATGTCCAGTACGGGGATGCGACCGATCATGGGCTCACCTGGGGATTGTGGTGCTTTGCGGGGTTTTGTCCTTTGTATCGGCTCCGTAGTGGGGGTGCGGGGTGCGGGCATCGGCGCTCCTGTCCGCTTTCACTCCGCTGGCGGACGGCGCGGTGGGTCGGATCGGGCCCCGCCGTCCGGGGGCGCGGCGCGGCGTACCACAGGAGCCTTCCCGTGGGCGGCGGCCGGGAAAGCCGGGGGAATGTGAACTACCGATTCGTAGCCGCTCACGTGGTGCGCTCCCAGGGGCCCGGGGTGCCGCCGTGGTGGGCGGCGGTGGAGCGGTGCTGACACGGTTCGGCATGCGACTCCTCAACTCGGTGTGATCACAGCGGAGTTGCGGTGTGCGGAAGTCCGTCGCCGCGCCGGGGCCCGTCGGCGCCACCACCGCAGCCTCTCGCCGCACAGGGGTCCGTACAAGAGCGCCTGCGGGGCTGGAATCGGCCATATCGACGGACCCGGCGGTACGGACCGGCGACGACCGGCCTGCGGGCGCCGGGGCGCGGCCGAAAAAAGCCGGCGTGGCCGGGGGGAGTTCCCCCCGGCCACGCCGGCGCGGTGCGCTGCGGTCAACGGGCCGCGGTGCGCGGCCCGTTGATGCCCGTGGTGTGACGTGACGTTACTTGACCGCGACGCCGTTCCAGGCCGACTCGACGCCCTTGACCTCGGCGCTGTCCTTGCCGTAGAGGTCGGTGGCCGCCTTGACGGTCGCCTCGCGGGCCGCCTTGTAGTCGGTGGTCGAGGTCATGTACGCGGTCAGCGCCTTGTACCAGATCTTCTCGGCCTTGTCCCGGCCGATGCCGGTGACCTTCGAGCCGTCGGCGGTCGGGCTGTCGTAGTGGTCGCCGTTGGCGTCCTTCGGGCCGCTGCCCTCGGACAGCAGGTAGAAGAAGTGGTTGGCGATGCCGGAGGAGTAGTGGACGTCCACGTTGCCGGCGTCCGGGGTCCAACTGTCCAGGGACTGGCCGTCCTTGGAGGGCTTGTCCATGTAGCGCAGCGGCTTGCCGTCGCCGTTGATGTCGATCTTCTTGCCGATGAAGTAGCTGCCCGGCTCGGTCGGGTTCTTGGCGTGGAACGCGACGGAGGCGCCGAAGATGTCCGAGGTGGCCTCGTTGAGGCCGCCGGACTCGCCGCTGTACTCCAGGCCGGCGGTGGCGGACGTGACGCCGTGCGACATCTCGTGACCCGCGACGTCAAGGGCGGTCAGCGGCTTGTTGTTGCCCTGGCCGTCGCCGTAGGTCATGCAGAAGCAGCTGTCGTCCCAGAACGCGTTGACGTAGTTCTGGCCGTAGTGCACGCGGGAGGTGGCACCCTTGCCGTCGCCCTTGATGCCGCTGCGGCCGTGCACCTCCTTGTAGTAGTCCCAGGTCTCCTGGGCGCCCCAGGCGGCGTCGACGGCCGCGGTCTCGGGGTTGCTCGGCTTGCCGTCGCCCCAGGTGTCGGTCGACTTGGTGAACAGCTTGCCGTCGCCGCTCTCGCTGCCGCTGAGGTTGAACGTCTGGTGGCCGCCGCGGCTGTCGTCGGTCAGCTCGTAGCCGTTGCTGCCCTTCTTGGTCGACAGGTCGACCTTGCCGGCGTACTCGCTGTTGCCGACGCCGGTCTCGATGCCCTGGTACTGGAAGAGCTTCTTGCCCGTGTTGGCGTCGGTGATGACGTGCAACTGGTTGGGCGTGCCGTCCTTCTGGAGGCCGCCGACCACGGTCTCGTACGCCAGCACCGGGGTGCCCTTGGCGGCCCAGACCACCTTGCGCGGGGTCTGGGCGTCGGCCTTCTTGGCGCCGATGGTCTTCGTCGCGTCCGACTGGGCGGCCAGCGCGGCGGCCTTCGGGGCGATCTTCGGGGTGGTGGAGGCGACCGCGACCTTCTTGTCGGTGGCCTTGGTGACGCCCTTGACGGCGCCGCCCTTGGCGGTGTGCACGACCAGGTCGCCGCCGAGCACCGGCAGGCCGGCGAAGGTGCGGTCGTAGCGGGTGTGCACGGTGCCGTCGGCGTCCTTCATGACGTCCTTGACGACCAGCTTCTCCTGGGACCCCAGGTTCAGCGCCGCGGCGGTCTGCGCGGCGGCGGCGCTCGCCGTGTGCATCAGCTCGGTGTGGTGCGAGGTGCTGAGCGCGAGCGGGGCGCCGTTCGGCGCGGCCGGGGCGGGCGCGGCGCCGGCGGTGCCGGCCGCGGTGATGCCGGCGACGAGCAGGGCCGCCGCGGCGGCCGCGGCACCGGTCACCCGGGTCTTGCGGGATATGTGGGGGGTCACGCGTGCTCCTTCAACTTTGCCAAGTGGTGGGGGTGCAAAGCGATGCGGGTGTGACATGCGTCGGGAAGACTGCCAGTTGAGCGGGTGCATGTCAGGAGTCTGTTAAGAGGTTGACCGAAAATCGTCCGTCCAGGGGCGCGCGTTGTCCGGATAACGGAGTGGGGCGCCGCCCCCGGAGGTCCGGGAGCGGCGCCCAACGTGGCCGTGCGGTCGATCAGTTGTCGTGATCGGGTGGATGCGTCCGGTGCTGACCCGCCCTGTCACATCACGGTGACCGGAAGGTGACCGACCGCTGTCAGAACGTCAGTTTCCAGCCGTTGAGGGTGCCGGCGTCGCCCGCGTAGACGTCCTGTACGCGCAACTTCCAGGTGCCGCTCGCGGCCTTGGCCGAGGCGTTGACGGTGTACGTGGTCTTGACGTCGGCCGCCGAGTCCCAGGCGCTCGCGTTCTTCAGCCGGTACGCGGTGCCGTCCGGGGCCAGCAGGTCGATGACCAGGTCGCCGCGGAAGGCGTGGCTGATGTCCACGGTCACCTTCAGCGCGCCGGGGGCCTGGCCGCCGCGGCTGACCGCGATCGGCGAGGTGATCGCCGCACCGCGGTCCGGGATGGCCACCTTGGCGGTGCTCTCGAAGACGCTGTCGCCGCCGCCCGGGGTGGTGCGGGAGCCGACGTTCACGGCCGCCCAGGTGTCGGCGACCGTGTTGTACGTGGCGCTGCCCTGGCCGAAGAGGTCGGCGGCGGCCTGGAGGGTGGCGGTGCGGGCGCCGGCGTAGTCGGTGTTGGCGTTCATGTACTGGGTGAGCGCCTTGAACCAGATCTTCTCGGCGTTGGCCCGGCCGATGCCCGGCACCGGCTGGTTGTCGTAGGTCGGGCTGTCGTAGTGGACGCCGCCGATGTCCTTGGGGCCGCTGCCCTCGGACAGCAGGTAGAAGAAGTGGTTGGCGACGCCGGAGGAGTAGTGCACGTCGAGGTTGCCGACGTCGCTCGACCAGTAGTCGGCCGAGGCGCCGTCCTTGGAGGGCTTGTCCATGTAGCGCAGCGGGGTGCCGTCGCCGTTGATGTCGATCTTCTCACCGATGAGGTAATCACCGGGATCGGCGGGGTTGTTGGCGTAGAACTCCACCGCGGTGCCGAAGATGTCCGAGGTGGCCTCGTTGAGGCCGCCGGACTCGCCGCTGTACTCCAGGCCGGCGGTGGCGGCGGTGACGCCGTGCGACATCTCGTGGCCGGCCACGTCCAGCGCGGTCAGCGGCTTGTTGTTGCCCTGGCCGTCGCCGTAGGTCATGCAGAAGCAGCTGTCGTCCCAGAACGCGTTGACGTAGCTGTTGCCGTAGTGCACGCGGGAGTAGGCGCCGACGCCGTCGCCGCGGATGCCGGTGCGGCCGTGCACGTTCTTGTAGTAGTCCCAGGTCTCCTGGGCACCGTAGGCGGCGTCGACGGCCGCGGTCTCGGGGTTGCTCGGGGTGCCGTCGCCCCAGGTGTCGGTCGCGTTGGTGAACAGCGAACCGGTGCCCGACGAGCCGTGGTTGAGGTTGTAGGTCCTGTGGTTGCCGCGGGCGGTGTCGGTCAGCGTGAAGCTCGGCGCCGAGCCGGAGCTCCCGAGGGTGACCTGACCGCTGTACTCGCTCTTGCCGATGCCGTTCTCGATGCCCTGGTACTGGAAGAGCTTCTTGCCCGTGGTGGCGTCGGTGATGACGTGCAACTGGTTGGGCGTGCCGTCGTCCTGGGTCCCGCCGACCACGGTCTCGTACGCCAGCACCGGGGTGCCGTCGGCGGCCCAGATCACCTTGCGCGGGGTCTGGGCGTCGGCCTTCTTCGCGCCGAGCGTCCGGGAAGCGGAGACGGCCTTGGCCTCGGCCGCGGCCGGCGCGACCTTCGGGGTGACGGAGGCGACCTTGAGGGCGCCCCGGGTGGCCTTGGTGACGCCCTTGACGGCGCCGCCCTTGGCGGTGTGCACGACGAGGTCGCCGCCGAGCACCGGCAGCCCCTGGTAGGTGCGTTCGTAGCGGGTGTGCACGGTGCCGTCGGCGTCCTGCTCGACGTCCTTGACGGCCAGCTTCTCCTGCGCGCCGAGTTGGAGCCGCCGGGCGGTGGCGTCGGTGGTGGCGTGCGCCGTGCGGAGCAGCTCGGCCCGTTGCGACGGGGAGAGCTTGGCGGGCAGCGCGCCGGCGGCGGGGGCCGCGTGCGGGGCGGGGGTGTTCCGGTGCGGCGCGGCCGCCGCACCGGTGCCCGCCTGGACGCCGACGGCCAGGAGGGCGGTGACCGCAACCAGCGCGCCGGTCGCCACGGCGCGCCGCTGCGGGCGGGGTCTATGGGGGGTGCTTCTCACACTGACTCCTTCTGCGGGGCCGCGAGACGAGCCGGGCGGCCAAGGGGGGACCGGGCGGCGGAGGGGCCGTCCGGGCAGAGCGAGGCAGAACGGTGGAGCGTGTGGGGGGAAGCGGTGTGAACCGGGGTCGCGGCCGCCCGGGGCGGTGCCGTGGGGGTCCGGGGAGCGACTGCCGGGAAGAGTGCCACCGTCGATGCGTGATTGTCAGGCACCGTTCAACTAAATGGCCGGAAAACGTCCGTTGGGCGAAATCTGTGTCCGTAAACCGGACGCCCGGGTGGGTAGGGGGTGGTCAACGCCGTGTGGCGCGGCGGGAGTTGACCGGTGCCGGAGATCCGTCAGAAGCGCCCTAGGCCACGCTGTCCCGCCATGCCCGGTGCAGCGCGGCGTACCGGCCGTTGCCGGCGATCAGCGCGGCCGGGGCGCCGTCCTCGACGATGCGGCCGTCGGCCATCACCAGCACCCGGTCGGCGGTCTCCACCGTGGAGAGCCGGTGCGCGATCACCAGGGCCGTGCGGCCGCGCAGCACCGCGCCCATCGCCCGCTGCACCGCCCGCTCGCCCGGTATGTCCAGCGAACTGGTCGCCTCGTCCAGGAGCAGCACCGCCGGGTCGGCCAGCAGCGCCCGGGCGAAACTGACCAACTGCCGTTGGCCGGCGGAGAGTCGGCCGCCGCGCTTGCGGACGTCGGTGTCGTAGCCGTCCGGGAGGGCGGTGATGAAGTCATGGGCGCCGATCGCCCGGGCGGCCCGCTCGATCTGCGCGCGGTCGGCGTCCGGGTGGCCCAGCGCGATGTTGTCGGCGACCGTGCCGGAGAACAGGAACGCCTCCTGGGTCACCATCACCACCGCGCGGCGCAGTTCGGCCCCGGACAGCTCGCGCAGATCGACGCCGTCCAGCACCACCCGGCCGTCGGTGGGGTCGTGGAACCGGGCGAGCAGCCGGGCCAGGGTGGACTTGCCGGCCCCGGTGGCGCCGACCACCGCGACGGTGGTGCCGGCGGCCAGCGTGAGGTCGAAGGGCGGCAGCACCTCGCCGCCGGTGCGGTACCCGAACCGGACGCCGCGGAAGGCCACTTCGCGGCCGGGCCGGTCGGGGGCGGCCGGCGGCAGCGCGCGCGGGGCCGCCGGCTCGGCCACCGTCGGCCGCTGGGCCAGCAGCCCGGCGATCTTCTCCAGGGAGGCGGCCGCGGACTCGTAGGCGTTCAGGAACACGCCCAGCCGGTCGATGGGGTCGTAGAGCCGGCGGAGGTAGAGCGTCGCGGCGGCCAGCACGCCGAGGGCGAGCGAGCCGTCGGCGACGCGGTAGGCGCCCCACAGCACGATCGCGGCCACCGCGGTGTTGGCCACCGCGCGGGAGCCGATGACGAAGCGGGCCATCTCCAGGATCGCGTCGCCGTTGACCTGCCGGTGGCGGGAGTTGAGCCCGTCGAAGGCCGCGTCGTTGGCCCGCTCGCGGCGGAACGCCTGCACCGGGCGGATGCCGCCCAGGGTCTCCGTGATCCGCACGATGACCGCCGCGATGGCGGTGGACTTGGCGCGGTAGGCCCGCTCGGAGCGGTTCCGGAACGAGCTGACCAGCAGCGCCAGCGGCACCGCCGAGAGCAGCGCCGCGGCGCCCAGGCCGACGTCCAGCCAGAGCAGGGTCACCGTGATGTAGACGGTCGAGAGGACGACCGTGACCAGCTCCTGGAGGCCCTCCTCCAACAGCTCGCGGAGCGCCTCGATGTCCGTGGTGGAGCGGGAGATGAGCCGGCCGGAGGTGTAGCGCTCGTGGAAGTCCAGACCGAGCGCCTGGGCGTGCCGGAAGATCCGGCCCCGCAGGTCCAGCAGCACGTCCTGGCCGGCCCGGGTGGAGAGCCGGACGAAGACCCACTGGAGGCCGCCGGACGCCACGGCGCTCAGGCCCGCCACCACGGCCAGCACCAGCAACGGGCCGCGGTCGCCCGCCCGTAGGGCCGGCACCACGCGGTCCAGCGCATAGGCGACCAGCAGCGGGCTGGCCTGCGCCGCGGCCTGTTGGAGCAGCAGCGCGAGAGTGGCCGCCGCCACCCGGCCGCGGTGCGGGGCGAGCAGGGAGCCCAACAGGGCGCGCGAGGCGCCCTTGGGGGTGGGCAGCAGATCCGCCGCCACGGCGTCCGGGGCGTCGCCCGGTGCGTCGGGTGGGGCGCCGGGCGCCGTGTCGCCCGGGGCGGACCGCCGCCCCGGAAGTCGGCTCCCCGGGCCGTCGGCCGGCCGCCCGGTTTGAGTCGTCGTCATCGCGCGCCCTCCCCCTCGTGCTGCCCCGGGCTTCCGCCGCGCTCCGGGCCGCCCGACATCAGTGCCGCGTACTCCGGGCTCTCCCGCAGGAGTTGGCGGTGGGTGCCGACGGCGGCTATGCGGCCGCCGGACAGCAGCGCCACCCGGTCGGCCAGCAGCACCGTGGACGGCCGGTGGGCGACCACCAGGGCCGTCGTGGTGGCCAGCACCTCGCGCAGCGCCGCCTCCACCCGCGCCTCGGTGTGCACGTCCAGCGCGGAGAGCGGGTCGTCGAGGATCAGGAACCGCGGCCGGCCGACCACCGCGCGGGCCAGCGCCAGCCGTTGGCGCTGCCCGCCCGACAGGCTCATCCCCTGCTCGCCGACCTCGGTGTGCGCCTCCCGGGGGAGGGCCGCGACGAACTCCTCGGCCTGCGCGACCCGTAGTGCCCGCCGCAGATCCGCCGAGCGGTCCGCCGCCGTGCCGCGCGCGGTGCCGCCCACGGCGCCGTCCGCGAGGTCGTCCGCGGTGCCCATCAGGACGTTCTCCGCCACCGTCGTGGAGAACAGGGTGGGCTCCTCGAAGGCCACCGCGACCAGCGCCCGGGCCTGTTCGCGGGTGAGCGTGGCCAGATCCCGGCCGTCCAGGGTGATCCGGCCCGCGGTGGGGTCGTAGAGCCGCGGCACCAGCGCCGTGAGCGTGGTCTTGCCGCTGCCCGTCGCCCCGACCAGCGCCATCGTCTCCCCGGGGCGGACGTGCAGATCGACGCCGCGCAGGGTCGGCGGGGCCCCGGGGGGAGCATCCGGGTAGCGGAACTCCACCCCCTCGAAGACCAGCCCGCCGCCGGCCCGTTCGGGGCGCGCGCCCGGCCGGCGCGGGGGCGGGCCGTCCTCCTGGAGCGGCGGCTCGTCCAGCACCTCGAAGTACCGGTCGGCGGCGGTCGCCGCGGCGCTGCTCATCGCCAGCAGGAAGCCGATCGAGTCCACCGGCCAGCGCAGCGCCAGCGCCGTCGACAGGAAGGCGACGAGGGTGCCGGCGGACACCTGCCCGTCGGCCACCTGGACCGTGCCCAGCACCAGCGCGGCGGCCAGCGCCAGCTCCGGCAGGAGGGTGCCCACGCCCCAGAGCACCGACAGCAGCCGGGCCTTGGCCAGTTCGGTGGTGCGGACCGCGCCGGCCAGCTCCCGGAACGCGCGGGCCTGGCTGCGGTGCCGCCCGAACCCCTTGATGATCCGGATGCCGAGCACCGACTCCTCGACGACCGTGGTCAGATCGCCGACCTGGTCCTGCGCCAGCCGGGCGGCCCGCCCGTACCTCGCCTGGAAGACCGAGCAGAACACCATCAGCGGCACCACCGGCACCATCAGCACCAGTCCCAGCGTCCACCGCTGAGCCAGCAGGAGCACCCCGCCGACCACGATGGTCGCGCCGTTCACCAACAGGAACGTCATCGGGAACACCAGGAAAAGGCGCAGCAGTTGGAGATCGGTGGTGGCCCGGGAGAGCAACTGCCCGGAGGCCCAGCGGTCGTGGAAGGCCACCGGCAGCCGCTGCACATGGCGGTAGAGCGCGTCCCGCATGGACGCCTCCACCGCGGCCGTGGGGCGCGCCACCAGCCACCGCCGCAGCCCGAACAGCGCCGCCTCGGCGAGCCCGAGCAGCAGCAGATACCCGCCGCCGCGCCACACCCCGCCGGTGTCCCCGCGCGTCACCGGGCCGTCCACCAGCCACTTGAGCACCAGCGGGATGACCACCGAGATGCACGACGCCACCACCGCCACGCCCGCGGCGGTGAACAGCCGCGCCCGCACCGGCCGGACGAACGGCCACAGGCGTAGGAGCGAGCGCACCGCGGAGCGCCGTACCGCTCCGGTCCGCCCGTCGCTGGACGTCGAACGCATGGTCGTGGCCATCACCCGCGAGCGTACGGTGCCCCACTGACATCGCTCACGCGGATTGCGCCGGAGCGGCCGGAACGGGATGGGTCGGGGCCGGTAAAACTCCTTGTTGCAGGGCTCGTTGACGTGGATTCAGGTACCCGGTCACCGACCCGGAGCGCTGGTCCCGTCAGCCGGGCACCGCGCGGAACAGCAGCACCGTCCGTGCCGGAACGGTGAGTTCGGCGCCGGCCGCGAACCTGTGGGTCCGCGCGGGGAGTTCGGGCGCCCCGTCGGCCGGCGGATCGACCGGATCGACCGGACCGGGGGGCTCGGTCGCCTCGACCGGCTCGACGGAGGTGTCCACCAGGAGCTCGTAGGCGCCCGCCCAGGGCAGGCCGGGCAGGACCACGTCCCGGGGGCGGTGGTCGGCGTGCAGCACGGCCAGGAAACTGTCGTCGGTGACCCGGGTGCCGTGGGTGTCGCGCTGCGGGATGTCGTTGCCTGACAGGTACATCGCCAGCGTGGCGCCGGGGGCGTACCAGTCCGCCTCGGTCATCTCGGTGCCGTCCGCGCGGAACCACGCCAGGTCGCGCAGTCCGCCGCGGTGCTGCGGGCGGCCGGAGAAGAACGCCCGGCGGCGGAGCACCGGGTGGGCGCGGCGCAGCGCGATCAGGCGGGCGGTGAGGGTGGCCAGGGCCCGCCAGTGGGGGTCGTCCAGCAGCGACCAGTCGAGCCAACTGGTCGCGCCGTCCTGGCAGTAGGCGTTGTTGTTGCCGTGCTGGGTGCGGCCCAGCTCGTCGCCGGCCACCAGCATCGGGACGCCGGTGGACAGCAGCAGCGTGGTCAGCAGGTTGCGGAGCTGGCGGCGGCGGAGCGCGGTGACGGCCGCGTCGTCGCTCGGGCCCTCGGCGCCGCAGTTCCAGGACCGGTTGTCGTCGGTGCCGTCCCGGTTGTCCTCGCCGTTGGCCTCGTTGTGCTTGTGCTCGTAGCTGACCAGGTCGCGCAGGGTGAAGCCGTCGTGCGCGGTGATGAAGTTGACCGAGGCGTACGGGCGGCGGCCGCCCCAGGCGTAGAGGTCGCTGGACCCGGAGAGCCGGTAGCCCAGGTCGCGGACGTCGTGGGCGGCGCCGCGCCAGAAGTCCCGGACGGTGTCCCGGTAGCGGTCGTTCCACTCCGTCCACAACGGCGGGAAGGCGCCGACCTGGTAGCCGCCGGCGCCGACGTCCCACGGCTCGGCGATCAGCTTGACCCGGCGCAGCACCGGGTCCTGGGCGATCACCGCGAGGAACGGGGAGAGCATGTCGACGTCGTGCAGGGAACGGGCCAGCGCGGCGGCCAGGTCGAAGCGGAAGCCGTCCACGCCCATCTCGGTGACCCAGTAGCGCAGCGAGTCGGTGATCAGCCGCAGGACCTGCGGCTGGACGACGTGGAGGGTGTTGCCGCACCCGGTGTAGTCGGCGTAGCGGCGCGGGTCCCCAGGGAGGCGGTAGTAGCCGCGGTTGTCGATGCCGCGCAGGGAGAGGGTCGGGCCCCGTTCACCGGCCTCCGCGGTGTGGTTGTAGACGACGTCGAGGATCACCTCGACGCCGGCGTCGTGCAGCGCCCGCACCATCCGCTTGAACTCGCCGACCTGTTGGCCACGGGTCCCGGTGGCGGCGTACCCGGCGTGCGGCGCGAAATAGCCGATGGAGTTGTAGCCCCAGTAGTTGTGCAGCCCGCGGCGCACCAAGTGGTCCTCGTGCGCGAACTGGTGGACCGGCAGCAGCTCGACGGCGGTCACCCCGAGGCGGGTGAGGTGCGCGAGCGCCGCCGGGTGGGCGAGGCCGGCGTAGGTGCCGCGCAGCCCCTCCGGGATGCCGGGGTGGCGCATGGTGAAGCCCTTGACGTGGAGCTCGTAGAGGACCGAATCCGGCCACGGGGTCTTGGGCCGCCGGTCGTCCCGCCACTCGTCGCCCCCGTCGTCGTCCTCGCCGACCACCACGCCCTTGGGGACGTGCGGCGCCGAGTCGCGGTCGTCCCGCACGGTGTCGGCGATGTGCTGCTCGGGCCAGTCCCGGACGTGCCCGTAGAGCTGGGCGGGCAGCGCGGGACCGGTGGGGCCGGTCTCGGTGCGGGTCCCGAAGTCGCCGTCCACGGCCCGGGCGTACGGGTCGAGCAGCAGCTTCGCCGGGTTCCAACGGGCGCCCGTCCAGGGGTCCCAGCGGCCGTGCACCCGGTAGCCGTAGCGCTGGCCGGGGCCGACGCCGGGCAGGAAGCCGTGCCAGATCTCGTGGGTCAACTCGGTCAGGGCGTAGCGGGTCTCCTGCCCCCCGTCGTCGAAGAGGCACAGCTCGACGGCCTCGGCGCCGCCCGCCCAGAGGGCGAAGTTGGTGCCGGCGGTCCCGTCCGGCCCGGTGCGGTGGCGGGCCCCCAGGGGCGTCGGGCTGCCGGGGCGGACGTCCGCGGGCGGGGCGAGCGGTTGGTCCGCCACCGCCTCCTGCTCGGGTGCGCTGGACACGTGCCGGCCTCCTGCGGCTGAAGGACTCAGGTCCGGGCGGTGGCGCCCGGTCGTCGGCCGGGGGCGTCCCGGCCGTGCGCGGGGCCGCCGCCCGCGGTGCGGTGCTGCACCGTTGTTCTGCCCGCAACCGGGCGTTGCCTCACGCTTAAGGCGCTGCTGACGGATCTCCGCGGAGTTCCGTCGTCCCGGGTCCGCCCCGCCCGCGCTCGCGGCGCGTCCATGACATTCCGATACGCGGCATACCGTCCAACTCGCGCATCATCCGTCACAATCCGGCGTATGACCGGTCATCAGGACCATCGACCAGGGGGCGCCCCCCAGGGCCGCGCCGCGGGCCGCGCGCCGACGGGCCGCCGGCCGCACCGCCTGCGCCGTACCACCCGCGCACTGCTGGCCGCGCTCACCGGCGCGGTGGCGCTGACCGGTTGCGCCCAACCTGACCTCTTCCTCGGGGGCGCGCCGCCCGCCCCGGAGGAGGCCATCCGCATCGTCCCCGGAGATGGCGCGCGCGGTGTACGGGCCAACGGGCGGTTGGAGGTCCGGGTGCCGACGGGCCGGTTGGAGCGGGTCGAGGTCAACCGCACCGCCGGCGGCGGCCGGCAGCCGGTCGCCGGCCGGATCTCCCGGGACGGCACGATCTGGCGCCCGGTGTCGGACTCCCTCGAACTCGGCGCCCGGTACACCGTGGACGCGGTCGCGCTGGACGGCGCCGGCCGCCGCACCAGCCGGCGCACCACCTTCACCACCTTCGCGCCCGCGCACCGCGTCCTCGGTTTCTACTCGCCGGAGAGCGACACCACGGTCGGCACCGGCCTGATCTTCTCGCTGGTCTTCAACCGGCCGGTGCTCGACCGCGCCGCCGTCGAGCGCGCGGTCACGGTCAGCGCCCGGCCCGCCGTCGAGATCGCCCCGCACTGGTTCGGCCACCGGAGGCTGGACTTCCGCCCCCGCACCCGTTGGCGGCCGGGCACCCGCCTCACCGTCCAACTGCGGCTGCGCGAGGTGCGGACCGGCCCCGGCTCCTACGGGGTCCAGCACAAGACCCTCCACTACCAGGTGGGCCGGGACCAGATCAGCGTCGTGGACGCCGCCCGGCACACGCTGACCGTCCACCGCGACGGTCGGCTGCTCGCCGTCCTGCCGGTGACCGCAGGCAACGAGGAGAACCCCACCTACAACGGGACGATGGTGATCCTGGAGCGGCACGCGGTGACCCGGATGGACGGGGACACCGTCGGCTTCGGTACCGAGTACGACATCCCGGACGTGCCGCACGCCATGCGGCTGACCCGCTCCGGCACCTTCCTGCACGGCAACTACTGGGCCTCGCCGCGGGTCTTCGGCGGCCTCAACACCAGCCACGGCTGCGTGGGGTTGAAGGACATCCGGGGCGGCGGCCCGGACACCCCGGCCGGCTGGCTGTACCGGAACTCGATCGTCGGCGACACCGTGGTGGTCCACAACTCCCCGGACCGCACCGTCGCCGCCGACAACGGCCTGGGCGGCTGGAACATGCCGTGGTCGGCCTGGCGGGCGGGCAGCGCGCGGAACTGAACCGGCCCCGGCCCCTCGCGCCCCGGCGCGAGCCACCGGGCGCTCGTACGCTTGCCCGCGGCCCCACCCGCCGCACGCGACTAAACGCCTACCAGCGCGGGGAGTTGACTGTCGGTGCGGTGTGGTTATCTAGCGGCACGCACCCGGTCGGCGTCGCCCGGGCGCGGGCCAGTCGCGGGCCGTGCGAGGGGGAAAGGGGCCAGTCGTGAACGTCCAACCGATGCCGGGGGAGCCGGTGCGCCGGTCGCCGGCGCGCCGCGCGGGCGGTCCGCTCGTGCTACTGCTCGCTCCCATGCTGTTGTTGGTCTCCGCCTGCGGCGGCGACGCGGACGGCGCGCCGAGCGGGCGGTCGACGGCGGGGACCGCCTCACAGGCCGCCGTGGTGATAGCGCCCGGGGACGGCGCCCGGGAGGTGGCCACCAGCGGCGCCCTGAAGGTCACCGCCCAGCAGGGGAAGCTGCGTTCGGTGAAGGTCACCGACGCCAAGGGTAACGAGGTCGACGGCGAGATATCCGGCGGCGGCGCCCTGTGGCGGCCCAGCACCCACCTCGGCGCCTCGACGCGGTACACCGTCGAAGCGGTGGCGGTGGACCGCCGGGGCCGACAGGCCGCCGAGCACGCCTCGTTCACCACCCTCGTCCCGAAGAACACCTTCATCGGCGAGTACAGCCCCGAGAACGGCCAACGGGTCGGCGTCGGGATGCCGGTCTCGATCCGTTTCAGCCGCGGCATCACCCACCCCCGGGCCGTCGAGCGGGCCGTCACGGTCACCGCCCGGCCCGCCGTCCCGATCGTCGGCCACTGGTTCGGCAACGACCGCCTCGACTTCCGCCCTGAGAAGTACTGGGCGCCCGGCACCAAGGTCACCCTCCGCCTCGACCTCAACGGCGTCGAGGGCCGCCCCGGCGTCTACGGCACCCAGACCAAGCAGGTCTCGTTCACCGTCGGCCGCAGCCAGGTCAGCACCGTCGACGCCCGGACCAAGCAGATGACGGTGGTGCGCGACGGCAAGACCCTCAAGACCGTGCCGATCACCGCGGGCGCCCCCGGCACCGAGACCTACAACGGCCAGATGGTGATCAGCGAGAAGAGCCTGGTGACCCGGATGAACGGCCAGACCGTCGGCTACGGCGGCGAGTACGACATCAAGGACGTCCCGCACGCGATGCGGCTGAGCGCCTCCGGCACCTTCATCCACGGCAACTACTGGTCCGGCCGGGCCACGTTCGGCACCCGCAACGCCAGCCACGGCTGCGTCGGCCTCTACGACCGGCGCGGCGGCGGCGACCCCGACACCCCCGCGGCCTGGTTCTACCGCAACTCCCTCATCGGCGACCTCGTCATCGTCAGGAACTCGCACGACCGCACCGTCCAGCCCGACAACGGCTTCGGCGACTGGAACCTCTCCTGGGCCAAGTGGCGGGCCGGGTAAGGGCGTAGCCGGGAGGAGGGACGCGGGCGGCCGGGTGCCGCGCGGGCGGTACGGCCGGAGGCGGGGCGGCGTGCGGGCGTTAACGCGTACTAACCTGCCGGCATGACTGTGCATCTTGAGGTCGCCGACGGCGTCGGCACCATCCGCCTGGACCGCCCGCCGATGAACGCCCTGGACATCGCCACCCAGGACCGGCTCCGCGAGCTCGCCGAGGAGGCCGGCCGCCGCGACGACGTCCGCGCGGTCGTCCTCTGGGGCGGCGAGAAGGTGTTCGCGGCCGGCGCGGACATCAAGGAAATGCAGGCCATGGACCACGCCGCGATGATCGTGCGGGCCAAGGCCCTACAGGACGCGTTCACCGCCGTGGCCCGGATCCCCAAGCCGGTGGTCGCCGCGCTCACCGGCTACGCCCTCGGCGGCGGCTGCGAGTTGGCGCTCTGCGCCGACTTCCGGATCGCCGCGGAGAACGCCAAGTTGGGCCAGCCCGAGATCCTGCTCGGCCTGATCCCGGGCGCCGGCGGCACCCAGCGGCTGGCCCGGCTGGTGGGCCCGTCGAAGGCCAAGGACCTGATCTTCACCGGCCGGCACGTCAAGGCCGACGAGGCGCTCGCCATCGGCCTGGTGGACCGGGTGGTGCCCGCCGAGGAGGTCCGCGCGCAGGCGCACGCGTGGGCGGCGCGGCTGGCGTCCGGTCCCGCGCTGGCGCTGCGGGCCGCCAAGGAATCCGTCGACGCCGGGCTGGAGACCGACATCGAGACCGGTCTGACGGTCGAACGCAACTGGTTCGCCGGGCTGTTCGCGACCGAGGACCGGGAGATCGGGATGCGCAGCTTCGTCGAGGACGGGCCGGGCAAAGCCAAGTTCCTCTGAGGCGGCTGTTGTTGACGTGGCGTATGTGAAGTGGCCGGTACGCCATGCCTCGTGTGGGCGAATTGCGGAAACGCCCGGTACACCGTAACGGGGCCTCGCCGGCGGCCGTTGAGCCGTCGTCGCCCACACGGGAGCGCCGCAGGTCAACGGGGTGGCGCCGGCCATCCGCTGCCGTTGGCATATGTCGCGAGGGAGGCGCGGAGTCGGTGATTCCGGACAGTGGATTCCACCGGTTCCGCCCCCCAACGCGCTGACGAGCGGTCATGATGGGGGCATGGCGGGCCTGGATGGAACGGAGCAGCCGCGGCCGCGGAGCGGAACGGCCGCCGCACGCTGGGGGATTCCCGGCACGGAGGGGCAGCCGCCCCCGGCCCCGGTCGGACCGGTGCCCGCCGGGCTCGACCTGGTCGGCGACCCGACCCTGGGCGAGGTCAGGCTCCCCTCGCGCCCCCAGTCCGCCCGCATCGCGCGCCGGTTGACCGCCGCCATCCTCCTCACGCAGTGGTCCCTGACGCCCCAACTCGCCGAGCACTCCGTGCTGCTGGTCTCGGAGCTGGTGGGCAACGCCGTGCGGCACACCGGCGCCCGGACGTTCGGGCTGCGGATACTGCGCCGCCGTGGCTGGATCCGGGTGGAGGTGCGCGACCCCTCGCGCGGGCTGCCCTGCCTGATGCCGGTGCAGGCGATGGACGTCAGCGGGCGCGGGCTCTTCCTCGTCGACAAGCTCTCGGACCGCTGGGGCGTGGACCTGCTGCCGCGCGGCAAGACGACCTGGTTCGAGATCCGGGTCACCGACCGCTGACCGACCGCTGACCGCCGGGGGCGTCGCCCTCCCCGCGAAACGGGACCGGGGCCGTCCCGCGGGATGCCGCGGGGCGAGCCCCGGTTCCCGGCCGTCAGCGGGCGGAAGGGGTGGCCCGCGCGGCCGGATGCGACCGGGCCCGCGCCAACGGGGGGTCGCCGCGGACGACTATCGCAGGCCGCCCCGCCGCCGACCAAAGCCGACAAAGAGGGCATAGCCCGACAACTCGCCATCAAATGAGGGGCGTAGTGGGGTGAGCTATGCCACCGCCGCCGTTCGCAGCCGTCCGCCGCCGTTCGCGGTCACCCGCCGCCGGCGGTCCGTAGGATGGGACGTTCCGAATGACACGGACCCAGACGACACGGACCGACACCGAGGGGGAGGGATCATGCGCCGGCTGCGCCGCTCCGCGCCGCTGACCCTGCTGTTCCTCCTCGCGGTCGCGTTCGGCCCGTTGCTCTGCCGGATCGGCGGCGACCAGGCGTGGCTGGCCGGCCGCGCCGCCGCGGCCGCCGACATCTGGCGGAGCGCCCCCGCGGGCCCGAACACCGCGTCCGCCACGGCGTCGGCCGCCACCGCCCCGATCGCGGTGGCCGACGGCGTCAAGCACTGCTCCGGCCGCCATGCGCCGAGCCCCGGTGAGGCCGCCCCGCTGCCGGCCCCGCACCGCGCCGAGCCGCTCGCTCCGGACGTCACGGGCCCCGGGCCGCTCGCCGCCGACCTCCCCCGGACCTTCGCCCTGGCCCGCCCGCCCACCGACGGCGGCCCGGCCACGGACCACACCGCGCTCCTGCCCGTACTGCGGATATAGGCCGCCCCGCCCGGCCCGCCCATCCCGTACACCCCTTTCGCAGCACAGGAGCTTTCGCATGCCCGCTTCCGCTTCCCCTGCCCGCAAACTCGCCGCCGTTGGCGCGGTCCTCGCGCTGGTGGTGGCGGTGATCGCCGTCGCCGTCGCGGTCGGCAAGGCCGTCGAGAACGGTCGGGACACCGCCCCCGGCGCCGCCGCCTCCGTCACGCCCCAGGAGGACGACGGCCAGCAGAAGCTGTACGACGACCTCGCCAAGCGCACCAGCCGCCGCACCGCCGGCGACCCGCTGGCCCTCGGCAAGCCCGACGCCCCGGTCGTGCTGGTCGAATACGCCGACTACCAGTGCTCGTTCTGCGGCCGCTTCAACCGCGAGACCAAGCCCGACCTGGTCAAGAAGTACGTCGAGGACGGCACCCTGCGGATCGAGTTCCGCAACTTCACCATCTACGGCGCCGACTCCGAGCGCGCCGCCCGCGCCTCCTGGGCCGCCGGCCAGCAGGGCAAGTTCTGGCAGTTGCACGACGAGCTCTACGCCAAGACCCGCAAGGGCGACGCGCTCGCCGAGGACAAGCTGGTCGAGCTGGCCCGCACCGCCGGCGTGCCCGACCTGGACAAGTTCCGCACCGACCTGAACTCCCCGGCCGCCGAGCAGGCGTTGAAGAAGGACCAGGAGGAGGGCTACCAGATCGGC
Source organism: Streptomyces sp. WZ-12 (assembly GCF_028898845.1). Taxonomy (NCBI): domain Bacteria; kingdom Bacillati; phylum Actinomycetota; class Actinomycetes; order Kitasatosporales; family Streptomycetaceae; genus Streptomyces; species Streptomyces sp. WZ-12. The sequence continues at coordinate 3,129,277 of NZ_CP118574.1, read as the reverse complement.
GTGCAGTCCACCCCGTCCTTCCTGATCAACGGCCGGCCGGTCGCCGGCGCGCAGGAGACCCGGCTCTTCGAGCAGACCATCGAGCAGGCCGCCGCGAGCGCGCGCCACAAGGGCGCGGGGGCCGGCAAGTGACCGGCGACATCGGCTACCTCGCCGCGTTCCTCGGCGGGGCGCTCGCGCTGATCAGCCCGTGCAGCGCCCTGCTGCTCCCGGCGTTCTTCGCCTACTCGCTGGCCAGCCCCGGCCGGCTGCTGGCCCGCACCGGGGTGTTCTACCTGGGGCTGGCCACCACCCTGGTGCCGCTGGGCGCTGCCAGCACCGCCGCCAGCAAGCTCTTCAACGGCAACCGCGACCTGCTGATCGCGGTCGGCGGCTGGCTGGTCATCGCGCTCGGCCTGGCGCAGATCGTCGGCCTGGGCTTCGCCTCCCGGCGCGCGCAGGAGGCGGCCGCCCGGATAACCCCGCGCACCGCCCTGTCGACCTTCCTGCTCGGCTGCGTCTACGGCCTGGCCGGCTTCTGCGCCGGGCCGATCCTCGGCTCGGTGCTGACCGTGACCGCGGTCAGCGGCTCCCCGGTCTACGGCGCCTCGATGCTCGCCGTCTACGCGCTGGGCATGGCGCTGCCGCTCTTCGTGCTCGCCCTGCTCTGGGACCGCTTCCGGCTCGGCACCCGGGGCTGGCTGCGCGGCCGCGAGTTCGCGCTCGGCCGGCTGCGGCTGCACACCACGTCGGTGATCTCCGGGCTGTTCTTCATCGGCATCGGCGTGCTGTTCCTGACCTTCAACGGGACCAGCGCGCTGCCCGGGATCGTCGACGCGGACTCCGACATGAGGGTGGAGAAGTGGGCGGCCCAACTGGGCAACGCCGTGCCGAACGCGGTCCTGCTGGCGGTCGCCGCGCTGGCCGTCGCCGCCGTGCTCGGCTGGATCGCCCTGCGCCCGGACCGCAAACGGGACGCCGGGGCCCGGCGCGGCGCGGCGGAGTCCGACGACTTTGACGGCGCGTCCGGCTAGCCGCGCGGGCCCACGCCGGGGCGGGCCCTATGCGCTGAGCCGACGGTGCCAGTCCGGATGCGGGCGCCGGCGGGCGATCGGGCGGACGTGCCCGGGGTGGGCGTCCGCCCGGCGCCTGCGGTCGTTGCACAGCAGGCACTTGCCGTAGCCCGGGGGCAGTGGGTCCTCGGGGTCGCCGTGCAGGGGATCCACCGCGCCGTTGGGATGCAGGGCGCAGCCCGTCGGGCCGGGGGTGGGTCCGCCCAGCGAGCTGGCGGCGCTCAGCGCCCGGCGGAGGACGTCGACGAGCTCGTCGGCGTCCTGCCGGGTCGGCGCCGAGTGCAGCGCGGAGGCGAGGTCACAGGCAGCGGTCAGCGCGGTCTGGAGTTCGTGCAGGCGTGCGTCACCCATACCGTGGAGAGTAGGCGGCCCCACTGACAGTTGATCTTCCGATCGCACTTCGTGGCTTCCCATGGCCGGATGCATGCCCGCTGCGGGCCATGGTTTAGCACCGCGGCGATGACCGTCGCCTGGCCGTCGTGTGACGGGACGGTGCCGGGCGGGCGCGGTGGGCCCGCCCGCCGTCAGGGAGCGATCGGCAGCGCCCGCTTGTGGGCGGTGAGGCGGTAGCGCCGGACGATCGCCTCGAACGCGGCCTCCTCGACCGGCTCGCCCTCCAGGAAGTCGTCGATCTGGTCGTAGCTGACGCCCAGCGCGTCCTCGTCGGGCTTGCCCGGGTCGAGGGTCTCCAGGTCGGCCGTCGGGACCTTCTCGACCAGTTCGGCGGGGGCGCCCAGGGCTCGGGCGACGGCGCGCACCCGGCGCTTGGTCAGCCCGGTCAGCGGGACCACGTCGGCCGCGCCGTCGCCGAACTTGGTGAAGAAGCCGGAGACCGCCTCGGCGGCGTGGTCGGTGCCCACCACCAGGCCGGCCTCCGCGCCCGCCACCGCGTACTGGGCGATCATGCGCTGGCGGGCCTTGATGTTGCCGTGCACGAAGTCCTGTTGGTGGGCGTCGCGGAAGGCGACGCCGCCGTCCAGCGCGGAGGCCAGCGCGGCATCGCTGGCCGGCCGGACGTCGACGGTCAGCAGGCGGTCGGCGCGGATGAAGTCCAGCGCCCGTTGGGCGTCCTTCTCGTCCGCCTGCACCCCGTAGGGCAGCCGCATCGCGAAGAACGTCGCGTCGTGCCCCTCGGCGCGGGCCCGCTCCACGGCGAGCTGGCAGAGCCGACCCGTGGTGGTGGAGTCGACCCCGCCGCTGATCCCCAGCACCAGGGAGCGCAGCCCCGTGGAGGTGAGCTGCGCTGTGAGGAAGGACACCCGGCGCTCGATCTCCCGGGCGGCGTCGAACTCCGCGGTCACCCGGAGTTCCTGGGCTATCTCCTGCTGCAGGGCCTTGGCCGCCGGGTCCGTCACGGGTGCTCCTTCACGCTCTTCGTCACGCGCTGTTCACCCACCGCGGGATCGGGTCGCGCGCGGTGTCGGCCAGGCGTATCGGGGTACTGCCCGAGAAGTTTATGCGGGGTGCGCCCACTTCTTGAGCTCGGCCCTGCTGCCGAAGGAGGCGACGTTCTTGTCCAGCGGGGTGTCGGTGTACTGGTGGATCCGCCACTTCGCCTTGATCCGCGGGTGCCCGGCCGCGACGTAGTCGGCGATCCACAGCCCGTCCGCGGCGTACGAGGTGGTGTCACGGTGCAGCCAGAAGTCGCGGTTGCAGTAGAGCAGCACCCGGTGGGTGGGGCGCAGCTTCTTGACCTCCTGGAGGAACTGGTCCTTCTGCGCGTTGCTGGCGTAGGAGCCGGCGCCGGTGGTCTCCCAGTCCGCGGCCAGGACGTCGCCGTGCGCCGACGCGCACCTCTCCACGAAGTAGCGGGCCTGGGCGGCGATGTTGCCCGGCCACAGGAAGTGGTAGAAGCCGACCACGGCCCCCGCCTCGCGGGCCCGCGCCGCCTGCGCCGACTGGTGCGGATTGACGTAGGAGCGGCCCTCGGTCGCCTTGATCAGGACGAAGTCCAGTCCCGTGGCGGAATATCCGGTGTTGTAGGAGCTGACATCGACACCGTGCAGCATGAGCGGCCTCCTGCCGTCGGACCTACGGAAAAGCGAAGCGTCATCTGCGCGAAGCGGCAGTCGCCCCCTCAGCAGTTCAGCATGTTCACGACCGGAGACGCCAGATTGCCGCGCCGAAGTTCCCGACGGCGCCGGCGAGTTGGTGACGTGAGGCGCGGTTGGGGTGTGTGGGGTGGGAGGGACGGGTGGGTGGACCGGTCCTGTTCGTCCGGCCGTTTCAGCTTCGTTCGTTTCTGCGGGCCGGCGCCGGGGCGAGGGCCAGGCTGAACACGCGGCGGACGAACCGGGCCCGGCGGGTGGCGCGCAGCTCCGCGATCAGCGCCCGGTAGCACTCGGCGACCTGCCCTGGGCCGTGCCGGCGGGCACTCTCCAGCGCGGCCGTGGCCATCGCCCGGCGCCGTTCCGGGTCCTCGGCCAGCTCCAACAGCGCCCCCACCAGGGCTCGTCCGTCGTCGGGCGGCACCAACACCCCGCCCCCGCCGCCGTCCTGGAGCAGCTCCGTCGGGCCGGGCGGCCGGCCGATGCCGACGACCGGGACGCCGCGCCGCATCGCCTCGGCCAGGGCCGGCCCGGACGCCTCGGCGTCGGAGGCCGACGCGGCGAGCGTCGCGCCCGCGAACTCCGCCCCGTCCGGCGTCCGCGGCCCGGCCAACTCCGCCCGCCCGGCCAGCCCCAGCCCGTCGATCAGGCTGCGCAGCCGGGCGCGTTCCGGGCCCTCGCCGTGGATCCGCAGCCGCCAGCCCGGGTGTTGGGCGCAGACCGCGGAGAACGCCTCGACGAGCAGGTCGAAGCGCTCGCCGGGGACGAGCGGGCCGGCCGCGACGAGCGTCGGCGCGCCCCGCTCCGCCGCGCGGGCCGCCGCCGGTTCCGCGTCCGGGCCGGTCGGCGGGGCGTCCGGCGGCGGGACGACGGTCGGCACCGCCAGCACCCGCACACCGGGCAGCGACAGCCGCGCCCGCCAATGGGCCGCCTCCGCCTCGGTGGTGGTGACCAGCGCGTCCAACGCCCGGTAGGGGCCGACGAGTTCGGCCAGCAGCGGGGCGCCGTGCGCGTCGTACCGCAGCGGCACCCGGCCGATCCGCAGGGCCCGGCGGGGGCCGAAGCGGGCCAGATAGGCGTTGATGCCCGGCCGGGTCCCGATGAGGACGTCGGCGTCGGTGCCGCGCAGGAACTCCGCGGCCCGGAGGTCGACCAGCCGGCTGTACTGGTGGTGGTG